>CAZMBS010000018.1:0-24469 GCA_964564295.1 uncultured Streptomycetaceae bacterium
CCGGCTGCCGGGCATCAACCAGGTGCAGGTGAACGAAAAAATCGAGCTGTCGTTCGCGCGCGTGCTGCGCTCCGCGTTGCGCCAGGACCCCGACGTCATTCTCGTCGGCGAGATGCGCGACCAGCCGACGGTCGAAACCGGCCTGCGCGCCGCGATGACCGGCCACATGGTGTTCTCGACGCTGCATACGAACGACGCGGTGACGACGCCGATCCGGCTGCTCGACATGGGCGCTCCGCGGTACATGGTCGCGCTTTCGCTGCAACTGGTGGTCGCCCAGCGCCTTGCGCGCGTCAATTGCGAGAGCTGCGTCGAGGACTACACGTTGCTGCCCGGCGAACGCGAATGGCTCAAGCATGAACTGGGCGATACCGTCGACCGGCATCGGTATCAGCGCGGGCGTGGATGCTCCAACTGCAACGGCACCGGCTACCAGGGACGCACCGGCGTCTACGAGGCGCTCGAAATGACCGTGCCGGTGGTCGAAGCCGCGAACAGCGATGACCCGGCGCGGTTCGTGCATGCGGCGCGCGAGCAGATGGCGGGCAACACATTGCGCCGGCACGCCACGCAACTCGTGCTCTCCGGCAGGACTTCCGTCGAGGAAGCGATGCGCGTCAGCAACCAGCTCGAAGACTAGCGCGGCGCATGGCATTTTTCTCATACAAGGGCCGGGACGCGCGCGGTCAGATGGTCGAAGGCGTGCTCGAAGGCGCCGACAGCGGGGCCATCGCCGCGACCCTGTTCGGCGGGGGCATCACACCCGTCGAGATCACGCCGTCCGCCGCGCCGGGCAAGGCGGGCGCGGCGTTGATGGGCAGGCTGCGCGAGCGCAAGGTTACGAATCAGGATGTGCTGCTCTTCAGCCGGCAGATGTACACGCTGCTGAAAGCCGGCGTGCCGATCATGGGCGCCTTGCGCGGGTTGCAGGAGTCCACCGACAACCCGACGTTCGCACGCGTCATCCGGGAGATACGCGAAAGCCTCGACGGCGGCCGCGAGCTTTCCGCGTCCATCGGGCGCCACCCGGACGTGTTCGACGCGTTCTACGTCGCGATGGTCCGCGTCGGCGAGGATACCGGCACGATGGACGAGGTGTTCCTGCGCCTGTTCCATCACCTCGAATTCGAGCAGTTCATGCGCGAGCAGGTGAAGACCGCGATCCGTTATCCGGCTTTCGTGGTGGCGACCATGGCCGTGGCGATCGTGATCATCAACCTGTTCGTGATTCCGGCTTTCGTCAAAGTGTTCGACAGCTTCAAGGCTGAATTGCCGCTGATGACGAAAGTGCTGATCGGCTTTTCCAATTTCATGGTGGCGTACTGGCCGCTCATGCTGGTTGCCCTCGTCGCCGCGATTTTCGGGTTCCGCGCCTGGGTGAAAACCGAGCGGGGTCACCTGCAATGGGACCGCTTCAAGCTGCGCATCCCGGTCGCCGGGAAGATCGTGCTCAAGGCGACGTTGTCGCGTTTTGCACGAAGCTTCGCGCTGGCGCTGCGCAGCGGCGTGCCTGCGGTGCAGGCGCTGACGATGGTCGCGAACACCGTCGACAACGTTCACGTCGCTGCGCGGGTGATGTCGATGCGCGAAAACGTAGAGCGCGGCGAGTCGATCCTGCGCACCGCGACCGGAACCGGCATTTTCACGCCGGTGGTGCTGCAGATGATCGCGGTGGGTGAGGAGTCGGGTTCGATCGACGACCTCATGGGCGAGGTGGCCGACATGTACCAGCGCGAGGTCGAATACGAATTGAAGACGCTGTCGTCGCAGATCGAGCCGATCCTGATCCTGACGCTCGGCGCGCTGGTCCTGGTACTCGCGCTGGGGGTCTTCCTGCCGATCTGGGATCTCGGGCAGGCGGCGCTCGGGAAGAAATGAGGCCGATCGCGGGATGGCGGCGGTCGCGGGGGCTCACCCTGCTGGAGTTGGCGGTTGTTGCGATAGTGCTGGCGATATTGGCGGTGGTGTTGCTGGAACGGCTGACGTATTACGCGGAGGCTGCCGAACGCACGGCGATGGAAACGCAGGTGCGTCTCTTCAAGGCCGGACTGCAGTTGCGGTTGGCGGACCTGATTTCGAAGGATCGGCAGGGCGAAGCGGTGGCGCTGGAAACCGAGAACCCGGCGCGATGGCTGGACAAGAAGCCGCAGAACTACGGCGGCGAGTACGGCGACGGCGCGAGCAGGGGCAACTGGTATTTCGACGCGAACAACCGTCACCTGGTGTACGTGGCCAACAACACGCGGTTTCTGGAGGCGGAGGTGGCGGGTGGAATGAAGCAGGTGCGGTTTCAGGCGCGGCTCGTTTATGACGTAATACACGTCAGTGGCGGACCCGTCCGGAGCGTTGCGGGGGTGGCGTTGGTGCCGGTCCGCCCCTATCGCTGGTCTTGAGCGCGGCAACGACACACTCACTGGCACGGGTTTTGCTGGAGTATCAATGACATGCGATACATAAGCCGTGACGTAATGCACAGCCGGATGCCGCGCGAGAAGGGGTTCACGCTGATCGAACTGATCACCGTGATCATCATTCTGGGAATTTTGGCGGCAGTGGCGCTGCCGCGGTTCGCCGACATGCAGACGCGCGCGCGCGTCGCGAAGTTGAACGGCGCACTGGGCGCGATGAAGGCCGCGTCGGCGCTGGCGCATGCCGCGTGCCTGTCGTCGATCCCGCAATGCGGGGCAACGCTGATCATGGAGGGCGCGAGCATCACGATCATCAATCAGTATCCGACCGCCAACGCGGGGGGGATCATCGCGGCATCGGGGATGACCGTCGGTCCGTCGTCATCCGACGGTTGGGACGTCACCGGCGGCGGGCCGGGCGCGGGCGATATTCTCACCGTGATGGTATTGGGTAACAACCCGGCGACGTGCAGTTTTACCTACACGGCACCGGGTCCGAACCAGGCTCCGGTGTTCAGCATACTGACGACCACAGGTTGTTGATTGTTCTTGATTTTGTTCGCAAAGCGTGACGGGCGTCACGCGGCGATTGCAACACCCGGGTTTACATTATCAATCTCGAAACGAGGAGGTGTGTGATGGGCAAGCAAGCACGCGGTTTTACGCTGGTGGAATTGATCGTGGTTATCGTGATTCTCGGCATACTCGCGGCGACAGCGCTGCCGCGATTCATCAACGTAACCAATGAAGCGCGTACAGCGGCGGTAAACGGCGTGTCCGGTGCGTTGTCGTCGGCGGTGGGTGTCGTCCAGGCGCGTTATTACGCTACGGGCGGAACCGGCACCACAGCAACCATGGCCGACGGCACGGTTGTTACCGTCAACTCGGGGTCGGGCGTGCCTGTCGGAACGGCCGCCGGCATCGGAAACGCGCTTGGCAGCACCAACGGACTGACCATCGACTACACGACGGCAACCGCCGTAACGTTCCGGCCGTCGGGCGGCAGCGCAACCTGCCAAGCCACATACAATGGCACTACCGGCGCCGTGGCGACATCGGTCGGCGGCTGTTGAGTAGGATGCATTAGGGGGGCGACCGTCATATGCGGACGGTCCCCCGGTAAGGTGGACGGGGGCGAGTTTGCGGCGCCCCCTTCTGTTTGGTTCTGTGCGTCGCAACTTGTCCGGGGCTTGCAGCGCGTGAACAGCCGATCGCCCAGCGCGGGTTTCACCTACGTCGAACTGGTCGTCGCCATTGCCGTAGCCGGCGTGTTGTTTGCCGTGGTGGGGCCGCGTTTTGTCGGACCGGATGCGTTTCGCAGTCGCGGGTTTTACGACGAGGCGCAGGGCGTCGTCCGGTTTGCACAGAAGCTCGCGGTAGCGCGGCGCGGCACGATATTCGTTTGCGTGTCCGCGACTGCGGTAACTGCGGCCACGGATGTCGGCTGTGCGGCGCCGGTCTCCCATCCTGCAACCGGCGCGGCTCTCACCACCACGGCGCCGAATGGCGTGACGCTGAGCGCGGCGAATTTCAGTTTTGACAGCGCAGGTCGTCCGATTCCCGACGCACAGGTGACTGTCGTCGTGTCGAGCACCGTCGCCGGGGATCCGGCGCGGCAGATCGTGGTGGAGCGCGAAACCGGATATGTGCACCCGTAGCCGCACGCAGCGCGGACTGTCGCTCGTCGAACAGATCGTGTTCATCGTGATCGTCGGAGTGGCGATCGGCGGCGTACTCGCCGCGATGAATGTCACGGCCCGGGGCAGCGCCGATCCATTGATCCAGAAGCAGGCGCTTGCGATCGCCGAAGCGGTCATGGAAGAAGTGCAGTTGATGCCGCTTACCTATTGTGATCCTGACGATCCGGTCGCCGCGACTGCTACCAGCAGCGCGGGATGCGCGACGCCCGAGGGGATCGGCGTCGAAGGGGCGGAGACGCGGACAGGGGCGATACTGCCGTTCGACAACGTCAGCGACTACAACGGCTTCAGCATGACGGGAATTACCGACATCACCGGCGCCGGCGTGGCCGGACTGGGTGCCTACACCGCGAGCGTGCAGGTCGCGCAACAGGCGCTCGACGTCGTTCCCGCCACGGATGCGCTGCTCGTCACGGTCACGGTGGCCGGTCCGGGCAATACGTCCGTCGTCCTTCATGGCTTTCGCACGCGGTACGCTCCCAATGCGCTGCCCTGACCGTACCGCGCGATTCCGGCCTGTCGCACGCGGCGTGACGCTGGTCGAAATGATCGTTGTCATCGCGATTACCGGAATCATCGCCGCGGTCGTGGCGACGTTCATCCGCCGGCCGGTCGAGGGCTATTTCGACGCCGCGCGCAGGGCGGAGTTGGCCGATGCGGCCGATACCGCGCTGCGGCGTATCACGCGCGACGTGCGACTGGCGCTGCCGAACAGCATACGCACGACTTCGGCGGGCGGCGTGGAATACATCGAATTTCTGCAGACGAGCGGCGGCGGGCGCTATCGCGCCGAGGTGGACAGCGGCGGTGCCGGTGACATTCTGAATTTCACCACGGCGGATACCACGTTTGACGTGATCGGCAACATGCCCGCGTTCAGCGGCGGCGAGTCCATCGTCGTGTACAACCTGGCGGGCGAAGAAACCAATCCGCCCTGTGCCACGGGTCCGGCGACGACCAGTGCCAACGCCTACTCGGGCGATAACCGCGCGAATTACGCCGGCAATACCGCAACGACGATCACGCTGAGCGCCGCGAAGCTGTTTCCGCTGGCGTCTCCGGGCAAGCGCTTTCACGTCGTGCAATATCCCGTGACCTACGCCTGCGATGTAGCGAGCGGCGTGTTGCGGCGCTACTGGAACTATCCGATAAGCCAGTGTCAGGCGACGCCGCCGGCAACGGCCAACGACGTGCTGCTCGCGCAGAATGTCTCGGCGTGCAGCTTTACGTACACCACCAGTGCATCCGCCGCGCGGACCGGCGTTCTGTCGTTGACGCTGCAACTGACGAGAGACGGTGAATCCGCCCGATTGTTTCAACAGGTGCATGTCAGCAATGTGCCCTGATCCCGAATCGGCATCCGGCCGTCGCATCGCCGCGCGCGCGCAGCGCGGCTTCAGCCTGGTCACCGGAATTTTCCTCGTGGTGATCCTCGCGCTGCTCGGCGTGTTCATCGTGTCGGTCTCCGGGCTGCAGCAATCCAGCTCGCAACTGGATTTGCAGGGAGTACGCGCCTATCAGGCGGCGCGCGCCGGCATGGAATGGGGCGCGTGGCGTGTGCTGGATCCGAACAACACGCTGAATCCCGTGACCTGTTCGCCGGTGGTGCTGCCCGCCTGTCCCGCATCTCCGACACACCTCACGGGACTCGCGCAATCGCTGTCAGCCTTCACGGTGACCGTGACGTGCACCGCGGTAATCACGACCGAAGGCAACCGCAGCGTCGGCGCGTATCGTATCGTTGCGACGGCTTGCAACCAGCCGTCTGGCGGCGCGTGTCCCCATGCATCACCGGCCACGGGTTACGTCGAGCGACAAGTCGCCGCGACGTTGTCCAAGTGCAAGGATCCGACGGCCGTGCCGCCGCGCTGTTCGTGTGGCTAGAGGCGATATGCCATTGATTTTACGAATATATTTCCCTCTCCTCGCATTGCTCGCGATGCAATGGCTCGCGGGCGTTCCCGGCGCGTACGCGCAGATCGCGTTCCGCAGCGCGGCCTCCTCGTCGGCGATGGCGCCGCAGTTCCGGTCCGCAAGTTCGGGCACGTTGACGACGCCGGCTTTCGGAAATGCAACGAGCGGCCTGCTGGTCGGTGCGGGCACGTTGTCCATTCCGCGCCCTGCGGGGCTGGCCGTGAACGACGTGCTGATCGTGTCGGTCGGCGTGCGCCCGAACGGCGTGACGATCACGCCGGTGGATGCCGGATGGACGCTGGTCCAGCGCATCGACAACAACACCGGCAATCCAAACAACTCGCTTGCCGTTTATCGCAAGGTAATTACCAATCTCGGGTCCGAACCGGCCGCGAACTACACGTTTACCATCGCGGGCTCGACGCATGCCGCCGGCGGCATCCTGCGCTTCACGGGTGCCGATACGACGAATCCCATCGACGTTTTCGCGGGGCAGACAACCGCGAGCGCGCCCACGCACACTACGCCGTCGCTTACGACGCGCGTCAACAACACGATCGTCGTCGCGACCTTCTCGTACCCGTCGGCCGGCCAATGGGGTACGTATACCGCGGGATTGACCGAACGCTTCGATCAGCGCTCGCCGGCCGCCGCCAACGACGTGGGCATGACCGTTGCGAGCGCCACGCGCACGCAGGCGACCGCAGCAACCGTTGCAGCACAATCCGCGACGGCAAGCGGGGCCGACGACGGCGCCGGAGCGACCAACATACTCGCCATACGTCCCGGATTGCGAATCAATTTGCCCACGGGTGTGCAGGCGGGTGACACGCTGATCGCGTCGATCGCGATACAACCGTCGACGGGCCTCGTGACGCCGCCCGCGGGCTGGGTGTTCGTGCGGCAGGACTCGCAGGGCGCCGCGACGTCCAATACGCTCGCGATTTACCGCAAGGTTGCGACGGGCGCGGAGCCGACGTTTTACGACTTCTCCGTGACGAACGCGGCATTCGCGGTGGGCGGCATACAGGCGTTTTTCAACGTCGACACGGTAAGCCCGGTCAACGTCCAGGGGGGAAACGGCACGGCGAGCGCGAATACGCACACCGCACCCGCCGTGACGCCGACGGTGGCGCACACGATGCTGGTGACGTCCCACACCTACGCTTCCTCTCAAACGTGGACGCCGCCCGGCGGTATGACCGAGGGCTTCGACCAGGCGAGCGGCGCTGCAGGGGCGGCGGGGCAGTCCATCGAAGGCAATTATCAATTCATCGCTGCGAGCGGTGTCAGCACCGGCACGCGCATTGCCACGGCTGCGGGCGCGACGCCCGACGCTGGCGTCGCAAGCACGCTCGCGTTGCAGTCACCGCGCCCACGGCTCACCATAAACGTGCCCGCCGGCACGACGACGAACGACGTCATGATTGCCTCCGTGGCCGTGCAACCCTCCTCGGCGACCGTCACCGCCCCGGCGGGATGGACGCTCGTGCGGCAGGTCAACAACAACTCCGGTTCCGGGACCTCGCTCTACATTTATCGCCGATCGGTCAGCGGCGTCGAACCGGCGTCCTACTCGTGGAATTTCTCGAACTGGGCGGCGGGATATGCCGCGGGCGGAATCCAGACCTTCTCGGGCGTGGATACGAGCAATCCGATCGACGTCGACAGCAACGGCACGAACACCGGCAGCGGGCTTTCCCACACCACGGCAACCGTAAATACGACCGTCGCGAACACGATGGTCGTGACGCATCACACCTACAAGTCTTCCGGCACTTTTGTGACGACCTCGGGCATGTCTGAAGCGTTCGATGTTGCGTCCCTCACGGCGCCGAATGCCGATGGGCAATCGATGGCCGGTTACTATGTGCTGCAGGCCGGCGTCGGCGCCACGGGAACGAAAAACGCGGACGCGTCGGCCAACGCGGATATCGGCATCGCGCATATCCTCGCGTTGCGACCCGCCGTCGTGCCCGCGGAACCGTCGAGTTTCAACGCGTTCGAGACCACCACGGGTGCGGGTGCCATCACCGGGCAAATATTCACCAAGCTCGCCGGCACGGCGTTCAGCCTCGATGTCGTCGCGATCAACGCCGGCGCGCAATTGGGAACGTTCACGAATACCGTCACGGTTGAACTCGTTGCGAATACCACCGGCGCCGCGCTCGACGCGCAGAACTGCCCGACGGTATTCACGCTCGTGCAGACGGTCGCGCCCAATCCCACGATCACGAACGGGCGCTCGACCGTGAACTTCGCCGCGGTTGCCACGGCGTATCGCGACGTGCGTGTTCGCGTGCGCTACCCCACCGGCTCGCCGACGGTCACGAGTTGCTCGACGGACAACTTCGCGATCCGGCCGGTGGCGTTTTCGAGCGTTGCATCTAACATGACGAACTCCGGATCGACCGGTACGCCCGTTGCCAGGGCGGGCGACAATTTCACAATTACGGCCGTTGCCGGTGCCGGATACGACGGGACTCCTTCGATCAACAACAGCCTCGTCACCGCGCACGCGGGCGCGGTGCAGAACGGGTCGGTGGCCGGCGCGTTCGGCGCAGCGGCCAGCGGATCGGGCACGGCGACCGGCGCTGCGTTCACGTATAGCGAGGTGGGCAACTTCACTATCGGCGTGAACGGCGTATTCGACAGCACGTTTACCGCGGTGGACCAGGGCCCGGGCGACTGCGTCGTGGGCGGATTTTCCAACGTGCTGGTGGGCGGCAGGTACGGCTGCAATTTCGGCAATTCCTCGACGACCGCGGCGATAGGCCGTTTCACGCCGGATCATTTCAACGTATCGTTCAACACGCCGGCGTTTGCCACAGGATGCACCGCGTTCACGTACGTCGGACAATCGTTTGCATACACCACGCAACCCGTCATCACCGTGACGGCGCAAAACTCGGCGGCGCTGGGCAATGCCACGACACGAAACTACACCGGCGCCTGGTGGAAGCTCACCAACACGTCACTGACGTATCCGGGCGGCACCAATCGCGGCTACGCGGCGTTTACCGGTACGCTCGACGTGACGAGCGTGCCGGGCACCGACCCGGTGATCGTCGATACCGGCGGCGTGGCGTCGGGCAGCGGCACGCTGACCTTCAGTTCCGGCACTGTTGGAACCGGTCTGTTTTTTGCGCGCTCGACACCGGTCGCGCCATTCAATGCGGAAATCAGTCTCGCGGTCAACGTGATCGACGGCGACGCCATTGCCTACGCGGCCAATCCGGCCAAGTTCGGCAACGAAGTCGCGGGCGGCGGCATCGCGTTCAGTGGCGGCAACAAGGAGATGCGCTTCGGTCGCCTGCGCATCAACAACGCGAACGGGTCGCAGCTTGTCGCGCTGCCCGTGCTCATGGAAACGCAGTACTGGAACGGCACCGCATTCATCACCAACACCGCGGACGCTTGCACCGTCATCAACAACAGCAATGTCGCGATGAGCGGATTCACGAACAACCTCAATGCGTGCGAAACCGCAGTGAGCGGCGGCGGTACGTTCAGCGCCGGCCGGCGCACGTTCACGTTCGCCGCGCCCGGCAACGGCAACAGCGGCAGCGTGACGTTGACCGCGAATCTCACAACCGGCGCGAGCGGGACGACGTGTCTCACGGTCGGCGGCGCGACTTCGCCCGCGGGCGGTGCAAACCTGCTCCACCTTCAGGGCAACTGGACAGGTGGCGCGTACAACCAGAATCCGTCCGGCCGCGCGACGTTCGGCATCTATCACGGCGCCGACGAGTTCATCTACAACCGCGAAAACTTCTGACGGCCTGGCGCGGTCCTGTTCCGGCGTCCGTTGCGGAACAAAGCAGGTTTTCTGCCCCTGCTGTGCATGATGGTACCGGCGCGTTTTCGCTACTGTGGCGGCGGAGCTCGGTTTGCGCTTCGTGCTCCGCGCGCGTGACTGTTGCGCCGTCACCACGGCATGAGAACACAAAATATGCGTAAAAACAAAGTGTTATAATTTATCGCCGCGATTTTGCTTTGCAAAACTTGCGCCAACTCTTTGACATTATTGAGTTTTATGTTATTTTTCCGACACTTAGCCCGCATAGGCGCCGCGCATGAAGCTGTTCGGTTCCGGTAAACGCAGGCCTGGTTGGCTGTGCCTCACGCTGACGCCGGACCGCGTCGACGTGTCGCACGTACTGGTCGCCGGCAAGGCGCGTCCCGAGATTCTGTTGTGCGAATCCTTTCGCAAGGAAGGGAGCGATACCGCGACGTTGACGCGCCTGCGGCGCGAACTCGACCTTGATCGTTATCGCTGCACCACGCTGCTGGCGCCCGGTGATTATCAATTGTTGCAGATCGACGCACCGGCCGTTCCGGCCGAAGAGTTGAAAGCGGCCATTCCATGGCGCATCAAGGATCTCATCGATTTTCCGGTCGAAATGGCAACCGTCGATGGGATCAAGGTCCCGGCGCCCGCAGGCGGCGCGCAGCGCGGCAGTCAGCAGATGTTCGCGGTGGCCGCGAAAAACGAAGTGATCGCTGCCGCCGTGAAACCGTTCAACGATTCCGACATCCCGCTCGAAGTGATCGACATCCCCGAACTTGCGCAGCGCAATTTCGCCCAGTGCTTCGAGGAAGCGGGGCGCGGCGTCGCGTTTCTCTCGTTCGATGATGGCGGCGGACTGCTCACGTTCACGAGCGGCGGCGAGCTGTACCAGTACCGGCGCATCGACCTCTCCGCAAAACAATTCGCCGGGGCCACGGGCGAGCAACGTTCCCAGCTCTACGATCGCGTCGTGCTCGAGTTGCAGCGGTCGCTCGACAATTTCGACCGGCAGTTCAATCACGTCGCGGTGTCGCGCGTGGTGGTCACGCGCGTGCCCGAAGCGGAGGCGTTCCAGCAATACCTCGCCGACAACCTCGGCGTGCCGGTGGCGCTGTTCGACCTGCAGGAAGTCATGGATTTTCCGAGCATTCCGGAGTTGCGCGATGCCCCGCGCCAGGCGCAGTGCATATCCCTCATCGGGGCCGCGATGCGGGCCGAGGCGGCGGCGCCATGAGCCAGCAGATCAACCTGTTCAACCCCGTGTTTCGCAAGCAGCGTATTGCGCTCACGTTTGCGTCGATGTTCGCGCTGGTACTGCTTGCGCTGCTGACGTTGCTTGCAATCGGCGCGTACCGGCAACAGCACGTGAAAGGCCTGCAGCAGGAAGCGGCTTCGGCGGAAGCGTTGCTTGCCGCGCAGCGCAAGTACGCCGACCGGCTGAAGGGGGACAGTGTGGCGGCGAAGGGCGACGCTGGCGCCGCGGCTGAAATCGCGCGTCTTGAATCGGAACTTAAAACCGCGCGCGCGAGCATGGAAGCCCTCGCCGGCGGCGCGCTGGGAGACCGTCACGGATTTGCCGAATATCTGCGCGCGTTTTCGCGGCAATCCCTGAACGGACTCTGGCTAACGGGATTTTCGATCGGCGGCGGCCAGGTGGCCCTGCAGGGGCGCACCATGCAGCCCGATCTTGTGCCGAACTATATCCAGCGCCTGAACCAGGAGAGCGTGCTGAAGGGACGCGTGTTTTCGACGCTGGAGATGCGCCAGCCGAAACCGGCCCCCGAGGCGCCGGCCAAGGATGGCAACGAGAGCAAGGCGGCATCGTCCGCGGAAAAGATGCCGGCTTTCCTCGAGTTCAGCATGGGAACCGCAGACAGCGCGGTGTCCCCGGCTGCAGTGCCGAGCCCGGTCGCCGCATCCCAGTCGCATGCGCCCGCCGTGACGTTTACGCCGGCCAAGGCGGGAAAGCAGCCATGATCGCGTACTACCGGAAAATTGCCGCGAAATACGACGCGCTCTCGATACGCGAGCGCGTGATGGTATTCGGTGGCGTGCTCGTGGTTGCGGCGGCGCTGCTCGACGTCATCCTGCTGCAGCCGCTTGCGGCGCAGCAAAAGCGCGCGACACAGCAACTCGCAGACGCGCGCAACAACGTGCGCACTTCCGATGCCGCGATCCGGATACTGGAAAACCAGGATGCCGCGACGACGAATCGCAAGTACCGGGAGGAATTGCTGCGCCAGATCGCCGAGATCGACAGCAAAATGCGGGGACTCCATCGCAATCTGGTGCCGCCGGAGCAGATGGCAAAGCTGCTGGAAGGCATGCTCGGCCGCAGCCGCGGACTGACGCTGGTGGCGCTGAAAAAGCTGCCCGTACAACGCTTCGACGTGCCGGGGCAGCCGGCGCCGCCGAAAGACGCCGCGCCCGCGGCGGAGCGCGGCATTTTTCAGCACAGTTTCGAATTCTCGATCCAGGGGTCGTACGCGGACCTGCACGACTACCTGGTCCGGCTGGAGAAGCTGCCGTGGCAGATGTTCTGGGGGCACGCGAAACTTTCCGCCGACGAGCACCCGAAGCTCACATTGACGTTGACGGTGCACACGCTGAGTCTGAACAAGGCGTGGTTGATCGTATGACTCCGCGCGCGACAACACTTCGGAAACGCTCGGCGCTGTGCGGCATTGCGCTTGCAATGACGTTCGTCGCGGGGACGGCGGCAGCGCAGATCTCGAACGACCCGACGCGTCCCGCGGTGGGTGCGGATTCGGCCGCGTCCACCGCGGCATCCGGCGTCGCGCTGCAATCGGTCGTGATTTCACCGACCGTCAAGGCGGCGATCATCAACGGACAAATGGTGAAAGTCGGCGAAAAGTTCGGCAATGCACGGCTCGTGCGGGTCACGGAAAGCGAAGCCGTGTTGCGGGACGGAAGCGACGTGCAAATCCTGAAGATGTATCCGGGCATCGAGAAGAAAGCAGTCAAGCCGGCCGCGACAGGCACCGTGAAGCGGAAGCCGGCGGCGCCGAAGGCGCCATGACCAGAACGATACGAGAGGATGGCAATATGAAGCGGTGGATACTGGCCTTGTCGGCGATCACGCTGGCCGCTTGCGCTGAAATGCCGGAACGGCGCGACACGACGTTCGAGCGCATCTCGAAGGAAATGGACGCGGCCGCGCAGAATCGCGTGAAACCGGCCACACCGGAAGCCGTCAGCCGCGCGCTGATGCCGCCGCTGATGGTGGAAATGCCGAAGCCAGACGCCAGGGCCCCCGAAACGCGTTTCGACCTCAACGTCAACAATGCACCGGCAGGGCAGGTTTTCATGGCCATCGTTTCGGGCACGCCTTTCAGCATGATCGTGCATCCGGACGTGAAGGAACCGATTTCCGTGCGACTGAAGGATGTCACCGTGCGCGAGGCGCTCGAAACCATCCGCGAGCTGTACGGCTACGAGTATCGGGTGCAGGGCACGCGCATTAGCGTGCAGCCGCTGACGCTGCAGACCCGCATGTTCCAGGTCAATTACCTCCAGGCGATGCGGCGCGGCCAGACCGACGTGCGTGTGAGTTCGGGCTCGATCACCGATTCGCCCGGGGCGGCGACCGGCGGCGTGCCGGGAAGCGCCGCGCCGGGTACACCGGCCGGCGCGCAGCCGGCCGCGCCGGCGTCGCGGCTCACCGAGAGCACGCGCGTGACCACGTCGTCCACCAGCGACTTCTGGGGCGACGTGAGCAAAGCGCTCGCGACCATCGTCGGCAAGGCGGAAGGCCGGAACGTGGTCGTGAATCCGCAGTCCGGCGTCATCGTGATCCGCGCGCTGCCGCACGAGTTGCGCAGCGTCGAGTCGTTTCTGAAGGCGATGCAGCTCGTGGTCGAGCGGCAGGTCGTGCTCGAAGCAAAAATTATCGAAGTCACATTGCGCGAGGGCTATCAGGCGGGCGTTAACTGGACCGCTTTTCGTGACGGTGGCACGCGTGCGGCAGGCGGCGTTCTGACGCCGGGCGCGACGTTGAGCAACAACGCGGAAATGTCTGCGGGGGCGGGCACGGCGCGCCTCCCGGATGGTTCCGTCAATCCCAGCGCCGGGCTGATCGCGAACCTGGGCGCCACCGCGGCCCTGGCGGCGGGCACCGGGGTCGGCGGCGGCATCCTCGGCCTTGCGTTGCAGAGCAAGAATTTCTCGGCGCTGCTGTCGTTCCTCGAAACGCAGGGAACGATCAATGTATTGTCGAGTCCGCGCGTGGCGACCATCAACAACCAGAAGGCCGTGTTGAAGGTCGGCACCGACGAGTTCTTCGTGACCAATGTATCGACGACGTCGACCACGAGCGGCGCCGGGACGACCATTGCTCCGACGATCACGGTGCAGCCGTTTTTCTCCGGAATCGCGCTCGACGTGACGCCGCAGATCGACGAGCACAACAGCATCATCCTGCACATCCGGCCGGCGGTGAGCGACGTCGTGGAGCGGCGCAAGGTGATCGATCTGGGCACGCTCGGTTCGTTCACGCTGCCGCTGGCCTCCAGCAGCGTCAACGAGACGGACACGATCGTGCGCGTGCAGGACGGCAACATCGTCGCAATCGGCGGACTCATGCGCCAGCAGAATTCGATCGACCGCAGTCAGGTGCCCGGCGTGGGCGATACGCCGGGGGTCGGAAACCTGTTCCGGCAGCGGTCGAACACGAGCGTGAAGAGCGAACTCGTGATTCTGCTGAAGCCCACGATCATACACAGCGATCGCAACTGGCAGCAGGATCTTTCCGACACCCGCGATCGCCTGCGCGACATGGAGCGGCAGCCGTCGCCGCCGCCGGCGCGCTAGGCCTGGCCGCATGTACCAGGCGCATTTCGGGCTTCGTGAACCGCCTTTCGGGATCACACCCGACACGAGTTTCGCCTACGCCTGCAATGCAC
Source organism: uncultured Streptomycetaceae bacterium (assembly GCA_964564295.1). GTDB lineage: Bacteria > Pseudomonadota > Gammaproteobacteria > Burkholderiales > SG8-41 > CAZMBS01. The sequence goes on from CAZMBS010000018.1 coordinate 14,735, forward strand.
ACCAGGAAGCGTTGAACACGCTGCTGGTCGCGACGAAGAACGGCGAAGGCTTCATCAAGATCACCGGCGAAGTCGGCACGGGAAAGACGTTGTTGTGCCGGCGGTACCTCGCGATGCTCGACGCGGGCTTCGTGTCCGCCTACATTCCCAATCCCTACCTCGAGCCACGGACGCTGCTGTTCGCGCTCGCGGACGAACTCGGCGTCGCCATTGCGCGCGATGCGGACCAGCATCAGGTGCTGAAATGCCTCAATCGCGCGCTGCTGGATTTCGCGCGGCAGGGCAAATCCGTCGTGCTGTGTCTGGACGAGGCGCAGGCCATGCCGATCGACACGCTTGAGGCATTGCGCCTGCTCACGAATCTGGAGACCGAGAAGCGCAAGCTGCTGCAGGTCGTGTTGTTCGGGCAACCGGAACTCGATCAAAAACTTGCCGGAGCGGCCGTGCGCCAGCTGCGTCAGCGCATCACTTTCCAGTACCGGCTCACGGCGCTTTCCAGCGACGAGGTCGACAGTTATCTCGCGCACCGGCTGCGCGTCGCGGGATACCGCGGCAACCGGCTTTTCACGCACGCCGCGGTGCGGGCCATCCACTCGGCCAGCGGCGGCGTGCCGCGCCTCGTGAACATCGTGGCGCACAAGTCCCTGCTGCTCGCGTTCGGGGAAGGCATGCAGCAGGTGACGCCGCATCAGGTCCGGGCATCGGCGCTGGATACGCCTGCGGCGCGTCGCGGACGCCTGCTGCGCTGGGCGGGGTTTGCGATGGTCGTGCTGTCGGCCAGCGGACTGGGTTGGGCGATTCTGGCATGAGCGTAATCAATCAGGTATTGCTCGACCTCGACCGGCGCAGGGCGTCGGGCGCGGAACGGGAAGCGCTGCCCGGCCACGTGCGGGCGCTTCCGCAGATCAAGGATCCCAATCGCATCTGGCGCATGTCGGGCATGGCGGCACTGGGCATCGCCGGCATCGGCGCATTGGCGTTTGCTCTCGCAGGCGCAAGGCCGGGCAGCGGGCTTTCGGAACGCGTGGAGCCGGTCGTTGCGCAAGCGAATGATGCGGCGTCCGAGCGCGCCGTTCCCGGCGCGGTCGATGGCGCGGAACCGGCATGGCGCTGGGCGTCCCGCCTGAGTCTCGAACTGTCACGGGTGCCGGTGGAAGCGGTCGATGCGCTGCCGCCAAAGGACAATTCGCGTCCCGCGGCGCCGGGGCGGGTTCTGGTTGCAACGACGGATATTGTGGGGCCGCAGCCGCAATCGGCGGCGTTGCCTGCCACCGCGCGTACCCCGGCAACGCCGGGCGACTCGGCGGCACGCGAACCGGCGCCCCCTCTCGCGTTGGCCAAGGTTGTGTCCCCGCCGGCAGGTCCCGTGGAAATCGACAAGCAGACCCGAAAACCGACCGCGCGCGACCTCGCGGATGCGGACTACGCGCGCGGCACGTCGCTCATGCACCAGGGCAGGCTCGCGGAAGCGCGCGAGGCGCTCGAATCGACATTGCGCCAGTCGCCGCGGCACCACAGCGCGAGACAGGCGTTGTTCGGCGTGCTGCTCGAGCAGCGGCAACACGCCGAAGCGGAGGGGTTGCTGCAGGAGGGGCTGCGGCTCAGCCCGGCGCAACCGGGATTTTCGATGGCGCTGGCGCGGTTGCAGGTGGAGCGCGGAGACAGCAACAGCGGCGTCGACACGTTGCTGAAGGGGCTCGAGCACGCGCGGGACAATGCGGATTACGCGGGATTCCTGGCTGCCTTGTTGCAGCGCCTGCAGCGGCACGGCGAAGCCGTCGAGCATTTTCAGTCGGCGCTGCGCCTGCGGCCGCAGCACGGCGTCTGGCTGCTGGGGCTCGGCGCATCGCAACAGGCGCTCGGACGCATCACAGATGCGCAGGACGCGTTTCGGCGTGCCAAGGCGGCGGGTTCCCTGACGCCCGAGTTGCAGGCCTACGCGGATCAGCGATTGCGCCAGTTGCAGTAGCGCGCGCAATTCCCGAACGCAGTCCGCGCGTTCAGTCCCGCAACGTGCGCGCGGCGATCCAGCCGCTCACACGCGCTGCGCCGGCAAGTTTCAGCGCCCGCGCAATTTCGTTCAGCGTGGCACCCGTCGTCATCACGTCGTCGATAACCGCCACGTGCAGTCCTGTCATGTCGACATCGCACGCAAACGCTCCGCGCACGTTTTTCGCGCGTTCCACCCACGGCAGGCCGGCCTGCGGCGGTCGGTCGCTGACGCGGCGGCAAAGCTCGGGGCGAAGTGTGACTCCGGCGGTTGTTTCCACGACACGGGCGATTTCGATGGCCTGATTGAAGCCGCGCTCGCGAATGCGCGCATCGGACAGCGGCACCGGCACCATGACATCCGGCCGTTCCGTAACGCGTTGCGCCAGTGCTTTTCCCAGCAGCGGCGCGAGCGCAAGGTCTCCCCGGTACTTGAGGCGTTGTACCACTGCGTCGATCGGAAAAGCATAAAGGAACGCCGCGGCAATCTTGTCGAAGTGCGGTCGTTCCGAAAGGCAGGCGCCGCACACGGCGTTGCGCGGGCTCGGCAACCCGCACACGCTGCAAACCTCGAGCGGCATCCGCGGCAGATCTGCATCGCACGCAGCGCAAACGGCATCACTCCCGCTCGGCGCGCTGCACAGCACGCATGACTGCGGCAGTCCATGCTGCACAAAAAACGGTCGAATGTTAATCATGCAATTGCATTAACTTGACAGGAGCTGCGGCGGATGTGAATATGCAACCCATTAAATTTAATGACTTTTTTCAGTATCGTCGCTATGGATACCCTGCCCACTAACGATTGCCGATCGATTTCTGCCGACGCCGGTCGCGCCAATACGACGCGCTGGACCATCGCCGGCGTCGAGGCACTTTTTGCGGCGCCGTTCAGCGATCTGCTGTTTCGGGCGCAATCCGTTCATCGACAGCACTTCGACCCCAATGCCGTTCAACTGTCGACGTTGGTGTCGATCAAGACCGGTGGCTGCCCTGAGGACTGTGGCTACTGTCCGCAGGCGGCGCGCTATCACACGAATGTCGCCAACGAAGACATGCTGCCGGTCGAAGCGGTCGTCGCGGCGGCGCGGCTCGCGAAGTCCAACGGCGCAAGCCGCTTCTGCATGGGAGCCGCGTGGCGCGGCCCGAAGCAACGCGACCTCGATCGCGCGATCGAAATGATCCGGGCCGTGCGCGGCCTGGGGCTGGAAACCTGCGGCACGTTCGGCATGCTGAAGCCCGGACAGGCGGAGCAGTTGAAATCCGCCGGGCTCGACTACTACAACCACAACATCGACACGGCACCCGAGTTCTACGGCGAAATCGTGACGACCCGCACGCAGGACGACCGGCTCGATACGCTCGATCGCGTGCGCGCGGCCGGCATACACGTGTGTTGCGGCGGGATCGTCGGCATGGGCGAATCGCGGCGCGCGCGCGCCGGACTGATCGTGCGGCTTGCCAACATGGACCCGTACCCCGAATCGGTGCCGATCAACAACCTGGTGCAGGTGGAAGGGACGCCGCTCAACGGCGTGGAGAAACTCGATCTGCTCGAATTCGTCCGCACCGTCGCCTGCGCGCGCATCACGATGCCCAAAGCCGTCGTGCGGTTATCCGCCGGACGGCAGGACATGCCGGAGGGCATACAGGCACTGTGCTTCCTCGCGGGCGCCAACTCCATTTTCTACGGCGAGAAACTGCTGACGACCGGCAATCCCGACGTCGCGAACGACCAGGCACTGTTCGCGAAACTCGGAATCCACCCGATGGCACCCAGCGGCGCGGCGTGATTCGCTCCGCCGACCGATGCCGTACGCCACACTCGCCGCGGATCTCGCCCGGCTGGACGCGCAGGCACGGCGCCGCCGGCGCCGCGTGCTGGATTCTCCGCAATCGGCCCGCGTAACGGTCGACGGCCGCGCGTACGTCGCGTTCTGCAGCAATGATTATCTCGGGCTGGCCGCGAGCCCCGAGCTGGCGCGCGCGGCCTGCGAGGGTGTAGCGCAGTACGGCGTCGGCGCGGGTGCGTCGCACCTGGTTCTGGGACACAGTACCGCGCACGAGCGCCTCGAGGCGGCGCTCGCGGCGTTCACGCGCACGCCGCGCGCCTTGCTGTTTTCGACCGGATACATGGCCAACCTCGGCGCGGTCACCGCGCTCGTCGGGCGGGACGACGCGGTGTTCGCCGACCGCCTGAACCACGCATCGCTCAACGACGCGGTGCAGTTGTCGCGCGCCGCATTCCGGCGCTACGCCCATGCCGATCTTGCGGCGCTCGAAAGACTGCTCGCGGCGAGCACGGCGCGCCGCAAGCTTATCGTCTCCGATGCCGTGTTCAGCATGGACGGCGACATCGCGCCGGTGCCGCAATTGCTGCAACTCGCGCAACGCCACGACGCCTGGCTCTTTCTCGACGACGCCCACGGTTTCGGCGTGCTCGGCGACGACGGGCGCGGGACGCTCGCGCATTTTGACGTGCGCTCGCCGCGAATCGTCTACATGGCGACACTGGGCAAGGCGGCGGGTGTGGCCGGCGCTTTTGTCGCCGGTGACGAGACGGTGATCGAAACGCTGCTGCAGCGCGCGCGTACCTATGTCTACACGACCGCCGCGCCACCCATGCTGGCGCATGCGCTGCTGCAGAGTCTGCATGTAATTGCGCACGAATCCTGGCGCAGGGACAGATTGAACGCCCTCATTGCGTTGACGCGCCATCGGCTCGCGGGACTGCGCTGGCGGCTGATGCCGTCGACGACGGCGATACAGCCGCTGCTCGTCGGCGAAAACGCCGACGCGGTGCGGCTTGCCGACGGACTCGCACAGCGCGGGCTGCTGGTGCCGGCGATACGCCCGCCAACCGTTGCGCCCGGCACCGCGCGGCTGCGCATTTCATTGACCGCCGCGCATTCGGACGAGGACGTCGAGCAGCTCGCTGCGGCATTGGCTGCACTCCAATGAACACGCGCGACCGTGCCCGGGACCACGAATGTCCCGTCGTATTCCTGCACGGTTGGGGACATGGCCCGGCGGTCTGGAACGACGTGATCGCGCAAATCGGAACGCGCCGGGCTGCGCACGCACCCGACCTCGCGGCATTTTCCTGCCACATGCCCGGCTCGCCCGACACGCTCGTCACACTCGCGGCGGAACTGGCGCGGCACGCGCCCCCGCATTGCGTGGTCGCCGGCTGGTCGCTGGGCGGCCAGGTTGCGCTGCAATGGGCGCTCGCCGCGCCGCACCAGGTTTCGGCGCTCGTGTTGATCGGCACATCACCGTGTTTCGTCGAGCGGCCGGACTGGCCCTGCGGCATGGCGCGATCTGTATTCGAGGATTTTTCGCGCGCTGTCGACACGGATGGCGCCGGCGCGCTGCGCCGGTTCGCGCAGTTGTGCGCACAGCACGATGACGATGCGCGCTCCGTCGCGAGAAAACTGCGACACGTCGCGGCCGATCAACCGGCATCGCACGCCCGGGTACTTGCCGCGGGACTCGCGATTCTGCGCGAGGCCGATCTGCGGCCGCGGCTGGCGGATGTCGCGCAGCCGGCTCTGGTGTTGCACGGTGAGCGCGATGCGCTGGTGCCTATGGCCGCCGCAAGTCGCCTCGCAGGCGCGCTGCCGCGCGCCACGCTTGCCGCGATCGATGGCGCCGGTCACGCTCCGCTGCTGTCGCGCACCAGCCATGTCGCGAATACTGTGCTCGCCTTTCTGGACCATGAACGCGTCGACACTCGATAAACGGCGCGTGCGGCGTGCGTTCGAGCATGCCGCCGCAACCTACGATGCCGCTGCCGTGCTGCAGCAGGAAATCTGCGCGCGCATGCTGTCTCGCCTCGATCTCATCAAGCTCCGTCCCGACGCGGTGCTCGATGCCGGAAGCGGTTCCGGGAATGCGCTCGCCGCGCTCGCCGGCCGGTACCCCGCGGCACGCATCGTCGCGCTGGATCTCGCGCTCGCGATGCTGGAGCGCGGACGGCAGCGCGTGCCCTGGTGGAAGCGCCTCGCGCGCTCCGGCCCGATGGCGGCGTGCGGCGATCTCGAAAGCCTGCCGTTTGCCGACGGCGCGTTCGGGCTCGTATGGTCGAACCTCGCATTGCAGTGGATGAACGATCTGCCGGCAGCCTTCGGTGAGATGCACCGCGTGCTGGCGCCCGGCGGCCTCGCCATGTTCACGACGTTCGGCCCCGACACGCTGAAGGAACTGCGCGCGGCGTTCCGTGACGCGGACGATCGCACACACGTCAATCGATTCATCGACATGCACGATATCGGCGACATGCTGGTCGCACAACGCTTCGCGGATCCCGTGATGGACATGGAGTGCGTGACGTTGACCTACGACGACGTGCGCGCGCTCATGCGCGACCTCAAGTCGATCGGCGCGCACAACGCGACGTCGGGGCGTCCGGCCGGCCTCACGACCCGATCCCGACTCGCGCGTGTCGAGGCGGGCTACGAATCGTTTCGTCGCGACGGCCGCCTTCCGGCAACGTACGAAGTGATCTACGGCCATGCGTGGAAGCCGCTGCCGCGCACGGGACCTTCGGGCCGGCCGGTCATCGACATCCGGCCCGCGTAAGGCATGGGGCGCATGTCGCGAGCTGTTTCAAACCATGCACCGGGTTTCCTGGTGACCGGCACGGACACCGGCGTGGGCAAAACCGTCGTGGCCTGCGCGCTGTTGCGGGCGTTTGCGGCGAAGCGGCTGCGGGTCTGTGGCATGAAGCCGGTGGCCGCGGGCGCGCAGCGGCGGCGCGGCGTGCTGGTCAACGAGGACGTCGAGCATCTGGTTGCAGCGAGCAACGTCGTGGCACCGCCCGATTGCATCAATCCCTACCTGTTCGTGCCGCCGATCGCGCCGCACATCGCTGCGCGCGAAGCAGGCATTACGATCAGTCTGGCGCGCATCGAGCGAGCCCTGCGCGCATTGTCGCGTTGTGCGGACCTCGTGGTGGTTGAAGGCGCCGGCGGATTCGCCGTGCCGTTGAACGGCCGCGCAGGGTTTCCGGCGCTCGCCCGGCGCCTGAATCTTCCGGTCATTCTGGTCGTCGGCATGCGCCTGGGATGCATCAGCCATGCGCTGCTGACCGCGGCTGCGATCCGGTCATGCGGTTTGCCGCTCGCGGGATGGGTGGCCAATCACATCGACGCCCGCATGGCGCGTCGCTCGGAGAACGTGCGCGCCATCGGCGACCGCATCGGGGCGCCGTTGCTTGCGCGTGTGCCGTATCAGCGCCGGCCGGCGTCGCGAATTGCGGATACGCGCATCGACGTGGATATGCTGCTGCGCGACGGTTGACCCGAAGTCCGCAAGCGCCGGAATCCGAGGTTTTTACTGGGTTTTTGAATTGCCACGGGCATGCTGGCTGTGATAAATTCCACACGTTATTCTGACGTGTCCGCGCCCGCTATCGGACGTGAAATGCGGACGTGAAATGCGGACGTGAAATGCGGGCGCGAAATCCGCAGGGGAGTCAACACGATCGGACAGGCTGCCGAATACGTGCTCGTAATGCGCCGCCACGGGTCGTGGAATGTCGGCGGATGCGGCGCGGTGTTCTGCTCTTTGGCGCTGGTTACTCTTGCCATTGCAGCGGGTTTTGCGGCGTGCGGCGCCTGGCTGGTCCTGCCGTTTGCCGGATTGGAAATCCTGGCGTTGGGGCTGGCGTTTCGCTGGCTTGCGCGGCACGCCGACGATTTCGAGCGTGTGGCGGTCGAGGGCGACCGGGTGGTGCTGGATATGGAAGTCGGGCGGCGAACGCGGCGCGTGGAGTTCCAGCGCTGCTGGGCGCAGCTGGTGGTGAAGGAAGCCGCGCCGCGTTTCAGGATCGCGCTTCGGTCTAATGGGCGCGAGATCGAATGCGGCAGCTACCTCGACGATGACGGGCGCCGCAGGCTTGCGCGGGAATTGCGGTCAAGAATGGCTGTGCGCTGAGGAAATCGGCAGAAATTTTGGGGGAAGAATGATTCATAAGTTCTCACGTCTCGGCGCGGCGTTCACCGCGCTGTGGCTTGTGCCGGCAATGGCGCTCGCCGACTACCAGCTCAACATGCCGATGCCGGTGACCAGGCTGGGCGAGCGCATTTTCGACCTGCACACCATCATCACGTGGATCTGCGTGGTGATCTTCGTCGTGGTGTTCGGCGCGATGTTTTATTCGGTGTTCAAACACCGCAAGTCCGTGGGGCACCCGGCCGCGCATTTTCACGAGCACCTTTGGACCGAGGTGGCCTGGACCGTGGTTCCGTGTTTCATCCTGGTCGCGATGATGGTGCCCGCGACCACGGCGCTGATCGAAATGCGCGACACGTCCGAACCGGACATGACGGTCAAGGTGACCGGGTACCAGTGGAAATGGGGATACGATTACCTGAAGGGCGAAGGCGAGGGCATCGCGTTCCATGCATCGCTCTCGACGCCGCAGGACCAGATCCTAGGCAAGGCGCCCAAGGGCCCGAACTACCTGCTGGAAGTCGACAATCCGATGGTGGTTCCGGTCGGCAAGAAGGTGCGCGTGCTTGTCACGGCGCAGGACGTGATCCACGCCTGGTGGGTGCCGCACCTCGCAGTGAAGCAGGACGCGGTTCCCGGATTCATCCGCGACACCTGGTTCAAGGCGGAAAAAGTGGGCACGTATCGCGGACAGTGCGCGGAACTGTGCGGCAAGGATCACGGCTTCATGCCGATCGTCGTGGAAGTGAAGTCCGCCGCGGACTATTCGAAGTGGGTCGGCGAGCAGAAGGTGAAAATCGCCAAGGCCGCCGTTGCCGACGATCCCGCCAAAACCTGGTCGCTCGACGATCTGAAGGCGCGCGGAGAAAAGGTGTATGCGTCCAATTGCGTCGCGTGCCACCAGGCGACCGGCATGGGCGTGCCGCCGGCGTTTCCGGCGCTTGCCGGATCGAAAGTCGTGAACGGACCGAAAAACGACCAGGTCGCGCTGGTGCTGAACGGAAAGGCGGGAACCGCAATGGCGCCGTTCAAACACCTGTCGGATGTCGAACTCGCCGCGGTCGTCACCTATACGCGCAACACGTGGACCAACAAGACCGGCGACGCGGTAACGCCCGCCGACGTCAAAGCCCTGCGCAAGTAACGGCAGCACCGGGAGAAGAAACATGGAAGCCGCACACGGACACGCACACGGACACGACGACCACCACGCGCACAAACCCTACGGGATCATGCGCTGGGTGGGATCGACCAACCACAAGGACATCGGGACGATGTACCTGTGGTTCAGTTTCACGATGTTCATGGTCGGTGGTGTCATGGCGCTCATCATCCGCTCGGAGCTGTTCCAGCCCGGCCTGCAGATCGTGACGCCCGATTTCTTCAACTCGATGACGACCTATCACGGCCTCATCATGGTGTTCGGGGCGATCATGCCCGCGTTCGTCGGCTTCGCGAACTGGCTGATTCCGATGCAGATCGGCGCGCCCGACATGGCGTTCCCGCGCATGAACAACCTGTCGTTCTGGCTGCTGCCGCCCGCGGCGCTGCTGCTGATCGTCGCGCAGTTCATGCCCGGTCACGGCGCCGGTGTGGGCTGGACGATGTACGCACCGCTCACGACGCAGGCGGGCCCGGGCATGGACCTCACGATTTTCGCGGTCCACATCCTCGGCATGTCGTCGATCATGGGCTCGATCAACATCATCACCACGATCCTCAACATGCGCGCGCCGGGCATGACGCTGATGAAGATGCCGCTGTTCTGCTGGACCTGGCTGATCACCGCCT
>CAZMBS010000019.1:0-23846 GCA_964564295.1 uncultured Streptomycetaceae bacterium
CTTCTCGATGTGTTCCTCGTCGCGCATCCAGCACGACACGCCGGAGGTCTGCTGCGCCGTGTACGAGAGCAGCCATCGGCATTGATCGTAGTTGAGCCCGGCGAGCGCTCCGGCCGCCGCCGCCGCGCCGAACATCGGGCCGAAGCTGTGCGTGGAATGCCCGGCCTCGCGAAAATCGTACGAGTGCAGCGAGATCGACAGCCGGCTGCCGACGTCGTAACCCAGAGCCACCGCGCGCAACAACTGCGTTCCGTTGCGCCGTCCGCGTTCCGCCATCGCGAGGGCCGCCGGCACCACGCCGCAGCCCGGGTGCGTAAGCGACGCGGCGTGCGAGTCGTCGGTCTCGTCGGCATGCGCGAGCATGCCGTTGGCGAGCGCCGCATTCTCCGCCGTGGTCACGAAACGGGAGCCGATCACCGTGGCCTCCTTCACGCCGCCGCGCGTCTTGATGAACGTGATCGCCTTTTCTCCCGGCAGCAGCCGCGAGCCCGACACCATGGCCGCGATGGTGTCGAGCGTATGGTGCTTGGTCTTTTCGAGCACGTCCTTCGGCAGCGGCGTTTTCGCGGCTTTCGAGATGTACGTCGCGAGTTCCTGCATGACCGGCGAAATCGGTCCGGGCGATTTCCTGCTCATGGCGAAAGGGTCCTGTGGCGAAGAACGGTGGGCCGGCGATTCTAACAGCGGCCCCGGCGCGCCTCAAACAAGGCGCCGGCATGCCGGGACATTGCGGGAGAAGATGCTTACGATGAACAAGCGTAACGAACCGCCGGCGACCTTGGGATAAAATGCCGCCTCCTGCGTACGGGAGAATTTCAATGGCGGCACCGCTGGTAGGCATCGTGATGGGCAGCACGAACGACTGGGACGTGATGAAACACGCGGCCCAGCAGTTGAAGGATTTCGGGGTCGGCTACGAGGCGCGCGCGCTGTCGGCGCACCGTACTCCGGATCTGTTGATTGAATGGATCGACAAGATGGTCGTGGGCGGCGCGCAGTGCTTCATCGCCGGCGCGGGCGGCGCGGCGCACCTCGCGGGCGTCGTCGCGTCCAAGACGACGTTGCCGGTTCTCGCGGTGCCGATTCCCTCCAGGCATCTCGGCGGGCTCGATTCGCTGCTGTCGATGGTGCAGATGCCCAAGGGCATCCCGGTCGCGACTTTTGCCATCGGGGACGGCGGCTCGGCAAATGCCGGATTGTTTGCCGTTTCGCTGCTCGCCTTGAAGGACGCCCGCCTTGCCGGCGCTCTTTCGGAATTTCGCCGGAAGCAGACCGAGGCCGTGAAGGCCGCGAAACTGCCGGATCTCCAATGAACCCGACGCGTGCAACATGACAAACGGCGACGCAATTCTCGAAACCCGGCTTCAAAGCCTCAAGTTCCTTCATCGCGGCAAGGTGCGCGACCTCTATGCGGTCGGGGACGACAAACTGCTGGTGATACAGACCGACCGCCTGTCGGCGTTCGATGTCATTCTTCCGGTGCCCATACCCGGCAAGGGTCGCGTGCTCACGGAACTCTCGAACTTCTGGTTCAAGAAGCTCGGCCACGTGATACCGAATCATCTGACCGGCATCGCGCCGGAATCGGTGGTGTCGGAAGCGGACCGCGCGCAGGTCGCGGGCCGCGCAATGGTGGTGCATAAACTCAAACCGTTGCTGGTGGAAGCGGTTGTGCGCGGCTACATCATCGGTTCGGGATGGAGCGATTATCGCAAGACCGGCGCGGTGTGCGGCATTCCGCTGCCGCCCGGGCTCCAGCAAGCGCAGAAGCTGCCGCACGTGCTGTTTACGCCGTCGTCCAAGGCCCCTGCGGGGCAGCACGATGAAAACATCACCTACGCCGACGTCGAAAAAATTATCGGCGTTGCGCTCGCCGCGCAGGTGCGCGACGTCTCGATCCGCCTCTACAGCGAGGCCGCGGAGTACGCCGCCGGTCGCGGCATCATCATCGCCGACACGAAATTCGAGTTCGGTGTCGACGCGCAAAACAGGCTCGTGCTGATCGACGAAATTCTCACGCCGGATTCGTCGCGCTTCTGGCCGGCTGCCGAATACCGCACCGGCATCAGCCCGCCGAGCTTCGACAAGCAGATCATCCGCGACTGGCTCGAGACGCAGCCATGGGACAAGAAGCCGCCGGCGCCGAAGCCGCCGGCGGAAGTTCTCGCGCGGACGGCACAGAAATACCTGGAAGTGCAGCAGCAGCTGACGCGCTGAATTGCATCGCGGCCAAATTGTTGTAACCCATTGTTTTTATTGCTTTATCGTTCTGCGTGCGGCATACTCGCCGCATGGCGCTCAGCGTAGACCCTGAAAAAATCGCGCACGCCGTTGCGCAATTGCAAGCGGGCGAACTGGTCGCTTTTCCGACCGAGACGGTTTACGGGCTCGGCGCCGACGCGGCCAATCCCGCTGCAGTGGCGAAGGTGTACGCGGTAAAGGGCCGTCCCAACGATCATCCGCTGATCGTGCATGTCGCGGATGCGGCACAGCTCGCGAACTGGGCGCGCAACATCCCGACGTCGGCGCATCGTCTCGCGAAGCGATTCTGGCCCGGACCGCTCACGCTGGTGTTGCAGCGCGCGCCGCAAGTGAGCGATTGCGTGACGGGCGGTCAGGATACGGTCGCGCTGCGCGTGCCGTCGCATCCCGTCGCGCAGGCCCTGCTGCGCCGCTTCGGCGCCGGCATCGCGGCGCCCTCGGCAAATCGCTTCGGTCGCGTGTCGTCGACCACGGCCGCGCACGTGCGGGAGGAATTCGGCGACGCCGTGCGCTGTGTGCTCGATGGCGGCGCTGCCGATGTCGGTATCGAGTCCACAATCGTCGATTGCTCGCGCGGCGGACCGGTGCTGCTGCGGCCCGGATCGATCACGCCGCACGAAATCGAAGCGGCTCTCGGCGCCACGCTCGGCGTGTCGGATGCCGCGGCGCCACGCGCACCTGGCATGCTCGACCGGCACTATGCGCCGCAAACACCGCTCATGCAGATGGAGGCCGATCTCGTCGTCGAACTGGTGCATAGCCTTACGCGCCAGGGCAAGCGGATCGCCGTGCTCGCGCGCACCACGCTACGGCCGTTGATCGAAGGCCTGCTGTGGGTTGCCGCGCCGTCCGACGTGGCCGGTTATGCCCACGACCTCTACACGAACCTGCGCGAACTCGACCATGCCGGCTGCGATGCGATACTCGTCGAACAGCCGCCGGACACTGTGGAGTGGTTCGCCATCCGTGACCGCCTCAATCGCGCGGCAGCCGGTTCGGGCGCGCCCGCGCCGCATTGACCGGCCCGCTCAACGTAAACGCACCCAGGGGCCGCGCGCGGCCGTTGAGCAGCAATTCGACGCGATGCGCACCCGGATAGTGCCGCCGCGTCGTCAGATTCGCGAGCGAGAGTGTTTTTCCGAGCCGGATCGAGCCGCCCGGGGCGAGTTCGAACGATTTCAGTTTGAAAACCTTGGGTCGGGTTTTCCCGTTGGCTTTCACGAAATGAACCCGCAAGTCCGCAAGCACATGCTGCGCGTTTGCCGTTTTGTTCGCCAGATTAATTGCGATCGTCACTTCTGCGCCAATGCGGGCGCGTCGCGGCGTCATGCGCACACCGCGGATGCCGACCTCGGCGGCGGCCGCGTAGCCGATTACCCCGAGCGCCCCGGGATCGCCGCGTTTGATCGCTGAGCGGAGCGCGTGGCGTACGATCCAGGCGCGCTCCGCGCCGGCGTCTTTGAGCCAGCGCTTTGCGGTGGCCACCAGCAACCGCGGGTGATCCTTGCCGATATCGTTCAAATGATTCGCCACGGATCGACGAACGTAAGCGGCGGGATCGTCCTTGAGCAATTCCAGCAGTTCGAGGGTCAACTCCGGCGTGCGTTGCCACACGCGCAGTCTGGGCGCCCAGGGCAGGCGGGGCCGCGTGCCCTCCGATACGAGCCGGCGCACGTGCGGGCTGGGGTCCGTTGCCCAGGCGCGCAACTGAGCCCATGTGCGCTGCGGATATTTTTCGATGAACGGTCGGATGCTGAACTCGGCTGTGAAGCGTTGCGTCAGCGCGTGCTGCGCGCGCATCGCGGCCGTGAAATGTTCCAGAGCGTAGTCGGCGACAAAGCATGTGTAGGGCAGGTAAAGAAAGGGCGCGAGGCCGGACGCGTCGGCATCGGATTGCGGCGGCTCCACCGAATTCAGCAGGATTTTCAGCGCATGCGAAACGCTTTCGGGCAGATGCTTGCGTAATGCGGCCGAGATGTGGCGTCCGCGCGACATGAGCTCCAGCGCCTCGTATCCATCGAGCGCATCGCGCAGAAACGCGCGCCGGGGAAACGCAGGGTAAGCCCGCGAGATCATGCGGGCGATGCGCGCGGGGATCTCCGGACCGTAGCGGCTTTTCAGCGACTCGGCCACGGATTCACTACCGTTGCATTGCGCGGTCGAGAAACAGCCGCACGTGACGCACGAGCTCGCTTTCCATGCCGTTGAAGAAATGGTCGGCGCCCGGAATCTGCAATTGCGCCGATCCCCGGATGCGCTGGATCGCTGCCGCGCGCGCCGGAGCGGCCTGCAGCACGCCGGGGAAGTCCTTTTCGCCGTAAAGGTCCAGAACCGGCGCCTTGAAGTCCGGCGGCAGTTCGAACGCCGCCACGATGCCGAGCGACACCCAGGCGTCGATCGAGGCTGCGCCGCCGCGGTTGACGAAGGCGTTCACCATGCGCGACCCCATGCTGTGGGAGACGATGGCGATTTTCCTGAAATTCCTTGCGCGCAGCCAGGCAACCGCCGCATCGAGCCGGTCCGCGGCTTCGGCGAACAGCGGCGGATACTGCTCGCCCGGTACGCCTGCGGGCATGACCGGCATTTGCACCGACAGCGTCGCGTAGCCCTGTTCCGCGAGCCGGCTGCGCAGGGGGCCGATGAGCCCCCAATCGGGATGCACGCCCAACCCATGCACGACGACTACACCGGTCGTGGCTTTCGCGTTCGGCGCGTAGATCGCAAGAAACTCGCGACCGGAATTCAATGCAAGCCTTACGGCATCTCCGACCACGATTCCGGGAACGACCTCGTCGGCCCAACGCTGCTCGCGCGCGTAGTCGGCTTGCGCGTGCGCCGTGGCGGAATAGAATCCGACCACTGCCAGGCACACAAGCAGCGAAAGCGACCGGACGAAGCGCATGGACTTGCGGCAGCGCCTAATCTACCGCCACGCCCGCCGCGCGCGCTTTCTCCACGAGGTAGTCGCGCGCCGTGTTGCGTTCGTCAAGCGATCCGAAGGCATTCGTGTAATGTCCTCGGAAACCTTTGCCCTCGATGCGCTTGAACATGTCGCCGAAATCGACATTTCCGGCACCGGGAACCAGGTGCACTTCGTGCCCGTTGCGGAAGCAATCGGCCAGGCGGACTTCACCCACGAGACTGAAATCAAGCGCGTCCGAAAATCCCGCAATGCCCTCGGGAACCAGGTGCGCATGATTGATCGTGAACGACAGCCGCAAGTTCGGCGACGCCAGCAGACCCCAGTAATATCGCCACTCCTCGAGCGTGTGCGCGAGATAGTGGACCTCGGCGTCCGCCGGCTCCTTGTTGAGATTCTCGAGCAGGATGCGCGCGTTTTTCTTTTCCGCGTATTCGACGACCCGCTTCAGGCGCTCGAGGCCTGCTTTCATGCGGGCGTCCTTGTCCTTTCCGAAGTGGTATCCCGCATGGACCACGATCCATTCTGCCCCGAGTTCAACGTAAATATCGATGTAGCTCTTGAGGTAGGTATCCACGGCGTCACCGACGTACGGGGAGTATTCGGCGACGTTGACGGCCGAGTTGGTATGCAGCCCCAGGTGGATGCCGTATTTCTCGCGCAAAGCCCGCACCGCCTTGCAACGCGCCGGGTCAAAGGCAGTCAGGGCGTTCTGCGCGGTATCGAGCTGGATGTCGAGGAACCGGACATCGCTTTTGCCGGCCCACTCGATGCCTTCCTCGATACGCAGATTGCGGCTCAGATCGATACCGATGCGGTCGCGCAATTTCATGTTTGCCGTTTCTCCGTTTCGATGCGCATGTCCCGCAGGGACAGGCTGCGCGCAATCCGCGCATTCTACCCGAGCAGCCCTCGAGACCCCGTGTCGTGTCGCAGCTTGTTTGCCGTTGCGGCATACACAAGGCATTGATTTTCATGTAATATTCTACTGAGGCCCGGCGGCGGTTGGCATTCGGGCGCCAGCGTGCCACTCTATTCTAGGCCATGCACCCAAGACGCGTCGCGATCATCGGCTATGCTTTCCGGCTTCCCGGGTCCGCAGGCCGCGGATTCTGGAACGATTTGCTCGCCGGCAAGAACCTCGTGACCGAAGTGCCGCGGGACCGCTGGGCACGCGACACCTACCTGCATCCCCGGAAATCCCACAGCGGGTCGAGTTACACGTTTGCGGCCGGCACCATCGGCGATATCGCGGGCTTCGACGCGGAATTTTTCGGGATTTCTCCGCGTGAGGCGGCCCAGATGGATCCGCAGCAGCGCCTGCTGCTCGAGCTGAGCTGGGAGGCGCTCGAGAACGCGGGCGTCAGGCCGTCCACTCTGCGCGGCACTGCGAGCGGTGTTTTTATCGGCGTGTCGACGATCGACTATTCCTTCCGCTTTGCGGACGATCTATCCGCCATCGATTCGGCGGTGGCAACAGGCACGTCGAGCAGCATTTCCGCCAACCGGATTTCCTATCTGTTCGATCTGCGCGGGCCGAGCCTCGCGGTCGACACCGCGTGCTCATCGTCGCTGGTTGCTTTTCATCTCGCGTGCCGGTCCATTGCATCGGGCGAATGCCGCCAGGCGCTTACCGGGGGCGTAAGCCTGCACATGCATCCTTACGGATTCGTCACGTTCTCAAAGGCGTCCATGCTGTCGCGGCGCGGCATGTGCAACGTTTTCGACGCCGCGGGCGATGGCTACGTGCGGTCGGAAGGGGCGGGCGTATTCTTCCTGAAGGACTACGAGCAGGCGCTGGCGGACGGCGATCCGGTCATTGCGGTGGTTGCCACGAGCGCGGTGAACAGCGACGGCCGCAAGTCGGGCCTTACCGTGCCGAGCATGGCCGCACAGGCAGCGTTGCTGACGCAAGCCTACAACGAGGCCGGGATCGATCCCGGAAATATCGATTACATCGAAGCCCATGGCACCGGGACCGCAGTGGGAGACCCGATCGAAACACACGCGCTGGGTCATGCGCTTGGACGGAACCGCTCCCGGGACAACCCGCTGCTCATCGGTTCGATCAAGAGCAATATCGGACACCTTGAGGCGGCAGCCGGTGTGGCCGGTTTGGTGAAGGCGCTGCTGTGCATCGAAAACCGCGTGGTTCCGGCAACCATACATCTGGAAACACCGAATCCCAACATCAAGTTCGACGAGTGGAATCTGCGGGTGGCGCGCGAAAACACCCCGTTGCGTGCCGAAGGCAAAGTGGTCATCGGCGTCAATTCGTTCGGCTTCGGCGGCGCGAACGCGCATGTTGTTCTCGAGAGCGCGGAGCGTCATGTCGCATCGCAGACCTCACCGCAGCGCAATCTGCCGGTGCCGATGCTGTTGGCGGGCAAAAGTGCTGCAGCGCTCGCCGATGGTGCACGGAATCTCGCGGCGCATTTGCGCGACAACAGAGACGCGGCCCTCTACGATATCGCGCGCAATCTGGTTTTCGGGCGTGATCACCATGAACATCGGGCCATGCTGCTTGCGACGGGCTTCGATAGCGCCGCGGAATCGCTCGACCGCTTCGCGAATGGCGACTCCACCGGTCATGCCGTGGAAGCTGGTTCCGTGCTCGGGGGGACACCGGGCACAGCGTTCGTCTATGCGGGAAACGGCGCGGTCTGGGATGGCATGGGCCGACGCCTCATGCTGGAGGAGCCCGACTTCCGATCGGCGATCGAGGAGATCGACGTGCTCTTTCAGCGCCTGGGGGGCGCATCGATCGCCGCGGAACTGCTGCGAGAGCACAATCAAGGCAATCTCGATCGCACCGAGATTGCCCAGCCCGCGCTGTTTGCGATGCAGGTGGGGATCACACGGATCCTGCGTTCCCGCGGCTTGATGCCTGATGCGGTCACCGGCCACAGCGTCGGCGAGGTGGCCGCCGCCTGGGCGTCAGGCGCGCTGACGCTCGAGCAGTCGGTCAGCGTGATCTTTCACCGCAGCCGACTGCAGGCAACGACGCGAGGGCAAGGGCAGATGACCGCAGTCGGCCTGGGGCACGCCGCGCTGGTGGCGATGCTCGATGAATCGCACCAGGCCGCGGCCATCGTCGTCGCCGGAATCAACAGTTCCCGAGGGACAACCATCGCTGGACAGTCCGAAGCACTCTCTCAATTCGAGGCGGTTCTGGCGCAACGCGGCGTCTGGTATCAGCGGCTTGCATTGGACTATGCATTTCACAGCCCGGCAATGGATGCCATTCACGGCGATTTGATTGCGAATCTGGGAGAACTCGCCCCCAGCCCCGCGGCAGTTCCCTTGTATTCCACGGTGACCGGCGCGCCGATCGGTGGCGAAGTGCTCGGCGCCGACTATTGGTGGCGCAACATTCGCAGGCCGGTCCGCTTTGCGGAGGCCATCGCCGGCATGCAACGCGACGGCACGCGCGTGTTCGTCGAAGTGGGGCCGCACGCGCTGCTGCGAGGCTACATTCAGCATGCCTTGCAGGATGAAAGTCAGGCCGGCCGCATCATTCCGACGCTGTTGCGCGACGATGGCGCGCCGGAGCGGCTGTGGGCCGCGGTATTTCAAGCGGCAGTTGCCGGTGCGAATATCGATTGGCGTGCGCTCTTTCCCGCGAACGGCACGTTCGTCGCTTTGCCGAATTACCCGTGGCAGCACGAACCGTACTGGCATGCGGTGTCGCCGGGCGCGTCTCAACGGCTGCATCGGGGCCCGGATCATCCGTTATTGGGCCGAAGGCTGCACGAATGCGATTGGGCGTGGGAATCCCATATCGACACCCAGTTGTGCCCCAGCCTTGCAGATCATGTCATCGGTGATGCCACGGTCATGCCGGGGACGGGGTTTGCCGAAATGGCGCTCGCGGCGGGCGGGCTATGGAACGAATCCGACCGGATTGAAGTCGAGCAGATCGACATCCGCGCGGCGCTGGTTTTGAGCGGCCAGCAAACCAAGGTGGTCCGGTTCAGCATCGATGCGCCGGACGGCAGCTTTTCCATCAAGAGCCGCGACGAGACCGGCGACGGACCGTGGACGCTGCACGCGTCCGGACGGATGCTAAGGGAGCCCCATGGCACCCTGGCCATGTCATCGCCGCTGACCATGCCCGTTCGGACGCCCGACGCATCCGGATCGGCGCATGATCGAATGACCGCAGCGGCGGGACTCGCCTACGGGCCTGCTTTCCGGGCAATCGAATCGATCTGGGTCGACGCCGATGCCGCCGTTGCGACGTTCCGGCTGCCCCGGGAAATCGAGCGGGAAGTCGACCAATTCCATGTTCACCCGGCACTGCTCGATTGCACGTTTCAGCTGATCATACAGTTGCTGAAGGACGAGTACGCCGCGCAGTCGGGCGTCGTGTATGTACCCTCGAAGCTGGAGGGCCTGCAGATTCGCGTCGGTGCTGCGCCTGTGCGCTGGGGAAAGGCGACGCTGCACCGGCACAGTCCGCAGTCGGTGGTGGCAAGCTTCGTGCTGCACGACGAGTCCGGCGCGCCGGTTGTCACGATCCGGCAGGCGCGGTTTACCCGTGTGCGGCTCAATGCGCTGCCGGTGGACCGGTTGAGTTACCTCGACTATCACCAGGTTCCGATGCCACATCCGCTGGCGTCTGACCATGCGCCGCGGCGGCTGTTCGAGCGGTTGCATGCGAGGATCGATGCGGTCGCGCAACAGGGGCGGCAGCGTGGCGCGGTAAAGCGCTATGCCGCTGAGATCGAGCCGTTGCTGGATGGATTGTGTCACCGCTACGCCGCCAGAGCGCTGAAAGCCATGGCCACGGATGGCGTGGTGATCCGCCAGGCCGATATCAATGCACACGTCGAAGCCAATCCGGAGTCGGCGCACTACGTCCACTGCCTGATCAGGATGTTGCTGGACGATCGCTCCATCGAGTACCGGAACGGCGATCTTGTGATACTTCCATACGACGACACGCCGTCACCCGAGGATATCTGGGCTGGGCTGATCGCGGATTATCCGGACTTTCTGCCCGCGATACACGGTGTCGGCCGCGTCGGCATGCACCTTTCGGAACTGCTGCAGGGCCGGCGCACGCTGGCGGAAACGTTGCCGCGCGATTGCACGCCGGGTGGCGCGACCCGCGCGGTACTGGCGGATGTGCTCCCTGGGATTGTGACTGCCGTTCGGGACTTTGTGGCCGATGCGCTGAGAAGGCTTGCCTCCGGCAAACGGCTTCGGATCTTGGAATTCGCGGCGGCGCGCAGCCTGTTTGCCGACGAGATCTGCGGGACCCTGGACTTCGACCGTTGCGACTACGCGTATGTTTCTTATCCCGATTCCGGAGCGGAAGAGCGACTTCGGTTGCGGGAGCGCTTTCCCCGCATGGATTTGCGCGAAATCGATGCGGCGAATCCGGACGCTGTTCCGGTTTCGGGCGGTGAGCACTATCACGTAGCCCTGGTCGCCGCGGATTTCTCGAGTTCCGCGGAGGCATTCGCCGCGCTGCGGTACGTCCGGCACCATCTCGCCGGCGACGCCGCAATCTTGTTGATCGACCAGTATCCCGCGCGGTGGAAGGACTTCCTGTTCGGTGCGCGGCTGGACTGGTGGTCCGCCGCCCGCGGAATTCAGCCGCACTCCGCGCAGAAGTCGCCGAGCTTCTGGCGCGAGCATTTTCAGCAGGCCGGCCTGGCGTCAAGCGCGATACTCGAACTCTCGGACTTTGCCGACGCAGGTCCCTACTTGGTGCTGTCACAACAGTCTGGTGCGGCGCCCTTGACGCCCCGTGCTGTGCCGACCCCGCGGGCATGGGCGCTGCTCGCCGACAAGGAAGGTTACTCGGCGCACGTTGCGGATCAGGTGGGGCGTGCCCTCGTGGCGCGCGGGGATCGTGTCGCCAGGATCACTCCAGGCAGCCGGATGGCCGCGGTCGGCCCCCTGCATTACCAGCTCAATCCGTGTGATCCGGAGCAGTTTCAGCAATTGTTGCCGATATTGCGTGCCCAGCTGGGCGGACTCGATGGCGTCGTGCACCTGTATGGACTGGGTGCAGCGTCCCGCGGGGACTCTCCGCTGCTGTTGATGGAGCGGCAGATAGATCGATGCATGAGCGCAGCGTCACTGACGCGCGCCTGCGAAATGCTGGAGATGCCACTCGCGTGCTGGATCGTCGCCGGGCACCGTGCCGTGGATGGCGTGCGCGGCGCCGACTCGCCAGTTTCGGGGACGCGCAACTTCGAAGGCATGGACGCGGCGCTGCGAGGCTACGCGCGTACGCTGATGAATGAGACGGCGCATGCCACGGTACGCGTGATGGACATGGAAGAGGCGCTTGCGCTGGACACGGCGACCTATGCACTCGTGCGCGAAATTTCGAATCCCACATCCGAGCGTGAAATTCTGTTTGAGCGGGGCGGCGATCGGTTTGTCCCGCGGCTACGCGTGGAACCGCCACCGATGCCGGTGCCCGATACGGATCCGTTGGAGCCGCGCACCGTACAGCTCGCGCTGACGGCCACCGGACAGTTGCGCAGTATGCGCTGGGAGTCGCAAAAGCGGACGCGTCCTGGCCGCGACCAGGTCGAGGTGGATGTACGGGCAACCGGCTTGAATTTTCGCGACGTGATGCTGGCTCTTGGCTTGCTGTCCGAGGAAATGGTGGAAAATGGTTTTGCGGGACCAAGTCTCGGACTCGAGTTTGCGGGCGTTGTGTGTTCCGTGGGCAGCCAGGTTCGCGACTTTGCGGTCGGCGATCGCGTGGCAGGATTCGGCCCCCGGAGTTTTGCGAGCCGCGTGGTAACCGGGGCGGCGTGCGTGTCGCCCATCCCCGCCGGAATGTCTTTCGCGGCAGCGGCGACCATCCCCAGCGCGTTTCTGACGGTGCACTATGCCCTGGATCAACTCGCGCGTATTGCCGAGGGGGAATCCCTGCTCATACACGGCGCGGCCGGAGGAGTCGGCATCGCCGCATTGCAGATCGCGAAGCTTCGCGGCGCAGAGATTTTTGCGACGGCGGGCTCGGAAGAAAAGCGGGATTACCTGCGTCTCATGGGGGCGGATCATGTGCTGGATTCGCGCTCCCTGTCGTTTGCCGACGACGTGCTTCGGCTAACGGACGGACGCGGCGTCGACATCGTGCTGAATTCGCTTTCCGGCGAGGCAATGCTCCGCAATCTGCGGGTGCTGAAACCCTTCGGGCGCTTCCTGGAACTCGGCAAGCGGGACTACCAGGAAAACACACGGGTCGGTCTGGCGCCGTTTCGCAACAACATCAGCTACTTCGGCATCGATGCCGACCAGTTGATGAAGGAACGACCGGAACTGGCTGCGCGGCTGTTTGCCGAGGTGATGGCCCGGTTCGCCCAGGGCGAGCTGCATCCGCTGCCGCATCGATGCTTTCAGTCGGCCGATGTCGTGGATGCGTTCCGCCACATGCAGCAATCGCGACATATCGGAAAAATAGTCCTGACGTACGACGGTAACGTCTGCGAAACCCGGCCTGCCGAACCGCAGAAGCGCGGGCTGGAGCTTGTCCCTGACGCAACCTATCTCGTCACCGGCGGCCTGCGCGGCTTCGGGCTCAAGGCCGCGGCATGGCTTGCCGCGAAGGGCGCGCGGCATCTGGTGTTGCTCAGTCGTAACGGGCGGCCGGATCCGGACGCGCGTGAAACGCTGACTGCACTCGAGTCGCAAGGCATTAACGTGCGCATGAGTGCGTGCGATGTCACGGACCGACCGGCGCTGGCTTCACTGCTCTCGGAGATGGCGGTCATCATGCCCCCGTTGCGTGGCGTCATTCATGCAGCGGCGGTAATCGAGGATGGACTGGCGCGAAACGTTACACGTGATCAGATACGTCGGGTCTTCGCGCCCAAGGTGCTTGGGGCGCAATACCTGCACGATTTGACGCTCGACAAGGAACTCGACTTCTTCGTGCTGTTCTCGTCGGCGACGACCCTGTTCGGCAATCCGGGGCAAGGCAGCTATGTTGCGGCCAATGCGTGCGTCGAGGCACTGGCTACTGCGCGCCGCGAGCGGGGATTGCCGGCTGTTTGCGTGCGTTGGGGCGCGATCGACGATGCGGGCTATCTGGCGCGCAATGTGGAAATCAAAGAGGCGCTGCAGGGCAGAATGGGCGGTGCGGCAGTAAAGGCGGCTGTGGCGCTCGATGCCCTCGAGATGCTGCTGCTCGCGGATCGATCAGGCGTCGGCGTGCTGGAATTCGATTGGAAAGCCCTGGCCCGGTTCCTGCCGGGCGCCGACAGCCCCACGTTTCGCGAGCTCACGACCGGCGGCGAAGACGCGGTCATGGACGACGACTCGAGCGAAGACATTCAGGCGTTACTGCGCAGGCTCCCTGCCGACGAGGCGGCGGCTGTGTTCGTCGCCTTGCTCAAGAAAGAGGTCGGCCACATTCTGCGTGTTGCACCGGAAAAAATCGACGAAGAGCGCGTCCTGTATGAGATGGGATTTGACTCGCTTATGGGAGTAGAACTGTCCACGGCCATCGACGCGCGTTTCGCCGTGCGACTGCCGGTCATGGCGTTAAGTGACAGCCCGACGATTGCGAAACTCGCGACACGTATTCTTGCCGAACTCTCCGAGCGGGATGGCGAAGCCCCGGAACAGGCCGGGAAAGAAGTCGCGAGCCGTGCGCGACAGATCGCACTGCAGCATGCGGACGAAGTGCACGTCGATTCCATCGTGCGCACGGCGGAAGAACTGCATTCCGGAGCGAACCCCGCGCCCGGACGCATGATCCATTAACACGTGGCGCCGTAACGACTTACCATGCCCCGTAAAGCCACGGCAGGCATCACGTCGCAGGCCAAGCAGCGGCTAATACAACAGGCGCTGGAGCGCCGCTCCAGCCGCAGCACACCGCCGCAACCGGCCACCGCACCAGCGCCCGACCCGCTCGAGTTGCCGGCCCCGGCGAACATCCCGGAGCGGTATTACCGGTTTCACCTGCACCCCGACTACCAGCAGTTGCGCATCATCAACGATGCGGCAGTGCAGATCGGCATAGGCAATCCCTATTTCAAAATTCACGACGGGCGTGCCGGCGTCACCACGCACATCGGCGGCCGCGAGTATCTCAATTACGCCAGTTACAATTATCTCGGGCTGTGCGGCGATCCGCGCGTAGACGCAGCGGCGAAGGCCGCAATCGACCGTTACGGCACCTCGGTTTCCGCAAGCCGACTGGTTGCCGGGGAACGCGGTGTGCATCGTGCGCTGGAGCGTGCGCTGGCGACAGCCTACGGAGTGGACGACGCCGTGGTTTTCGTGAGCGGACACGCAACCAACGTGACCACGATCGGGCATCTCTTCGGGTCCAGGGATCTGGTTTTGCACGACGCGCTGATCCACAACAGCGTGCTGCAGGGAATACAGCTCGCCGGCGCGCACCGTCTCCCCTTCCCGCACAGAGACTGGGAAGCACTCGATGCGATCCTTGCGGACCGGCGCCGGTTGTTCGAGCGTGTGTTGATCGTCGTGGAAGGTATTTTCAGCATGGACGGCGACTATCCGGACCTCCCCCGGTTTGTTGAGGTCAAGCGCCGGCACAAGGCATTCCTGATGGTAGACGAGGCCCATTCGTTTGGCGTCATGGGGGCAAGCGGGTTGGGCATACGGGAACACTTTGGGTTAAGCGGCTCGGACGTGGATATCTGGATGGGCACGCTGAGCAAAACGCTTGCGAGTTGCGGTGGCTTCATTGCGGGCGAGACCGCACTGATCGAACATCTGAAGTTTCTGGCCCCAGGTTTTCTGTACAGCGTCGGCATGCCAGCGCCTTCTGCTGCCGCTGCGCTGGCTGCTCTCGAGTGCATGGGCAGCGAGCCCGAGCGCGTGCGCGCATTGCAGCAGCGCGGCGCATACTTTCGCGACCAGGCGCGCGCGGCAGGCGTCGACGTTGGCACAAGCTCGGGGTTCGCTGTCGTGCCGGCAATTACGGGCAGCTCGGGAAAAGCGGTGCGTCTCGCGCATGCGCTGTTCGAGCGCGGCATTCACGTACAGCCGATCCTTTACCCCGCGGTGCCGGAAAAAGCCGCGCGCCTGCGATTCTTTATCAACGCCGGACACTCGGAAGATCACATCCGGACCACGGTCCGGGCATTGCAGGAAGCCGCTGGCGCCGTTTAACGACGCTGGTCCCGCTAAGAATTTTCGGCGTCCAGCTGCTCCAGAAATTCATCCACCACCTTGAAATGCTGTTCCCAGCTCAACGGGTGAAAGTCCTTCATGCGAGCAATCTGCGCAGCCCGCCGCACGCTCGCGCCGCTCGAGAAATCCGCGATCAACTCCAGCCAGCGCTGCCCATCCAGCGCACCGGCGTAATCGGGTATTTCGTAAGCGATCTCGCGAAACACGGGAAGGTCGCTCGCGATGACCGGCACCCCGAGCGAGAGAGCCTCGTTTAGGGGCATGCCGTAACCCTCGGCGAACGACGGGAACAACAATGCCTGTGCATGATGCAGCCACGTAACCAGTTCCGCATCGGTACAGCGGTTTCGTTCGATCACGAATCCTCGAACCCGTTGACTGCGTTCCAGCATGTCCACCACATTCTCGCACTCCCAACCCCGCTGCCCGATGATGACGAGCTTCGGAGCGTCATCGCCAAGTTTTTCGACCAGGCTGCCCCAGAGTTGTAACATCAGCCAGTGATTCTTGCGGGGCTCTATTGTGCCGAGAATTACAAAGTAGCGCTCTTCAATGGGTCTGGGGCCCGGTGACCCAAGGCGGAGGTTGCTTCCCAGCAGTGCCACGGACGTCGGCGGCAGGCGCACGCTCTGCCGCTCTGCGAACATCCGCAATTCATTCATTGTGTGATTCGAATTGACTATGATGCCCTTCGCAGTCACGAATATCGTCTGCATGCGCTGCCGATGCCGTTCAGCCTCGCCGGGCGGGAAAAATTCCGGGTGCGTGATCGGCAGTACGTCGTGCACGAAAAAGACTGGTCTGGCCCCTTTCCGGACCAGCCCACCGGCGTAGTGCGGGTTTTTTTGCCAGAAGTTGCCGGTATTCAGCAAGATGCATCGGGAATTGCGGGCCCCACGCCACCAGCTTGCGTAACCACTGAACGCAAGGCGGGCACCCATGGGCCATGGATTGCCGTCCCGGTTCAGCAAAAAACGGAACGCTCGGTCCGAGTCGGCGTGCGACAGGACCGAACTGAACGGCCCCACGGTAAATACCGCCCGGGCAAGTTCCCCGTAATGCCGGATGTATTCCAGCCCCACGCGATCGATTCCGGCGGGAATCCGGCTGATCAGGCGTGTGTAAAAAGTGCGGGAGATGTCAATCAGGATTTCAGGCACGGGGGGCGCTGCAGCCAGGCTCGTAGGCATACTACCGGAGCACATGTCATAATTCCAATGCTCGACGATTCCACTTCCAGGCACCCAATCCTCTATGCGTTTCGCGAAAATTGCCGCTGCATTGCTTGCCTCCGGAGTCACCATGTTTTCGGGGTGTGGCCACCTGCCTGGTTCCGGATTCATGCGTGCGATGGTTGAATCGACGGGCGGGGAACCCAAGCTCAATGGAATACAGTTGGTCGATGTCACGGGATCCGTGGCGCGGCAACTCGTGACCCGGAAATCCACCCCCCTTTTTTCCGATACGCTGGGCTCTCGCCCGGTGGATACGGAACGCATCTCGCCAGGCGACTTCATTGAAGTCTCGGTTTGGGAGGCTCCGCCCGCCACTCTTTTCACAGGTGGTATCGATGCCAAGGGGCTTACGACGTCGGCCCGGGTAACGACATTTCCGGAGCAGGTTGTGACGAACGAGGGTTCCATCAATATCCCTTTCGCAGGCCAGGTGCCCGCAAAGGGCCAGATGCCCGCGCAGATCGAGATGGAAATTGTCCGCCGATTGAAGACGCTTGCGAATCAGCCGCAGGTGCTCGTTCGCAGGACGCGAAACCAATCTTCCGACGTGACCATCGTGGGCGAGGTGACGAACAGCGCGCGTATCCCGCTGACACCCCGCGGAGAAAGGCTCCTCGACGCGCTGGCAGCTGCGGGCGGCGTTCGTCAGCCGGTAAGCAAGATCACGTTGCAGGTTACGCGCGGCAAGTCCGTGTACGCGCTGCCCTTGGAAACAATCATTCGTGATCCAGGCCAGAATATTCCGCTTCAGCCCGGCGACATCATTACGGCGCTATTCCAGCCCCTGAGTTTTGTTGCTTTGGGGGCGACGGGCAAGAATGAGGAAATCAATTTTGAAGCACAGGGCATATCGTTGTCGCAGGCACTGGCTCGTGCAGGTGGTGTCAACGACGCGCGCGCCGACGCGCAGGGCGTGTTTATATTCCGATTCGAGGCGAGGGACGCTGTGGACTGGCCGCGTCAACCGGTGAGCACGACGCCGGAGGGGAAAGTGCCGGTAATCTACCGGGTCAATCTCAACGATCCCGCGAGTTTTTTCGTGGCGCAGTCGTTTCCGATTCGTAACAAGGACGTGATGTACGTGTCGAACGCATCGCTGGCCGAGCTTCAGAAATTCCTCAATATCATAGCGACCGTACTTTACCCGGTGGCTGTGTTCAGGACTCTTAGTGATTAACGGCATGTGATTTAGAGTGATGCTCACGGGTTTGGCAACAGCTAGGAATCGGTCGGCTGGCCGGCTTCGCCAATTCACAGGACGTTTCGAATGCTGGACCGTGGCTATTGCGCCGGGGATTCGCCGGGCCGGAGTCGCAAGCCGAGGGGGCTGTTGTCAAAATGGGCGCACCACCTTGGCTTGACTCCCGGCCCGCTTTCGAATGAACCGCTCAGCGGAGGCCATGGTTAGCGATCGCGGGGTAAGGAAACCTTGACTTCGGCCAAAAACGAGTACGCGTCATATTTCGACGAATATTGGTCGCGCCCAGAACGGATCGGAGAGACAAGTGCCGATCTCGGGAGGGTTGCAGAACAATTGGTCGCCTGGTGCGGATTCGGAAAGGTATTGGACGTCGGGTGCGGGGAAGGCCTATTGGTATCCGAATTGATCAAACGCGGTGTTGATGCATTCGGAATCGATGTCTCGCAAGTTGCCGTAGATCGAGCTCTCGGGAAACTCCCCGGCAGGTTTCAGTGTGGCTCCGCGCTTGATTTGCCGTACGATATCGGCGCTTTCGACACGGTGGTGTCCACACACTGCCTTGAACATCTCGCGCCCGACGATGTTCCAGCGGCGCTGCGCGAAATATGTCGGATTTCAAAGCGTTGGGTATTTCTTCAGGTCGCCACGAACCCGCATGCGGAGGGCCGTGGACATTCCACGGCGCAGAGCCGGGCATGGTGGGAGCAATTGTGTTTTGAGGCGGGCTTACGCAAGCACCCCGCCTATTACATGCTGAACCACTACCATGCGCTGAATCATGAAAGTGCGCAGGCCCGCATTCCCCTGGAGAAAATACCTGCTCACGCTGTAGATCGCTATCCGCTGGCCGCCTTGGATAATGAGCGTGGTCTCCACATGGATATGTCGCGCGTTACTGGCGAACGATCAGATGCGCATATGGTGCGATATCAATGGGCAACCAGCTATATTCGTCCGGGAGACCGGGTGCTGGACGCAGCATGCGGGCTGGGATACGGCAGCCACATGATCCATTACTTCCGCAAGTCTGCGGCGGTGACAGCCGTGGACGGAAGTGAAACTGCTATTGAATATGCAGAGAAGTCATTCGCAAGCGACGACGGTCAAGTAAGGTTTCTGAAAGGGGATCTGCCGGAGGTGCTTTCCCGCTACGAGAACGGATCCTTTGATGCCGTAGTTTGCATGGAGACGCTTGAACATGTGAATGACCCCGAGGCGTTGCTGTTGGAGTTTCATCGGCTGCTCACGCCGGGGGGGCGAATCATTGCCAGCGTGCCAAACGATTGGAGTGATGAAACCGGAAAGGACCCCAATCCCCATCATCTCCACGTGTACGACTGGGCAACCCTGAAGAAACAACTGTCGTCCCGTTTTGTGCTCGAAAACGCGTATCAGCAGACGGCATCACAATGCAAGATCGCAGCGGAGGGAGGCAAGTGGGCGCTGCGTCCCCGAAATCTCCAAGAGTTTTCCCTGGATGTCGTAGACCCGCCGGACTGCGAGTGGTGTCTGATCACCGCGATGAAATCGCCGCTGGAGCCGGGGCCTGCCTATGTGGAACGGCCATTCGGAAACATCCGGAGTTCCGGGCATCCGTCAGTTACCTACAACAAGGACTATCAAAATCCCTGGCTTGTACATGCCATGGTGAATAGCGGTTATCGTCTGAAATCGCCAAAGGGCCTCGAGGATCTCGCACGTCGCGTGCTGAGTACTGTTCCCAGGGCATCGTTTGACTTTGCCGCAGCCCTTTGCGTTGTCGCGTACCGGGTGTTGGAACGCCCCGATGCGGAGGCGAAGGAGGCATCAGAGATTCTGGCTCTGGCCGAGATTGTCCTGTCGAATTCTGCCTCAAAGCCGCTGGATATCCGGTGGAAAACATCTCTCCTGTTCGTCAAGGGACTGCTCCTGCAACGGCAAGGGAATTTCCCGGAAGCCATCGCTGCCTTTGAGGCGTGCGCAGCGATGGACGTAAGATCATTTGGCATACATCTCGCTACCAAGGTGACCGAAGCCTCCTTTCTTGCGGGAAAACTTGCGTGCGGCATGGGCGACGCCGATCGTGCCGCGAGAATCTGGACGAAGGCGCTTGCCTATGGCGAAATATTGCTCTCGGCTTCGTTGCGGGACGTGCTGATCAACACGGACTTTCCGAACCGATTCAACCATGGCGACGGCATTCGGGAATATACACTGGCTTGGGACAACCTCGCGCGCTGTGCAAACGGAGTACACCTGCTCCGCGTCTCGCCGAACGCGCGCGAGCTCGATTATCAGGCGCTGAACAATTCCATTTTCACGGAGTATGCCGGCGTTACCGGGGATTTGCTGGAATGCAGGGCGCAACTGAGCGTTTGCAGGCAGGAACTTGCCGTTACGCAGAAGGAGTTGATTGACCGCACCAAAATGCTGGAGATATCCGAAGCAGAGCTGGTCTTTAGAACGAAAGACCTTGTCGAGCAAAGAAAGACTCTGGCAGAGAGAACCGTGCTCCTGGAGAAGACCAGTGGCGATCTCGTTGATCGCACCAGGGATCTTGTCGCGACACGGGTGCTTCTGATAGAGAGAACCGAAGCGCTCGAGAAAGCGGCGGCTGATTTGATCGACCGCACCGCGGACCTTGTCAACACGCGATCGCAACTGATTGAGCGTACCGAGATGCTTGAGCAGCGCACCGAGGACATCGCGGCGCAAGATGCGGAGTTGGAGCGTGCCCGTAGCCTGATTCTCCAGAGCAGGGACGCTATAGAGCAGTTACGCGAGGATCACGTCGAAATTGCTGGCAGGATCGCCGACGTGGAGGGCCAGTCGAGGCACGAGCGAGAGCAGCTTGCCATCGCGCATGGCGAACTCCTGGAACGCACGAATGATCTCGTCGAGACCCGGGCAACACTGGCAGAACGAAGCGTGCTTCTGGAGCGAACCGGTCAAGATCTCGTGAATCGTACTGAGGAATTGGTCAGTACCCGTCGAGTCCTCGCTGAAAGGACAGATATGCTCGAACGGGCAACTGCGGAGTTGTCGGATTGCCGCAGAGAATTGGAAGAATTGCGGAAGGGAGTGCTGGCCCGAATAGCAAGCGCTCTTTCAATCCGGCATGTCCGATGAGAGGGGTGCGGAATTCCGGATTCCTCGAGGGCCAGCCATCTGGCAACGCTCGCTGAATTCAACATGTTTTACTTTCTGGGGGATAGCCACGTACGCCCTGTCCGCGCGGCGATTTCAAAAGGGTTCTTCGGCGATGTGCCATGTAAGATAGAGGAAGTCGGAGGCGCGACGGCTGTCGGTCTGCGGCACCCGACATCGACCACCCAGGCGCTACCGCGGTTCCGGGAATGTATTCTGCCACATGATCCAGACGTTATTCCTGTGTTTCAGCTGGGCGAGGTGGATTGCGGGTTTGTGATCTGGATTCGCGCCCAACGTCACGGAGAAAGCATCCGGCAGCAGTTGTTGGAGTCTCTTAGCGCATACCGAAATTTCATCGTCGAAACGCGTGACGCGGGATATGCGGGCCTTATCGTTACGAGCGCCATGTTGCCGACATTGTACGATGGTGCTTTGCTTGGCGAAGTAGCGATCTTGCGGCAAGAGGTGCGCGCCAGCTATCGCGATCGCACCGACCTGACGCTTGAATACAATATGCAACTTAAGGAAATTTGTGCCGTCGAGCAGATTACGTATGCCGATTTTGTGCCTCACTTGCTGGATCCTGACACGCGACTTCTAAGGACCTACTATCGCCATCCTGATCCGCGTGATCACCATCTTCATCCCGGACGAACAGCGGCATTATGGGCGAGACTTGTGCACGAGTGCGGCATGGCGGATTGACAGCGCATGTCTCACATCAGGACCGCGCGAGAGTTTGCGCATGTTGACGCATTGACAGTCCCGCACAATATTGGCTGCCCTGCGATAAGGGCTTGCCCCGACTTCGCGGGTGCACCGCCATCGGTCGCGAGCACGATCACCGAGTTCGGCGGCGACACGGGCGGGTAACGCATGGCTGCGACAGGAATATTTACGTTTGAAACGCACAATCTGGGCGATGAAATGCAGTCGTTTGCGGTTCTGGGGCACGTAGACCGCGTTAATACCTTTCTCAATCGCGATCGGTTGCCGGACTACGCGGGCCCACCAGTTGCGTGCGTTTTCAACTCGTGGTTTCTGATCGGAGAAGACTGGCGGCCGCCCGCACCGCCGATACAGCCAATCTGGCACGGATTTTCCGCCGGGCGGGAGGAACTGGTTCAAGGGGCGTGGCTGGAATATCTCAAGGCACATGAGCCCATAGGTTGCCGCGACCGGTATTCCACCGAGTTGCTGCGACGTTCCGGAGTGGAGGCGCGGTGGGCTGGCTGCCTGACCTTATTCATGGGGCGTGCGATGACCTTGCGTCCCCGGAACCGGCGTGGTGTTATTTTTTTCGATGTGCCGCATGAAGCGGAGGCACATATTCCGCGGGAAATCGTGCAGCGCGCGGTTCGATTGAGTGCCTTTCCGTCGCCTGGAATACTGGATAACCCGCTGGCCCGGTGGGCAGCGACCGCGCGTCATGCGGAAATTCTGGCCGGTGCAGAACTTGTCGTCACGCGGAGACTGCACGTCGCATTGCCTGCGATCAGTTTCAATACTCCGGTGGTCGTCGTTCCCGACCCGGAAATCGGAAATGCACGGCGTCGCTTCTCCGGATACGAAGGGATCGTACCGACCGTATTTCTCGATAACATCGATCCGGGGCTACGGCATATCGACTGGCACAACGTACCGCCCGCCGAGATTCCTGCCGAACTGGAATATCAGTACTCGGAATTCTGCAGAAAGTTGAAGTCATCCGGACTCTCCGGAGAACTTTCGCCGTCGTACTCGACGTTGAATGACCTTACACGGTCGCGCCAATGGATCAGTAATCTCGGCCGCATCGCACGGCCGGGACAGGTACGATTGCGCCTTGGATCTCGGTGCTTTGATCTGGAAGCTCGACTGTGGACGGATCGAGTGATCGCACTCGGGCTACAGGGTTTTCCGGGGCTGGAGAAATTCGACTTTTCCGTCGAAATCTTGCCCTTCGGGGACTCGGTATGGCAAACATGGGGAAAACTGCGCGAATTGGTTGTCGACATGCAGCACGACGGTTGTGCCGAAAGCAATCCGGACATTTTTCGCCTGGGGTAGTGCCCTGTTCGATTCACGTGGCCCAATCCAGAATGCTGGCACATGATTTGCCGGGATTTCGCGGCCTTGATACCGTACCTATAGATTGATTCAAGCCGTCGAAGTCCGGACGAACATTTGCCCCAAGGGAGTCTTGGAATAGTGCCTTCAACAATGTCGCGCAATACCCTTCAGCAACAATTGCCGGGACCAGGCGAGTTTCTTCACTATCATGCTGCTCCCACGCCGCATCTCTACATCTCCCGACTCTTGTCGCCCGACGATTTCGGTCGAATCGTATTTCCGGAAGACATGCCGGAGACCCCGAAGGGCCGCGCAGGCCACGATTATTATCGCGGTGATGCTGCCTGGGATGTTGAAATGGCAAAGCCCGGATGGGCGGATATGGGGCGGCTGTATCTCGGCGAACAGTTTGTACGCCATGTGATTGCCCGCTTCGCGGAGGATATGCTTCGACAGAAGTGCCTTGTCGATCCCGAAAAAATTTACATCACGGACTATGTTGAAAGTTGGGAGGACGGATTTGTGGATACCCTTTCGGAGACCGATGACCCGAACGCCCTCTTCGTCCGATTCGATTTTCAGGCATCCCATGCGCAGTACAGCAAGAAGGTCCATTGTGACCGCCCCAGGCGTGTTGTGGGCGGAGTCTTTTTCATCGGCAATCCCGACGAACAGGGGATGGAGGGCGGCGAATTCGGACTTTTTGTTGACAAACAGTTTCGGAATGACCGGATTCCCCACGAGCCCGAAGTCGGAAAAGCCTTTCCATTCCGTCCCAATGAAGGCGTGTTGTTCTTGAATTCAAATACCGGTTTTCACGGTCCGTTGCCGATCTTCAGGCTGTCGGGTATGCGCCAATGGATCTACTACGCGATCTCAAGCCGTCGCGATATCTGGCCTACCG
>CAZMBS010000020.1:0-23792 GCA_964564295.1 uncultured Streptomycetaceae bacterium
TGAAGGTGCTGGTGCCCGCCTATGTCACGAGCGAGCTGAAAACCGCGTTCCAGATCGGTTTCGTTATTTTCATACCGTTTCTGATCATCGACATCATCGTCGCCAGCGTGCTCATGTCGATGGGCATGATGATGGTGTCGCCGGCGATCATCGCGTTGCCGTTCAAGATCATGCTGTTCGTGCTCGTGGACGGCTGGAACCTCATCATCGGCTCGCTGGCGCAGAGCTTCTTTTCGTGAGCCGGCCATGAGCCCCGAACACGTTCTCGATCTGGGCCAGACCGCTTTGCGGATACTGCTGCTCGTCTCGGCGCCGCTGCTGCTTGCCGCGCTGGTCATCGGCCTGCTCGTCAGCGTGTTTCAGGCCGCAACGCAGATCAACGAGATGACCCTGTCGTTCATTCCGAAACTCATCGCGGTCTTCGTCACGATGGTCGCCGCCGGGCCCTGGATGATCGGCGCGCTGGTGGACTATACGCGGCGTCTCTTCACGGGCATTCCCGGGCTGGTGGGGTGATGCTTTCGGTCACGTCGGGCGAGCTGGATGCGTGGCTCGCGGCGTTTCTGTGGCCGTTCATGCGCATCATCGGTCTGCTGATCGCCGCACCGCTCCCCGGCAGCCAGCGCTATCCGGCACGGGTGAAAGTTGCCCTCGCCATACTGATCACGCTGATCGTCGCGCCGACGCTGCCGGCGCAGCCCGCCGCCGGTCCTGCGTCGGTGGAGGGCATGCTGATCGTCATCCAGCAACTGGTCATCGGGCTTGCGATGGGGTTCACGGTGCGGCTGCTGTTCGCCGCCGTCGACGTGGCCGGCGACTTGATCGGCATGCAAATGGGGCTTGGCTTTGCCTATTTCTACGATGCCCGCAACGCGACGCAAATGCCCGTGATCGCGCAGTTCCTCGGACTGCTCGCCGCGCTGTCGTTTCTCGCGCTGAACGGACACCTGCTGGTGCTTGCCGCTCTGGCCGAGAGTTTCCGCACCATTCCGATCGTGGCGGCGCTGCCGGAACCCGGACTGTGGCGCAGTCTCGCCGGGTTCGGAAGCAATGTGTTTCACACCGCGCTGCTGCTGTCGCTGCCGTTGATTGCTGCCATGCTGATCGCCAATCTCGCGCTGGGCGTGCTGACCCGCGCGGCGCCGCAACTCAATGTATTTGCGATCGGCTTCCCGGTAACGCTGGCGATAGGATTCGGTATGTTGTTGTTTTCATTGCCCTACATTCTCCAGGTATTCGGACAACTCGCCGACCGTGCGCTGCGGTCGCTATCCGTGCTCGGCGCCTGAAGCCAGGGCGCCGCGACTCGGTGCTCAACTCAGATCGGCGTTGCAGCCCGTCAACGCGTTGGCGCATACTTCTCCGGAACCGGCTCCGGGTCCCAAACCTATCGCGATGGGTCAGCGAGAGCAACGAATGCCAGCGCGGTCACGGAAATGGAGCGCAAGTCACATGCAAACGGCCAAACCACTCGACACTACAGCGGCGCAGGCGTACGAAAAATACCTCGTACCGGCGTTTCAGGGACCGCAGGCACTGGAAGCCGTCGAACTCGCAGCGCCCCAGTGTGGAGAGAAGGTGCTGGACGTCTGCTGCGGCACCGGCGTCGCCGTGCGTCTGGTGTTGCCGCGCGTGGCGCCCGGGGGCAGCGTGGCGGGCCTGGACATCGATCCGGCCATGATCGAGGTCGCGTGCTCGCTGACACGCGCAGCGGATGGCGCTACGGTGGGATGGCATTGCGCAAGCGCACTGGCCATGCCGTTCGAAGATGGCATATTCGACTTGGTGCTCTGTCTGCAGGGGTTGCAATTCCTGCCTGATTGCACCGCAGGCCTCGCGGAAATGCGCCGCGTCATGAAGCCTGGCGGGCGGATCGTCGCGATTGTGTGGAATGCCATAGAAACTTGCGAGGGGCAAAACACAGTGGTGCAACTGCTCAAGCGCCGCAGCGTCGACCCCGCGCCCATGCTCAAGGCCAATGCGATGGGCGACGGCGGCAAGTTGCGCGCGCATGCAGAAGGCGCTGGTTTTGGCGATGTCGATGTTCGTGCTGTGTCCGGCACGGCACGCTTTCCCTCCATCGCGGACTTTATCGAGGCACTCGCGGTCGGAGGAGTAGCCAGCCGCGTCGCGATGTCAAAGGTGCCTGAAAACCAGCGCGGCGAGTTTTACGCGGAAATTGCGGCGGCGCTGCGCAAACATGAAAGCGGCGGCAGTGTGATGCTGCCCGTGGGTTATCTGGCGATGACCGCCCGACGGTAGGCGGCAACGGCATAGCGAAGCCGCGCGGGAACGTAGGTCAAATTGACGGTGAATCAGGCGCAGGCGTCACCGCCGCGCCGTCAGCAGGAAAATCGGGTAGTCGCCGTTGGACTTGTGGATCACACTCGCGTCGCGCGTGGCGACGTCGGTGAAGCCGGCCGCGCGCGCGACCGACTCGATCCACGGCCGTTCAAAACCGAAGTGCTGCACGCCGGTCTCCTCCTGATGGAAGCTGCCGTCCTCCTTGTCAAGGTCCGACAGCGCGATGGCGCCACCGGGTCTGACCATGGCGTGGAACTTCCGGAACAGACCCTTGATGTCGCGCACGTGGTGCAGCGTCATCGACGAGATGATGCCGTCGTACAGCCCCGGCGGGTCCGCCGTCTCGAGATCGAGTTCGAGCTGCTCCAACTCGCAAGGCAGCCGGGATTTCTTCTCGCGCAGCTGTTGCGCCATCGCCGGCGACACGTCGATGGACGTGATCTTGCGGACGTGCGGGGCGATGCGTTCGAGCAGCAGCCCCGTGCCTGCGCCGAAGTCGACCAGGTGCATGGCGGGATCAAGCCTTATCGTGGCGAGGATCGCATCCGCAATGTTGCCGACGTTGTCGACCCGGTTCTTGCGGGCTTCGTAGCTCTTGGCCTTGTGCGCGAAAAGGTCCTTGCGGGTTTCTGCTGCCATGATTCCCTCGATTGGAGTGCACCGTGGCCCGAGCCAACGGTATCAGCGCAGAACAGCCTACAGGATTTCGGTGCGGAATTACTTGATCTGCGTCAGCAACGGGCTGCCCGCGGCACGGCGTTCATGCCATGGACGGCAGCAGGCGCTGCGCTGCCTCGGCGCCTGAAGCCGCCGTAGCCGCTTTCGCGCGCGATGCGATCCGCGGTACGCCGGAAAACGCTACGCGTACCGGCCGAGGTTCATGTCAGTTCGGGCGCGCAGTAGAAGTTTTTCGATGACATCGGGTCAGCCTGAAACAAAGTGACGAATCGGGACCGCCTCAATCTTGCGTGAATTCAACGGTCAGGTATCTGACGCAGCGCCGGTGATCGTGGTCAGGCCTACACGACATCAGCCCGGACATGACACACTGATTCTGAAAGTGCGCGATCGCCGGCCCCGGCTCATCTTGCCTGCCGCAAGAGCAGGTTAAACTCGGGCCAATTCGGAGGGTACGCTACGACATGCTTGCATCCCTGTTGCGCCGGGCCAATGCTGCGGCAAGAACTTTCTCGCGCAACGTGCTGCGCGGACCACTGGGCCGGAAAGCCAAGCCGTGGCTGCGGCGCCTGCTCAAGCGCATTTTGCGGGACCTGATCTGCACCCGGCTGCAGGACGCCGCACGCATGTCCATCCGCCTCCCGGTGGAGGGACTGCTGGCCTTCCTCGGTTTGCCCGCCCGCGCCCAGGGCGGGACCTGGACCGGGCGCGGTATTGCGACGCTTCTTGCCGACGCCGCGCCAGGCAAGCCAGCGATGGCCGGCATTTACCGGGACATGGCTGCTGTCCTCGCGCAGGGACCGGAGCCCGGCGCACCGGGGCCGGCGCAAAAGATCGCCGGCCTGGGTTACGGTATCTGGACAGGCATACCATTCACGTGTTCCGCCGAAATCGAAATTCCGGTGCATCGGCTGTTCGACGCGCTCGCCTTCTCAGGCAAGGACGTGGACGCCGTTGCGCTTGAGCCGGCAGACATTGTCGTGGACATCGTCGCCAACTGCATTTACCTGAGTCGTCGGATCGATCATGCCTATGCCGATTTCGCCGCCAGGCTCAGCGTGTGCGCGCAGCCGGATATCGCGGTGAGCTACCTGCAGCGCGCGTTTTCCCTTTTCCAGGACCCGTTGGTCCACGACCGGCTCCTCCATGCGATGGTGCTGGCGCCGGCGACCACCAACCAGGGCATGCTGGAAGAAGCCGTGCAGTCCGGCAAGCTGCATTATCCGGAGCAGCGCGTGGGCCGGCCGTTCGCACTGGACCGCAATCCCGGCAAGCGGCTGCGCGTCGGTTACGTCTGCTGCTTCTTTTATGACCTGGGAACGCGAATCGCGCATCTGCCCCTGATGTTGGGCCACGACCGCGGGCAATTCGAGGTCTTTGCGTACTCCGACGACAACGTCGAAGACCGCTTTCACGTCGCCGATGTCTGGCGCAACACAGGCCACCTGGATGACGGGAAATTCGCGCAGCAGGTACTCGATGACCGCATCGACATACTGGTCGAATTCAACGGACGCGGTGGGCACAGCCGATTTGGCGCGTTCGCGCAGCGCATTGCCCCGATACAGATGAATTTCGGCAATTTCCCCGCCACCACCGGGATTCCACAAGTGGATTACACGGTTGCGCACAGCATAGACGTACCCGTTTCCGAAAATGCCTGCTACACGGAAAAGGTCGCTCGATTCGATTGCATGGCAGTGGACTACGAACAGTGCTGGCCGAAGGATTTCTTTCCCGAGGTGTCCCCGCCGCCCGGCAGCGCCAACGGTTTTGTCACCTTCGGCTGCTTCGGTGGCTCGATCAAGGTTAATGACCGTCTGGTCGAGGCCTGGTGCGACGTCATCCGGCGCGTCCCCGGGTCAAGACTGTATTTCAAATCGATGCCGTTGAGCGAACCCACAACCCTCGAGGCGGTGCGGCGCATGTTTGCACGCCATGGCCTGTCCGGTGAGCGCCTGATCCTGGAAGGCGGGAGCAGCCATCGCACGATGCTGGAACGCTACGGCAAGGTCGACATCGCACTCGACACCTATCCCTACAACGGCGGCAACACGACGCTGGAAGCCCTCTGGCAGGGCATCCCCGTTGTCACGCTGATGGGCGACCGCTGGGCGGCACGACTGGGCGCACGCTTCCTGATGCAGGCCGGCATGCCCTCGCTGATCGCTCGTAGCTGGGAGGAATATTCCGACATCGCGGCACGCATCGCGGCGGACGTGTCCTACCGCGAAACGTTTCGCAGGACCGCGCGGGAACAGTTACGGAAAAGCGTGCTGTTTGATATGCCGTTGTGGGTACGACAGACCGAGGACGGGTATCGCAGGATGTGGCACGACTGGCTGCGTGAAAACCCCTGAGGGTGGGCCGGATCAGCCCGACATTTGCGCGTGGCGGTTCACTAGGTCCCGGATGCGCGCCGCTTCCTCGCCAGCAGCCCAGGTCCCGAGCGCCACCTCGAGGGCAAAGTCAAAATAGCCGAGCAGCATGGCGCACACGAACAGCGTATGCACGGCGCGCGGCGCAGGAACAGCGACGCCGGGAACCAGCGGGTCCCGGAAAAAAACCGCGTCTGCGTGGATCAGTCGCTCTCGCCATCCCGGACCACCATTACCGATCAGGTGACGCAGGCTGCCGGAGCGGTAACTCATAGCGCTGAATCCGAAAAAGGAAAACCCGACCTTGCGCATGAACAGCTCCACTTCGGCAAACAGCGGCTGGTTCTCGTAGAGCTGGCACAGTTCCACCTCGATAATGGCAGCGACCGTCCGCTCGGTGAGGGTCCGGGTGGCTCCTCCCAGGATGTCCAGTTCGGCCCCCTGCGCGTCCAGCTTGATGAATTCGCCCCAGTCCCCTAGTCCGCCACGGTTGCCGAAAAGCACATCGTCAAGGGTCTGCGCTTCGACCACAATCTTGCGATCGATCCGGAATCCTTCGATCTGATAGCGCTTCGCCAGCGCCGGGTTGGGCGCCAGCAATGAACTGTTTACGGGACTCGCAAGGATGTGGAAATCATGCGCGCCACGGGTACCGGCCAGCGCACACGTCTCAAGATCGAACCTGGCCCAAGGCGACTTGTGCATTTCGGCGCGCATGCGTGCACATTCGAGAGCATCGGGTTCGAATCCCAGCACCGCGGTCACAGCAGCCACGGGCTCGATCACGCGATGAATGCCTCCGCGGGCGCCGACATCAATGAAACCCAACGGTTTCGCGTGCAGTGACTCCGCCGCGGCTGTACCGGCGAAATCAGGATCGTCGAGCAGAGAGTTGATCATAGTGGAGGCCGGCAGTTCAGGCTTGCTTGCGGGCCAGTGCAGGAATGTTCTGGTCGTGTATGGGCAATCTATCCGCCGCTCGCCGGGTGGTCAATCACACGAATATCCGTTGGTGCTCGACCGCAGATGCGGATCTACACGTGAGCACGCGATCGGCGCCGCTCCCGCATCGGCGTGCCGGGAGCGCGGCGATCATAGCTCAACTGCAAGATTTGATTCCAGAGTCGCGGGGGCAATCGGTTTTCCTGGGAATGCGGGCGACAAGATTCCGTATGTTGTTGTTTTTGTTGTCATACGCTCTTCAGGTTTTCGGTCAGCCTGCCGACGGCGTGCTGCTGTCGCCCTACACGCCCGGCGCCCGAAGCCGCCGCGCTGCGGCTTGGCGCTCAACGCAGCTGGATGACACCACGCGCGACGCGCTGCGCGACCGGAACGGTCGATTCGATGCCCTCGGCGTAATCCAGAATATCGTAGCCGCCGTAGCCGCCTTCGCGCGCGATGCGATCCGCGGTACGCCGGAAAACACCGGGAGCTTCTCCCTCGCCCCCGGTTGTGAATCGCTTCATGCGCATTGTGATTTCGAAGCGCTGGCTGCTGTCGAGTCGCAACGCGGACGTGCTCCAGTTCGGCGCGAGGGGATCGATGATGGTAAAAAGCAACGCGCCGGCGACGATCGCTTCCGCGGAGATCGTCAACGACGGGCTGACGTTGAGCGTGCGCCCGGGCACGATGACGTTGCTCGAACGCTGCCCGTCCACGCTCGAACAGCCGGCCATGGCCAGCAAGACTGCCGCCGCACACACCGCCCTCAACATGGCACCCCCTGCGGTTACAGATAGTCGAACAGTTTGAGACCGGTCACATTGACGAAAGTCTTCTGTGCCGCCTCCAGAGTCGTCTGATTGAGGCTCAGGCGCGAAATCGCCTGGGCGTAATCCAGATCCTGCAGGCGCGAGAGGTCCTGCTCGTGCTGCACGGCAAGCTCCTCGCTGACGGCGCGTGCCGCATCCACCTCTCGCATGCGTATTCCGACGCCGGTGCGGACCGCAAGCGCATTGTCCAGCGCGTTATCGAGGTTCACGAGCACACCCGAGAGCCGATTCTGAAAGCTCGCCGTCGACCCGGGCGTTCCGGAATAGCCGACGCGCAGGGCCGATGCGAGTTCGTGTACGGTCGCAAACATGTCCTGTCGGGTACTGGCCTCGATCGCAAACGTGTCCCCGTCCGCCGGTGCCCCGGTCACCACTACTTCCGCGCCGAAATCGAATGCGGTCGAATTGGTGTCCGGCGGCATCTGCGTTTTCAGCGCAATGGCCGAGGGCGGCAAGGTTTTCATGATTGAAGGCAAGCAAGCCGGCGCGACGCCGGTCAACAGCGACACGTTGCTGGTCACATCGACGATGTCGTACGTCGTCACCGGCGGCACGACCCCGGTGTTGACGTGAAACCGCAGCGAGAAGTCGCCACTGTTCGCCGGATTGTTCCACTTCGCGGGATCGAGCACGTTGCCCGGACTGATGACGGCGCTGCCCGTATTGGCCCCGGCGGTTGTCTCGAACGTGCCGTTGCCGTTCTGCACGGCGAGGAAAATTGCACTTCCGCTGTCGCTCACGGCGACCGTGCGCGCCGTGCCGATCTGGATTTCGTGGCGCCCCTCGTCGCCGGCATAGGCGATTACGCCGGGCGCGGTTTCCGTGAACGGCCGGGTGCCGGACTGATGCCCGGCGAAAATGTAATTGCCGTTGCCGTCGTGCCGATTCGCGATGCCGAGCAATTCCTGGTAGCGGCCTTCGATCTCGGCCGCGAGGCTGGCACGATCCTCGTTGCGCAGCACCGGATTGCCTGCGTTGATGGCAAGCGCCCGCACATCCTGGAGCAGGTCCGTGAGTTCAGCGAGCGCCTGCTCTTCCTGCCCGAGCCGCGCGGTTGCCGTGTCCGCGTTCACGCGCAGCTGCGCGTTGAGCGCCTTCGCCTGCGCGGCGTCGAGCGCCGCCGCCGCCGCGATCGGGTCGTCGGCCGGTGTCAGCATCCGGCGGCCGGTCGCGATCTGCTGCTGCAGCTTGACGAGCTCCGACTGGCGCTGCTGGATGCTCGTGATGCCGGACTCGTACATGAGGCTCGTGCTGATGCGCATGGTGGGCGCTCCCGTCAACCCGTGAGGTCCAGCACCGTGGAGAACAACGTGGCGCCGATCTGGATCATTTTGCCGGCCGCCTGATATGCCTGCTGGTAGCGCAGCAAATTGGCGGCCTCCTCGTCGAGGTTTACGCCGGACAGTCCCTGCTGCGTTTCGCGGGCCTGCGTGAGTATGTTCTGGTGCGCGAGCTCGCCGACCTCCGTTTCGTGCGTCTTGTTTCCGACCAGGCTCACCATCTGGCCGTACGCGCCCTGATAGCTCGCGGTGCCGTTCGCAATCAGATTCGCCGTCTGCAGTCCGGCGAGCAGCAGCGCGTTGCGGCCGTCGGCGATGCCCCCGGTGTTCGCGGATACGGAAAACGTGTCCCCCGGCGCCGGCACGCCCGAGATCGACACCGTCCATCCGTTGTAGCTGATGCTGCTGCCGGGCACGTACGCGACGCCGGTCGGATTGCCGGTACCGGTGCCGGTTACATCGAACGTCGTGGGACTGGTAAACGTGATGGTCACCGGCTGCAGCACATTCACATCGGGCGGCGGCGGCGGGTTGACGATACCCGCGGAGACCGTCGCACTGCCCGTATTGCCGGTACCTGTTCCGGTGCGAACGGGAGCAGCTGCAGCAACGCGGGCGGTATCCATCACGAGTTGCTGGATCTGCCCGGCGGCAAGCCGCGTGGGTTGTATGAGAAAGCTGTCTCCGTTGGCGGGAGTACCGGCGGCAAGGCTGATCGTCATGCCGTCCACGGTCTGCGGCAGCGTGGCATACGTGGTCGTCACACCGTCGGACAGCCGCGTCAACTGGTAGCTTCCGCCGGAATACGCCAGCCGGTAATCGCTGGTCGTCAGCGCCGAAACACTCGTCACGGCGACGCCGACCGATCCCGAGCCCGTGTTGGTCGCGCGCGGCGTGACCACCGGCTGCGGTGCATTGAAGAAATTCTGCCCGGCGGCGCCGCTCAGGTCCTGTCCGAGCCTGTGCTGGTCATTGAAAGTATGCGCGAAACTCAGCGCGATCCGGCCCAGCGCATTGTGCGCCTCGGCCAGCGCGCCGGTCCGGAACGCAAGCAGTCCGCCCAGGGTTCCGTCCGGGAAGCTGGAAGGGGAAAGGCGTGCGGTCGTCGCACCGGAAACGTAGGCAATGTCGAGATCGCGCTGATCGTCGACCGACTGCAGCGCGGCAAGGTCGAACGATTGCCGGCCGAGTACCAGACTTTGCCCATTGCCGACAAATACATTGTAGCTGCCGTCCCCCTGACGGATGACGCTGGCGCCCACGAGTTGATTCAAGGACTCGACCAGCGCGTCACGCCGGTCCAGCAGGTCGTTCGGCGGCTGATCGGGATTGACCTGCGCCACGATGATGCGGCCATTGAGATCGGCGATCTGGCGTGCGTACGAATTAATGCTGGCAACGGTGGTGGTCAGCTGCGAATTGACGCTCTCACGCAAGCTCGTGAGCCGCCCGTCCAGCAGGTGAAACCGCGACATCAGGGCCGCGCCGTTCGAAATGAGCGTCTGACGCGATGCGGTATTGGCCGGATGGGATGCCACGTCCTGCACACCCGCGAAGAACTCCTGCAGCGCCGGCGTCAATCCCGAAGTCGGATCAGCCAGAAGATTGTCGATGCGCGCGACTTCGCCGTGAAACGCAGCATAGTAACTGGCCTGCGCCTGGGCGCGGGCGACCTGCCCATCGAGAAACTCGCTGTAAACCCGGCGCACCGTATCGACCGACACACCCTGCCCGAGAAAGCCGCCGCCCGTGAACAGCGGCGGCGCCGCGCTTTGGCTGACGACCTGGCGGTGATAACCGGTCGTGTTGGCGTTCGCGATGTTGTGGCCGGTCGTCACGAGGCCGGCCTGCGCCGCGTTGAGCGCGCCGACGCCGATATTGAAGAATCCGCTGCTCATGCGCGCGTCCCGCCGCTACCCGATCAGTCCCTGCCGCAGCACCGTGCCGGTGATCAGCCGAGACAGTTTGTCCGCATAGGCCGGATCCGTGGCATACCCCGCCTGCTGCAGGCCGCGTGCAAACGCTTCCGGGTCGTTTCCGGCGGCGAGCACGCCCGCGTAGCGCGGATTTCCGCGCAACAGGTTGGCATAGTCGCGGAATGCGTCGGCATAGGATCCGTAGGCGCGGAACCGCTCGACCGACTTGCGCGGTTCGCCGGCCACGTATTCGGTCGTCGTCGTGTCCGCCGTTGCGCCGGTCCACGCACGCGTCGCCTTGATGCCGAACAGATTGTGGCTGGGCGTGCCGTCAGTGGAACGAATTT
Organism: uncultured Streptomycetaceae bacterium; assembly: GCA_964564295.1. Taxonomy (GTDB): domain Bacteria; phylum Pseudomonadota; class Gammaproteobacteria; order Burkholderiales; family SG8-41; genus CAZMBS01. The sequence continues at coordinate 10,676 of CAZMBS010000020.1, forward strand.
CGCGCTGCCCCCAACCCGATTCAAGCGCTGCCTGACCCAGTATGAAGTGCGGCGGCAGTCCGGTCACACGGCCCGCTTCGACAGCATGGGGCCACATCCGATTCACGAACTCGCGGGCACGGGCCGGGATGTTTGCCGACGCGCCCACTTCGCCCACGGGTGCGGCACCGGACACGCCCGGCGCGGTCCGCGATGGCTCCGGTCGCGGAACGATGCCCGGAATGACCGGTATTGCCGCGGGATCCTGCGTGCCGCCCGCGTCGGCCGGCATGCTCAGGCGCTGCAGCTGCTTCACCATGACGTCCGCAAGGCCCATGCCGCGTGTCGACAGCGTTTGTGCGAGCTGTTGGTCCAGCATGGACGTATAGAGCCGGGTCTCCTCGCTGGCAAACGGGCCGTCCTGCGGGTTGGCCTCGCGCATGCTCTTCAGCAGCATCTGCATGAACATGACCTCAAACTGGCGCGCCGCCTCCTTCAGGGCGCGCTCCGGGGCCTCCCGCGCCTGCAGCTTCAGTTGATCGAGCCCCTTGGTGTCGATCGCAAGCGTTCCGTGCATGGAAAGCGGCGTCATCGGCGGGCCTCCGGGGCGACTGCGCGGGGACTCATGTTCGATGCCGGAATCGGTCCTGTCGTTTGCGTGAAACTACTCTGCCGAATGCGGTCAGATGATTTCCAGGTCGGCGCGCAGCGCGCCGGCGGCCTTCATCGCCTGCAGGATCGCGAGCAGATCCTGCGGCGTCGCGCCGATCGCATTCAGCGCCTTGACGACTTCGCTCAGGTTCGCGCCGCGCACCATGGTGAGCGCGCCCTTGTCCTGCCGGATTTCGATCTGCGACCGTTCCGCCTGTACGGTCTGCCCGCCCGGCGAAAACGGCGACGGCTGACTGATCACCGGCTCCGTACTGATGACCACCGACAGATTTCCGTGCGATACCGCGCAGATATCGACCGTGACCGACTGGTTCATGACCAGCGATCCGGTGCGCGCGTTGACGATGACCTTCGCCATGCCGGTTCCGGGCGTTACGATCAGATTCTCGATGCGCGCCAGAAACCCGACACGCTCGCCGGGATCCGCCGGCGCCGCAACGCGAATCGTGCGGCCGTCGAGCGCGACCGCGGCACCGGCGCCGGCCATCCCGTTGATGGCATCCACCACCCGCTGCGTCGTGGTGAAGTCCGTCGTGTTCACCCCGAGGACCACGTGCGGGCCCGCGCCGAGCGGCGTCGAAACCGCACGCTCGACCGTCGCGCCTCCGGATATGCGCCCGACGCTCAGGTGATTGACCTGCACGCTGCTGCCGCTACCGGTGGATGCGCCCACGCCCCCGACGAGAACGTTGCCCTGCGAGATCGCGTACACCTGACCGTCCGCGCCCTTGAGCGGCGTCATGAGCAGCGTGCCGCCGCGCAGCGACTTTGCGTTGCCGATGGACGATATCGTCACGTCGATGGCCTGCCCCGGTGCGGCGAACGGCGGCAGCACTGCGGTGACCATGACTGCCGCCACATTTTTCAGCTGCAACGTCGTACCGGGCGGCAACGTGACGCCGAGCTGCGACAGCATGGTCGAGAGGCTCTGCACCGTGAAGGGCGTTTGCGTGGTCTGGTCGCCCGTGCCATCGAGCCCGACCACGAGCCCGTAGCCGACCAGTTGATTGTTGCGCACGCCCTGCACCGAAACGAGGTCCTTGATGCGCTCGCCACCGCCGGCGTGCTGCGCCGCTGCCGGCAGGATGGCGAGCCATGCACCGGCCAGCAACGCGCACCACCATGTCCGTTTCGACGTCACGGGATCAGAACGGCAGGAAATTCAGAAAGAACCGCGTGAGCCAGCCGGTCGTCTGCGCATTGTCGACGATGCCGGTGCCGCGATACTCGATGCGCGCGTCGGCCACGAGCGTCGACTGAACGGTGTTCGCCGCCGTCAGGTGCAGCGGATTCACGATTCCGGAAAACCGGATGAACTCCGAGCCCTGGTTGATGCCCATCTGCTTTTCACCGCTCACGATAAGGTTGCCGTTGGCCAGCACTTCGTTCACGGTCACCGCGATCGTGCCGGAGAAATCGTTGTTGGACGCGCTCTCGCCCTTGCCGTCGAACGCAAATTCCGACCCGGCGTTCAGGTTGGAGCCGAGAAAACTCTTGCCCGGAAGGCCCGCGAGGCTGGTGACGGAAAAGGTGTTGTTGCTCGAGCGTTCGGCGTTCGTGTTGGAACGCTTGCTCGCGTTGGTTTTTTCGCTGATGACGATCGTCAGGGTGTCACCGACGCGACGCGCGCGCCGGTCCTCGAACAACGCCCGGTCACCGAATCCGGTCTGGTATATGGCGCCATTCGCGCCCGACGCATGAGGAGAAAACGCGGGACGCACGCTGAGCGGCTGGTGAACCGAGGTCGGCGGCGCGGTCGTGATGCACCCGGAGAGCGCGGCAGCGGCGCACACCGCCGTCGCGAACGCGCCGACAACACGTGTGAAGGGTGTTCGGCCGTGGCGAATCGAGATCATGAAGGCTCCCTAAAGTTGCGCGAGCTTCTGCAGCATCTGATCGGAGGTCTGGATGGCTTTCGAGTTGATCTCGTAGGCGCGCTGCGCCTGGATCATGCTCACCAGTTCTTCGACCACGTTGACATTGGATGTTTCGACGTACCCCTGGTTGAGCAGCCCGAGTCCGTTGGTTCCGGGCGTGTTGGCGCTGGGCGTCCCCGACGCGGCGGTTTCGAGGTACAAGTTCTCGCCGAAACTCTGCAGACCAGCCGGATTCACGAAGTTGACCAATTGCAGCCCGCCCACCTGGCTCGGCGCCGGCGAACCCGGCCGCAGGACGGAAACCACGCCGTCGCGTGCGATGGTGACCGACAACGCATTGGAGGGAATGGTCACGGCCGGCTGAATCTGGAATCCGCTCGACGTCACGAGCTGCCCCTGACTGTCGATTTTCAGCGACCCGTCCCGCGTGTATCCCACCGTTCCGTCGGGAAGCAGCACCTGAAGAAATCCGTTGCCCTGGATCGCGACATCCAGCGGGTTGCCGCTCTGCTGCACGTTGCCTTGCGTGAATATGCGTTCCGTCGCCACCGGGCGGACCCCGGTGCCCAGTTGCAGCCCCGTGGGCAGTTGCGTCTGCTGGGACGACTGGGCGCCGGGCTGGCGCAGCGTCTGGTACAGCAGGTCTTCGAATACGGCGCGCGCGCGCTTGAAGCCGTTGGTACTGACGTTTGCCAGATTGTTGGCGATGACGTCGACCTTCGTCTGCTGCGCGTCGAGTCCGGTCTTGGATATCCAGAGGGATCGGATCATGTCGGCTCCGTTGCGTCGGGGTTACCGGGTGACCGACAGCAGTTGATTGGCCTGCCGGTCATTGTTGTCGGCGTTCTGGATCATTTTCATCTGCAGGTCGAATTGCCGAGCGAGCGTGATCATGCCGACCATCGCCTCCACCGCGCTCACGTTGCTTCCTTCCAGCGCGCCACCGATGGCCTTCACGGCAGGGTCGGCCTCCGCTGCGCCGCCACCGCGCAGTCGAAACAGCCCGTCGGCACCGCGGACGAGCGCGGTTTCGTCCGGGTTCACGAGTTTGAGGCGCCCCGCCGTCGAGACCTGCGTCGGCCGGTTTCCCGGCGGCACGATGGAAACCGTTCCGTCGCGCGCAATGGAAACGCGCACGTCCGCCGGTATGGCAACCGGACCGCCGTCGCCCAAAACACTCAAGCCGCTGCGAGTCTGCAGCACGCCGTTTGCGCTGACTTGCAGGCTGCCGTTGCGGGTATAGGCCTCGGTGCCGTCTTCGAGCTGAACGGCTAGCCAACCTTTGCCTTCGATCGCCACATCAAGGTCGCGACCGGTATGCTGTATCGCTCCCGGCGCGAAGTCCGACCCGTTGGTCGCCTCAATGACGTTGGTCCGCGTCGGCGCCCCTTCCCCCGAGACGGGCACCGCGCGCAGCGCGGTAAGTTGCGCCCGAAATCCGCTCGTCGAGAGGTTCGCGAGATTGTGGGCTACCGTGGCCTGCTGGCCGAGCGTGTGTTTCGCGCCGGTCATCGCAACGTAGATCAGGCGGTCCAAGGCGCGTGCTCCGTGTCTACGAGGTCAATGGCATTGCAGATTCGTCCGCGGATCACCGCAGATTCACCAGTGTTTGCAGCACCTGGTCCTGCGTCTTGATCGACTGCGCGTTGGCCTGGTAGACCCGTTGCGCGGTGATCATGCTGACGAGTTCCTCGGTGAGATCGATATTGGAGTCCTCGACCGCCGCGGACTGCAGCACGCCGAGACTGCTCGATCCCGGCGCGCCGACGATGGGCAGCCCCGAATCGGTGGTTTCCTCCCACTGATTGCTGCCCAAGGCATGCAACCCCTGCGGATTCGCGAAATTCGCGAGCACGACTTGTCCCAGCTGTTTGCTCTGCCCGTTCGAGTAGCTGCCGAGGATCGTGCCGTCCTCGCCCACGTTGAATCCGGTCAGGCGGCCGGAGGTGAATCCGTCCTGCGTCATGGTGTTGACACTGAATCCGGCGCCGTACTGCGTGGATCCCGTGAGGTCGAGGTCGAGAACGAGCGGCGTCACGGCGCCCCCAGTCACCGTCAGTTGCACGCCAGCAAATGGCATCCCCGTGGTAAGCGCGCCCGTGTTGTCGAAGTCGAGCGTCACCGGTGCGCCGGCGCCGGCGCCGAGGTTCACGTTGGTCGCAGCGGTGCCGTCCACCGTGGCATAGAGGTTCCACTGGCGCGGCGTCGCGTTCTTGACGAAATGCATCGTAAAAATGTGCGGGTTGCCCAACGTGTCGTACACCGTTCCCGCGGTGGAACTCGTGTACGTCGTGGGGTCGCTGGGAACAAAAGCGGCCGCGATGGTCGGCGCGCGGCCGTCCAGGTTGAGCGACGTATTGAACGCGGCCGTCGCGTTCGGCGCGATGTCGGCGCTGGATATCTGCAACGGCACCGGCGCGCTGGGCACGATATTGCCCAGCGGATCCACCGGGTAACCCGTGAGCTGCAACCGGTCGCCGTTCACGATATAGCCGGAACTGTCGAGCTGAAACTGCCCGTTGCGCGAGTACGTGATGGTGCCGTTTTGCGCCATGCGGAAGAAGCCCTGCCCGTTGATCGCGATATCGAGCGGGCTGTCGGTAACAGTGATGTTGCCCTGCGTGAACTGCTGCTGGACCGTCGTGACCTTGGTCCCGATGCCGACCTGACCGGTGCCGGCGCCCGAGAGCGAATTGGCATACACGTCCGCGAACACGGCCCGCGATCCCTTGAAACCGACGGTATTCGCGTTGGCAACGTTGTTGCCGATGATGTCGAGATTCTTCGCCGCATTGTTCAACCCGCTCAATCCCTGCTGGAAACTCATGTCGTTCTCCCGGAGCTACAGAATTCTCTGAATGTCGGACATCAGCACATCGCCGACGTCCGTGTTGACTTTCATCCCATCGGCGCCCAGCGAAATCCCGGTCACGGTTCCGGTGGAAAGCGACTGCACGGGCACGCTTCCCGTGCCGCGCTGCGCCGCGAGCTGGAATATATAGACGCCGTTCGCGGCGCGGTTGCCGCCATCGGTCATTCCGTCCCACTGGAACCCGGTGACGCCCGCCGACTGCGGCCCGAGCGCAAAGCTGCGCACCACCTGGCCCGCCGTGTTGACCACGGTCACCGTGACCTGATCCGCGGATTGCTGCAGCGATAACGCGCCGCCGGCACCTTCATCGGTGAGTCGCGTAAGGTTTCCCGGGGTGACCACGGTGCGCCCGATCAGCGCGGCGGACTGGAGGGACTGAGAGGCATTGAGCGCACCCGACAGGCCTTGCAGCGTCGCGTTCAGCTTGTCGATGCCGGTGACCGTGCTGATTTGCGCGAGTTGCGTCGTCACCTGGGCGTTGTCGAGCGGATTCAACGGATCCTGGTTGCGCATCTGCGTCACCAGCAATTTGAGAAACCGGTCCTGCTGTTCGCCCGCCGCGGTCGCCGCGCGCGCACCTGCCGCGATCGCGCTGGAGGTGCCGCCGGTGGGCGTCGACGGGGCCGCAGTCGCCTGTTGCGCGAGCGATTGACCGCCGGACGTTTCCGCCTTGAGCATGGAGCTGACGGTATTGACGCCGCTCAGCAGCGACATCGCCGTTCCGATCAGTTTCAGCGCGGGAAGCATGGGCCTCCTTATTGACCGATTTGCAACGTCTTGAGCAGCAGGGACTTGGCGGTGTTCATCATCTCGGCGTTGGTCTGATAGGAGCGTGACGCGGAGATCATGTTGACCATTTCATCCACGACGTTGACGTTGGGCATCGTGATGTAGCCGTTCGCATCCGCGAGCGGATGCTTCGGGTCATGGACCTGGCGCAGCGGCGAGTTGTCTTCGATGATCCCGGTCACGCGCACGCCGGTGGCTTCCTGCCCGCCCACGCGCGCGGTTTCGAACAGCACCTGCTTCGCGCGATACGCCTTGCCGTTCGCACCCGCCGCGCTGTCCGCATTGGCAAGATTGCTCGCGACCGTGTTCAGGCGCATCGATTGCGCGGTCAGCGCGCTGCCGGCGACATCGAATACCTTGAAGAGTGACATGGCATCAACCCTGGATGGCAGCCAGCAGGGACTTCAGCTGACCGCTGATGAACATCAGGTTCGCCTCGTAGCGCACCGCGTTGTCGGCGAACTGCGCACGCTCCACGTCCATGCTGACCGTGTTGCCGTCAAGCGTCGGCTGCAGCGGGGTGCGAAACGTCACTTGCGCGCCGCCCGGCGCCGCGGCGGCAGGCGCGATATGCCGGGACGACGTACGTGACAGTCCGGAGCCGGATTCGCGCCCCGACTGCGCGGTGCGCAATGTCGCGGCGAAATCCGTGTCGCGTTGCCCGATGTCGCGCGCCCGATAGCCGGGTGTGTCCGCATTGGCGATGTTGGAGGCGATGACCTCCTGTCGCGCGGCACGATACGACAGCGCGTCCTGGTGAAATCGCAGCGCGGAATCGAGGGTGGGGTTCATGGGCAAGCGGCGCGAGGGTTTGCGAATGAGGCGAATCATAGGTGCGCCGCCGCCGGGACCTGCGCCGGATTAGACCCTGAAAAGCGGCTCAATTTCCGGAGTCCGCTGCGCGCGAACCACCGCACAATGCCCGCGTGTCGTCGACCACGGGAGCTTCCATGAAAACGAATGTTCCGATGCGGTTGCTGGGATCAGGGCTCGCGCTGTTTGGCACGGCGGTCGCGGCGGCGTTGCCCGCCCCGCAGTCGCCGGCCGGCGTGCGCGAACTCGTGACGGAATTCGTGCGCACACAAACTGTCGGGCTGCCGGGCGATGTGGCCTACACCGTCGGCACCCTCGATGAGCGCACCACGCTGCCGGCCTGTCCAGCACCCGAGGCGTTTCTGCCCGCGGGCGCACGTTTGTGGGGGGCAAGCCAGGTCGGCGTCCGCTGTGCCGCGCCCGCGCCGTGGACGATCTATGTTCCGGTCACTGTTCGTGTAACCGGAACGGTCCTGGTGACTTCGCGCCCGCTCGCGGCAGGGCATATTCTCGCGGCGGACGATCTCGCGCCGCGGAAAAGCGATCTGACGCAGTTGCCCGCTGGTGTTGTTACCGACTCCGCGCAGGCGCTCGGCCGGCGGCTCGCATCGCCGCTCGCCGGAGGCCAACCGGTGCGGCAGGATCTGCTGCGGGCGCAGATCGCGGTACTGCAGGGACAAACCGTCAAGCTGGTATCGCGCGGCCCGGGATTTACCGTGACCGCGGAGGGCCGCGCTCTGACACAGGCGGCAGAAGGACAGGTGGCCCAGGTGCGCGGTCCCGCCGGGCAAACCGTTAGCGGAATCGCGCGCAGTGGTGGTGTCGTGGAAGTGAGGTTTTGATAATTCAATAAATTCAATAACTTATAGAACCGTTACAGTTTCCTCCCCCGGTGTCGTAAATGCCTGCGTGTAGGAAATTTTCCGACAACCCCTAAAGGACCGGAAAATCCTGCCGTTAATGTTCATTGCGAATCCCGCAACCGGGGTCTATCCATGAAAATCGATCACACCGTCAAGTCCATTACCGCCGGAACCATAACAGGCGACCGGCCGAGCCAGGCTCGCGCCGCTCCAGCCGGGAACGCGTCGCCGGGCGGCGCAAAGGTTGAGCTGAGCGCGCTGTCGTCGCGCCTGCACGCCATAGAAGCGGGACTGGAAGACGCCAAAATCGTCGACAGCGCGCGCGTCGCCGAAATCAAGCAAGCCATCAGCGAAGGACGCTTTCGCGTGAATTCCGAAGTCGTCGCCGATCGACTGATCGACACGGTGAAGGAACTCATACGGGCGCACAAAGCGTGACGCGACCGCCCGTGCGCACCCCAGGCGATATCACCGCCGTGCTGCGTGAAGAACGCGTCGCGGTCCAGTCATTCGTGGCGCTGCTCGTCCGCGAGCAGGACGCCCTGCTGCAGGGTGATGTCGATCGGGTCGGCGCATCCGCAGCCGCGAAGACCCGCGAGCTTCTTCATCTTGCCGAATTGGCGCAACGTCGCGGAAGATTCCTGCAGTCAGAGTCGCTCACGCCGGACCGCAAGGGCATGGACGCCTGGATCGCCCGCTACGCGGCGCCCGTCGAAACCGTCGCGGAATGGCAGGAATTGCTGCGCGCGATCCGCACCGCCCATGATGTCAATCAGACGAACGGCATGCTGATCGAGGCCGGCATGCGCGCCAACAACCAGGCGCTCGCCGCGATCCGGTCCGCGGCGAACATGGGCGGCGTCTACGGACCCGACGGGCACGCCCGCGCATTCATTCCCAAGCGGCAGATCGAAACCGCCTGACCGCGGCGGTCGCCGGTTCCCCTTCAGTTCCGGTTCTTCAGTCGCGCACGCAGCCGCGCGATGGCCTGCGTGTGCAACTGACACACGCGTGACTCGCTGACACCCAGCACGTCGCCGATCTCGCGCAAATTGAGCTCCTGCTCGTAGTAGAGCCCCATCACGCGTTTCTCGCGTTCCGGCAGGTCGTCGATCGCCGCGATGAGTTCTTCGCGCATGCCGCGCTCCAGCAGCGTCGACAACGGATCCGGGCGTTCGTCGGGTGCGAAGCGTTCGAGAAACGGTTCGTCGTCCGCGCCCTTCATGTCTTCGTACGACACGAGCTGATATCCCCGGGCATCCTGCAGCAGTCGCTGGTATTCCGCGAGCGGCATTTCCAGTGCGGCCGCAAGCTCCTGCTCGCTCGGGGGCCTGCCGTGCTGCTGCTCGAGTTTCGATATCATGCGCTCGATGCGGCGCAGGCTGCGGCGCAGGCTGCGGGGCAGCCAGTCCGCCTGCCGCAGGCCGTCGAGCATCGCGCCGCGAATGCGCTGAACGGCGTACGTTTCGAACTGCGCGCCCTCCTCCTCTTTGTAGCGGCGCGCGGCATCGAGCAATCCGATCATGCCCGACTGAATGACGTCGTCCACCTGCACCGAGGGCGGCAGCGACGCCATCATGTGATGCGCGATACGCTTGACCAACGGCGCGAATCGCGTCACGCATTGCTCCACATCCACTTCGCTCGTTACGCTGTACATGGTTCAGGCTCCGGCTCGCGCCGGCTTGCGCCGGCCGCTGTGTATGACTTTTTGCATGAAGCTGTCGAGTCCGACGGTATGCTCGCGCGTTGCGCGCCAGTGCAGCATGCGCGCCGCGAGGCCGCGAAACGACACCGCCGCGGGCGCATCGGGAAAGACCTCCACCACGGCGCGGCAATCCTTTGCCGCGCGCGCGACGGCGTCGTCGTGCGGAACCGTGCCGATCGACTCCAGGCACATGCCGAGACGGCTGTCCGCGACCTGCGACAGATTGTGGAACGCCACGCGCGCGGAGTGGCCGGACTGGCTGCGGTTCACGAGCACGCGAAAGCGCCGGCGCGCGCCGTCGTGGCGCGCGCGCTTGATGATCGCGTAGGCGCCGGTGATCGATGCGGCATGCGGCGCGACCAGAACGACGGTCTCCTCGGCGGCCCACGAAAACGGCGTCGCCGCGCCGCCGACGCCGTCGACCAGCACGAGATCGGCGCGCCGGTCGAGCCACGCGAAACACTCGATGGCATGCTCCTGCTCCCGCGCGCCGAGCCGCGTGAGCGAGCGCACGGCGTTGGCCGCCGGGAGCACGGTCACGCCTTCGGGACCGCGCACCAGAACGTCTTCCACCGCGTAGTCGCCGCGAATCGCGTGCTGCAGGTCCAGCCGGGCGCGCAGGCCCAGCAGCCCGGCAACGTTGCAGGGGCCGTAATTTTCGTCGATGACGAGCACCCGCCGGCCCGCGATGCCGAGCGCCACCGCAAGATTGACGACACAAGTCGTCCGTCCCGCGCCGGAGTCGTCGGATGCGAGCGCGACCGTGCGGGGCCGCGGCAGGGTAAAGAGACGCCGCAGGCCTTCGGCCTGATCGATCAGGGCTTCAGGCACTGACAGCCTCCCGCGCCAGCGCGGTGTCTGCGCTCATGACGAGCGGACATTCGTCGGCGTTCAGTGAATTCGCGGCAGAGCCCGCGGGCAACCGCAGCGCGCGGTGCGCGAGATAGCCGCGATTGGGGAGATGCAGGTCCTCGGGAACACGCTGTCCGTTAGTCAGGTAGTGCACCGGAAGCCGATGCCGGATTGCAGCGTCGACAGCCGGCGCGAGTCCGGCCGCTTCGTCCACCTTCGTGATGATGCAGCCGTCGATGCCGCCGCGACGGTAGGCATCGATCACCTCGTCCAGCGTTGCACCGGACGACGTCGCATTGACGAGCAGCAGCCTCCTGATCGCGCCGCCGCCTGCCGCGAGCAGAGAAGCCTGCTCCGCGACACGGCGATCACGCTGACTCATGCCGATGGTGTCGATGAGTACCGTATGGCGGTCCTGCAGGTCGGCAAGAAGCATGTGCAGGTTTTGCCCATCCTGCACGGCGTGAACGGGCACGCCCAGTATCTTGCCAAAAACGCGCAACTGATCGTGCGCCGCGATGCGGTAACTGTCCGTGGTCAGCAACGCTACCTTTCCGGCTCCATGCCGGACCACGGCGCGTGCCGCGAGCTTCGCCACCGTCGTGGTCTTGCCCACACCGGTGGGGCCGACCAGCGCGTATACCCCGCCCCTTGCCGCAACTTCATCGACGTCGCTGACCGGAAGCCCCTTCGCGAGCGCGGCAGCGATGCGCTGCATGCCGTCGCCGGCGCTCGTGCTGTCGCCGATCGCGTCGATCATGCGCCGGGCCAGCGCAGGACTGAAGCCGGCCGCGAGCAGATCGCGCAGCGCGGCAGCGTGCACGGGCTTGCCGCGCAGCAGGTCGGAGCAGCCGAGCGCCGCGAACTCGCGCTGCAACAGCGCGCGCACGTCGCGTATTTCCCCCAGTATGCCGCCCATGAGTCCATCGGCCTGCGGCTGCGGCTTCACGGCCGCCGCGCCCGGACGCACCTCGCCCAGCGCATGGGCGGGCATTGCCACCACCTCCATGCCACCGTCGACGTTGCGGCTCGATACGATGAGGGCATCCGCGCCCAACGCGGCCTTCACCTTGCCGAGAATCTCGCGCGAAGTGGTGCCCGAGAACTTGCGTGCATTCATGACTTGCTCCCGACTAACGACACAACCTTGATGGCCCGGTTATCCGGGACTTCCGCATGCGACAGCACGCGCAATTGGGGCAGGGAACGGCGCAGGAATCGCGCGAGCAGCGCGCGCAGTGGCGGCGGCACGAGCACGACCGGCGGCAACCCCAGTTGTTCCTGGTGCTGCGCGCCGCTCTGCGTTTGCTTGACCAGCATGTCAGCGAGTTCCGGCTCGATCACGGTGCCTTCGACCGCCGCCGCCTGGAGCAGCATGCGCTCGACGGACGGGTCGAGCGCCATGACCTGGATTTCCGAGGTGCCCGGAAAGAGCTGTTGTGCGATCGCCCGACCCAGCGCGGCGCGGACTTCCGCCGTCAGTTCCGCGGCATCCTGCGTGCGGCCGCCCTGCGCCGCCAGCACCTCGAAGATCGTGCGCAGATCGCGGATATGCACCTGCTCTTCCAGCAGGTTCTGCAGCACGCGCTGCACAGTCGAGAGCGGCAGAAGTTTCGGTGCGACGTCCTCGACGAGTTTTGCCGTGTCCTTCGCCAGATGATCGATGAGTTGCTGCAATTCGTGGCGCCCGAGCAGTTCCGCCGCGTGGTTCTGCATGATCTGGGACAGATGCGTGGCGACAACCGTGGCCGGATCGACGACCGTGTACCCCGCGGCCTGCGCGCGCTCGCGCGCATCGGCCTCGACCCACACAGCCGGCAGTCCGAACGCCGGATCCGTGGTGGCCACGCCGCTGACCTCGGAGACGACACGCCCGGGATTGATGGCGAGAAACATGCCGGCGTGCGCTTCGTGCCGCGCGATCTCGACGCCCTTCAACAGCACGCGGTAACCGTTCGGGCGCAATTCGAGGTTGTCACGAATATGGATGGCCGGCGGAAGAAATCCCACCTCCTGCGCGAACTTCTTGCGTATCGCCTTGATTCTGCGCAGCAATTCTCCGTCCTGCGCGCGATCGACAAACGGCACGAGCCGATAGCCGACTTCCAGACCGAGCACATCGACGGGATGAACGTCGTTCCAGCTGACTTCCTGCGCTTCTTCCGGCACCGCCGGCGGTGCGGGCGTCGCGGTGTCCGGACCGGGTTCGCGTAGCTTTATCCGGTATGCCGCATATCCGATGCCGGCAGCAAGCAACAGGAACGCCATATGCGGCATGCCGGGAACCAGGCCCATCGCGCCGATGATGCCGGCGGTCAGCACCAGGGCCTGCGGCTTCGCGAGCAGTTGCGACGCCAGCTGCTGGCCCATGTTCTGCTCGGTGCCCACGCGGCTCACGACGAGGCCCGCGGCGGTGGATATGATCAGCGCCGGTATCTGCGCGACCAGGCCGTCGCCGATGGTGAGCAGCGTGTACGTGCGCGCGGCCGACGCCACGTCCATGTTGTGCTGAATGACGCCGATCGCGAGACCGCCGATGATGTTGATGAACACGATGATGATTCCGGCCACGGCGTCACCGCGCACGAACTTGCTCGCGCCGTCCATCGAACCGTAGAAATCGGCCTCCTGCGCGATGGCCGCCCGACGCCGCCGGGCTTCGTCCTCGCCGATAAGTCCCGCGTTGAGATCG
>CAZMBS010000021.1:0-20099 GCA_964564295.1 uncultured Streptomycetaceae bacterium
GTTGTTCGCCTCGTGCATCGCGAACAGGATGCGGCGATGCACGGGCTTCAGGCCGTCGCGGACATCGGGCAGCGCGCGCCCCACGATCACGCTCATCGCGTAATCGAGATAGGACCGGCGCATCTCTTCTTCGAGGCTTACGGGCAGCGTTTCTTTGGCGAACTGATCCATGCGGGGCGAGGTCCGGTCGATGCTGAATCGGGCGCGGAATCGCGCGCGATAAAAAGGCGGAATTTTAGCACGCGGACGTGATCGCAGCATGAATTCCGCTTTCGGTCCGCGCATGCGACAGCCCGCCGGAAGTTCTTTCGATCCCAAACCGCAAAAACCGCTAGAATCACGCGGCGGCCGCATCGCTGCGCCGTGCGTTGTTCACCGCGCGTTGTTAACCGAAAAACTACGTCAGGAGCCAGTTTGATGACCTCTCGCCGCCACGGCGCGTTATTCGCAGGCCTGCTGGCCGCCGCAGGACTGTGTGTCACCAGCGTTGCTGCGCAGGATGCCAGGAACCAGGGCTACCTCGTGGACAGCCACGGTCAGAACGCCATCGTGCGCGCGGCCGGCGCCGGGGTGTGCGTGCGCACGAGCGACTGGTCGCCCGCGCGCGCCGTCGCCGAGTGCGATCCGGACATCGCGAAAAAGCCGGCGGCGAAACCCGCCGCGAAGCCGGCAGCGAAACCGGCGGCAAAACCCAAACCGAAGCCGGTGGCGAAGCCCGTCGTCTCCAAACTCGTGCCGCAGAAGATCAGCCTTTCCGCCGACGCGCTGTTCGATTTCGACAAGGCGATACTGAAGCCGGCCGGCAAGGCGAAAATCGACGAAATGGTCCGCGTGCTGCAGGGCGCGAAGTACGACGTGATACTCGCGATCGGGCACACCGACCGCATCGGGTCCGCGGCCTACAACCAGAAGCTCTCGTTGCGCCGTGCCGAGTCGGTCAAGCGCTACCTGGTGGAAAAAGGCATCGACGCCAAACGGGTTTATGCCGATGGCAAGGGCAAGACGCAACCCGTGACGAAGCCCGGAGACTGCCGGGGGACCAAAGCGTCCAGGGCGCTGATCGCCTGCCTGCAGCCGGACCGCCGGGTCGATATCGAGGTCACGGGCACCAAGGAGGTCCGGTAAGGGCTATCCAGGGGGCTTGGAAACGTGATAAACCGGGGTTTCGGGCAGGGCGTTTCATTTTGGCAACAAGGGGCTATGCATTTTTCCTGACAGCCATGTTATGATCCGCGCATGTTTGCCTCGGTCCGGCAGATATGGTATTAAATGAGGGTATTCAGGGTATTTGGTGGGTTTCAGGGAGACTGAGTTTTCGGTTCACCGGCCGTTCGCGGGGAATCCCTAACTTCTTATCGCAAAACAGGAGGATTAGAAAATGTTATCAGTATTGCGGAACACTCTTGCAGGCGTAGTCGCTGCAGCCGCGTTCCTGCCCGCGGTCGCGACGGCGCAGGATGCGAAGAATCAGGGTTACCTCGTCGACAGCCAGGGCCAGAACGCAATCATCCGTTCCGCGGGAGCGGGCGTGTGCGTGCGGACCAGCGACTGGACGCCGGCCCGCGCCGTTGCGGAGTGCGATCCGGATCTCGTGAAGAAACCCGCGCCGAAGCCCAAGGCTGCTCCGAAGCCCGCGGCGAAGCCGAAACCCAAGCCCGCTGCGAAGAAACCGGCCAAGCCTCAGCTCATGAACGTCGAGCGCAAGATCGAACTGCAGGGCATGCCGTTCGCCAAGGCCGAAATGACCGACGACAACAAAAAGGAACTCGACGCGTTCTTCGCCAAGCAGCTTAAAGGCGTGACGCTGGGTGCCGTGATCGTCACCGGGCATACCGACCGTCTGGGCAGCGACAAGATCAACAAGCCGCTTTCCGAGAAACGCGCTGTCGTGGTCAAGGACTACATCGTCGCCAAGGGTGTCAACCAGAAACTGATCTTCTGGGAAGGCAAGGCCTCCAAGCAGCCGATCCCCGTGACCAAGTTCTGCGACAACAAGATGAAGCGCAAGCAACTCATCGAGTGTCTGGCCCCGAACCGCCGCGTGACCGTGGAAGCCGTCGGCACCCGTCCGAAACCCGCGCCGAAGCCGAAACCCAAGCCCGACGCGAAGCCGAAACCCAAGGCCAAGCCATAACGAGCGAGCCTGACCTTGAAAAGCCCTGCTTCGGCAGGGCTTTTTTTATCGCCTGACGCATCGTCATGCCGGAACGGATCATCAGCGCGCGCTGGGTTGTCCCGGTCGAGCCGGCCGGCGTGGTGCTCGAGCGGCACGCGGTCGTCGTAGCCGAAGGTGCGATCGTCGCGTTGCTGCCGGTCGCGGACGCGGTGGTCCGCTATCCCGGCGCCACCCACGTCGATCTGCCGGATCACGCGCTGATACCGGGGCTCGTCAACCTGCACACGCATGCCGCGATGACGCTGCTGCGGGGCATGGCGGACGATCTGGCGCTCATGGACTGGCTGCAGACCCGAATCTGGCCCGTCGAAGGCCGGTTCGTGTCGGCGGAATTCGTGCGCGACGGCACGCTGCTCGCGTGCGCGGAAATGCTGCGCGGCGGCATCACGTGCTTCAACGACATGTATTTTTTCCCCGAGGCAGCGGCAGAGGCCGCCATCGCGGCTCGCATGCGCGCCGCCGTCGGAATCATTGCAATCGAATTTCCGTCGGCGTATGCGACCGACGCGCAGGACTATCTCTCCAGGGGCCTCGCGATGCGTGACGCGCTCGCGGGCGAGCCGCGGCTGTCGTTCTGCCTCGCGCCGCACGCCCCGTTCACGGTGTCGGACGCGACGCTGCAGCGCATCGCAACCTACGCCGCCGAACTCGATCTGCCCGTGCACACGCATCTGCACGAAACCGCGGATGAAGTGAGACAGGGCATCGAGCAGCATCGCGTGCGGCCGCTGCAACGCCTGCAGCACCATGGCCTGCCCGGCCCTGCGTTCATCGCGGTGCACGCGGTGCACCTGACGCCCGACGAGCTGGACCTCCTTGCCACGCACGGCGCGCACGTCGCGCACTGTCCGTCCTCCAACCTCAAACTCGCAAGCGGCATCGCGCCCGTCGCCGACATGCTCGCGCGCGGCATCAACGTCGGCCTCGGCACCGACGGAGCCGCCAGCAACAACCGTCTCGACCTGTTTTCCGAAATGCGGCTCGCGGCATTGCTGGGAAAGGCGGCCGCTCACGATGCCTCGGCACTGCCGGCGCACGCGGTGCTGCGCATGGCGACGCTCGGCGGCGCGAAAGCGCTGGGACTCGACGCGCGGATCGGCTCGCTGACGCCGGGCAAGCGCGCGGACATGGTCGCCGTGGACCTCTCGCGCCCCGAACTGTCTCCCTGCTACGATCCGGTGTCGCACCTCGTCTACGCGGCCGGGCGCGAGCACGTGCGCCACGTCTGGGTCGACGGCGACATGCTCGTCAAGGACGGCGAACTCGTTCAGCTCGACACGCGCGACGTCGTGGCGCGCGCCAACCACTGGAAAGACCGGATTCGTTCGTCATGACCAACGTCGATCCGCTTGAACTCGACAAATTCAGCGAACTCGCGCATCGCTGGTGGGACCCGACGAGTGAATTCCGGCCCCTGCACGAAATCAATCCGCTGCGCCTCGACCATATCGACCGCCTGGCCGGACTCGCGGGAAAATCGGTGCTGGACGTCGGCTGCGGCGGCGGCATACTCGCCGAAGCGATGGCCGCTCGCGGCGCGCGGGTCACCGGCATCGATCTCGCCGAAAAGCCGCTGCGGGTCGCGCAGCTGCACCTGCTGGAATCCGGGCAGACGGTGGACTACCGGCGCATCGGCGCGGAGGCTCTCGCGGAAGAGTTGCCGGGGCGCTTCGACGTGGTCACCTGCATGGAAATGCTCGAACACGTGCCTGATCCCGCGGCCACTGTCGCCGCGTGCATCCGGCTCGCCAGGCCGGACGGACAGCTCTTTTTCGCGACGCTGAACCGCAATCTGAAGTCCTACCTGTTCGCCGTGATCGGCGCGGAGTACGTGCTGAACCTGCTGCCGCGCGGCACGCACGACTACGCGCGCTTCATCAAGCCTTCCGAACTCGCCGCGTGGTGCCGCGGCGCCGGCGCCGCCGTGACGGACATTACCGGCATGACCTACAACCCGCTCACGAAAATCTATGCCCTCGGTCGCGACGCGGATGTGAATTACATCCTGCACGCGCGCAAACACGCACCGCAAACGTGATCCACACATGATCGACACCGTACTGTTCGACCTCGACGGCACGTTCGCCGACACGGCACCGGACCTCGGCTACGCCCTCAATCGCATGCGCGAAGCGCGCGGCCTGCCGCCCGTGGCGCTCGAACTGCTGCGTCCCGTGACGTCGACCGGCGCGCGCGGCATGCTCGGCGTGGGGTTGGGCGTGGCGCCGGACCATGCGGATTACGCGGCGCTGCGCGATGAGTTTCTGGATTATTACGAGCGCGATCTCTGCCGGGAAACGCGCCTGTTCCCGGGCACGCAGGAACTGCTGGCGACGCTGGAAGCCCGCGGGATGCGTTGGGGCATCGTGACCAACAAGGCGGAACGCTTTGCAATTCCGTTGATGGGACTGCTCGGCATGAACCGCCGCTGCGCGTGCGTGATCGGCGGCGATACGACGGGCAAGACCAAACCGCATCCCGAACCGCTGCTGGCGGCTTGCCGCGCGATCGACGCGCGCCCGGCACACTGCGTCTATGTCGGCGACGACGCGCGCGACATACTCGCGGGCCGTGCGGCCGGCATGAAAACCGTCGCCGTGCGCTACGGCTACCTGAACGGATCGCATCCCGACACCTGGGGCGCCGACGCGATCATCGACCATCCGCAGGAACTGGTAAATTATATTTAAAATCAGATACTTACAATTTTCAGCGCATTTTCTCCATACTTGAATTTCGGCCTGCAGTCCCCACATGCAATAATGCACGTGCTTCAACGCTGAAACGGGGGCGACCTGGTTTCGACGTGGGTAGTGAAGCAGCGCAGGGCATGCCAAGGTCCAGTCACCTTGTTAAACCGCTGGAAATCCTTAGACGCCAACGACGAGCGTTACGCTCTCGCCGCCTAACACCGGCGAGACGCTGCACTAGCCTGCTGATGGGCTAGGCCTCCGAAAGGAGGTGCAGCGTCATTTTCATCAGCCTCTCTGCGCGGTCTGGCCGCTTGGCCGCGTGGATCCGTCGAAGCGGCTGGCTGAGCGCCAGCCTGCCGGTTGGCGGGCGCGAGGCGAGACCCAAATAACCAGGCTAAGCATGTAGTCCTGACTGTGGATCGCTTGCGGACGCGGGTTCGATTCCCGCCGCCTCCACCATCAATATGAACGGCTGCGGACGCAGCCGTTTTTCTGTCGCGACCGCAACAAGTTACAACTGGCGGGCCGGGTTTTTCTTCCGTGGCACGGCTCGATCCGCCGAGCGGAACCGACGGACGGTCGCGCCGTCGCGGTCCGCGGCGACGTTGCCGCCCGAGGCAGCGCTGTCCGGCGTCGCAAGTCCCGCGATCCTGAACAGGTCCTCGCGCAGATTATCCGGTACGGTCAGCGATGCAATGCGCCTCGCGCGCGCGTCACGCGTCGGTTGTTGCGCACCGGCCAGATAAAGCAGCAGGTCTTCCGTGCTGTAGTACGGTCCCGACGTCCGCCTGAAATCGTCCGGCAATCGCGGATATCCCGAACCGGGGCCGGGAAACAGCACATGCATGACGAAACCGAGGCAGCTGAGGCATTCCGCACCGGATGAAGGATCGCAATAGCCGGTTTCGCCGTCGACCCAATACGCGACCCGCCGCACGAGATGCGCCTGCAGCCGGGCCAAGGATTCCGCATCGGGAAACGGACGAATTCCGTACAGATGCCTGAACGCATATTCGACGCCATTCGCATCGATGGTTCCGGCAGACATGAAGGGCTGAACAATCACCCCCAATCCCGGAAACGACCACGCGATCTGACGCCCCGGGTATTCGATGCCGACCTGTATTTCTTCTTCGCCGTCCGGAGCGGTCAGAACGAAATAGTGAACGTATCCTTCCTGCCCCGGCCCGACAGTGGCCACGACAGGCAGCACCGCGCGTGTGGCGATGCCCGCGGCAGGGGCACGTGCCGCGGCAACGGACCGCGTCGTCGAACTGTCCGGGCGGTTCTTCGCGCTCGCCACTTTCGCGAGGGCATGATTGCCGGGCGGCAACAGCAGCGCCGTCATGACGGCGAAAAACAACGCGCGCCAACAAACCGGAAACCGGGCAGATGTATCCACGGCCGCGACGGTACGTCATGCGCCTGACGCACGGCTTACAAAAACAAAAAGCGCGCCCGTGGGCGCGCTCGTCATGCCGGCGAAGCGAGATCAGCCCTTGGTGCGGCTGCGGTACTCGCCGGACGGCGTGTCGATTTCGATCTTGTCTCCGGTCGCGCAGAACAGCGGCACCTGGACCACGAATCCCGTCTTGAGCTTGGCGGGCTTCAGCACCTTGCCGGAGGTATCCCCGCGCACCGCGGGCTCGGTGTAGGCGATTTCACGCACGATGGTCTGCGGCAGCTCGACCGAAATCGGTTTGCCGTCGTAAATAACCATTTCGCATTCCATGCCTTCCTCGAGATAGTTGAGCGCGTCGCCCATGTTCTCCTTGTCCACCTCGTACTGGTTGTACTCGCCGTCCATGAATACGTACGCCGGATCGGCGTAATACGAGTACGAGACGTCCTTGCGGTCGAGCAGTACGATCTCGAATTTTTCATCCGCGCGATACACCGTTTCGGACGTGCTGCCCGACAACAGGTTGCGCAGTTTCATCTTGACGACGGACGCGTTGCGGCCGGACTTGCTGAACTCGGCCTTCTGCACCACGAGCGGGTCCTTGCCCACCATGATGACGTTTCCGGCCCGGATTTCCTGTGCGATTTTCATGATCGGCTCCTGCTGCGCCCGCCGTGGAATTGGCTAAGGCGCTGAAAAAGCGGCTATTTTAACCTGTCCCGGCAAAACTGCGCCAGTTGCGTGGCGAGATCGGCATCACGCGCGAGGTCGGCGGCCCAGCGCCGGGCGTGCGCAGAGAGATCGACCTGGAGGTCCCGCCAGGCACGCCATGCCGCGGCGAGTTCCCGCGGCGGCGTGCCGACCCGGTTCCACACGTTCGACAGTTCACGGACGACGGCCCCGGCACCCGTGTCCAGCCCCGCACAGTAGCGATCCAGAAACGCGCCGAGCTTGGGCCAGTGCGCGTTGTCGCGCTGCGGGTACGCATGCCACAACATGGGCCGGGCCGCCCACTGCGCCCGCACGAACGAATCTTCGCCGCGCACGATATTGAGATCGCAGGCCCACAACAGCTCGTCGTAACGGCTCTGCGCAAGAAACGGCACCACTCGAATTTCCAGCGCGCCGCGCCGAGCCTGCTGACCCGGACCCAACTCGCCGCCCAGATAGCCGGAAATTTCGGCTGTATACACGCCTGCGGGCACGGCCGCCACCACGGCCTCAGCACCCTGCTCCCAGACGTCAAGCCATTCCGCCACCGGCGCCCCCGCGTACCCGAACAGAGATACGATCAGGCTACCGGGCACCGGCGCCGCACACCCGGCGGCGTGCCAGAACGCTTCTCGCGCCGCCGCGTCGAACCGGTCGCGCCGCTCAAGCAAATCCGCCTCGCGCAGCAAACCGCCGGTTCCACGGCCGAATCCCGGAAAAAAGAAGCAGCGATCCACATCGATTCTGGGGTGCGGCGACGGCAGACCGTGATGCTCGCGGACCCAGGCTTCCGCGCTGAGGTATTCCAGCGTGATCCACAACGCGCGCGGGCGCCGCGCGGCCAGCGCCGCGGCATAGTCGTCCGGAATTCCGCAGCCGAAGCCCTCCACCGCCACGTCCGCCGGCACGATGTCCGCCAACGACGTCGTCCAGCGCCGCACTTCCACGCCATCGACGGTCTGGATCGCGCGATCCGTGCTTGCGCCGGGACACAGCGCC
The DNA here is from genome assembly GCA_964564295.1 of uncultured Streptomycetaceae bacterium. Classification (GTDB taxonomy): domain Bacteria; phylum Pseudomonadota; class Gammaproteobacteria; order Burkholderiales; family SG8-41; genus CAZMBS01. The sequence goes on from CAZMBS010000021.1 coordinate 7,982, forward strand.
TGCCAGCGCGCGAGATTGTCGACCCAGAGCCGCACGGCTGCGCCGTGCTCCACGCACAATTGCCGCGCGAGCCGCCAGCACACGGCGATGTCGCCGTAGTTGTCGACGACGCGACAGAAGATGTCCCACGATCCGGCGGTGCGCATATGAAAAAAAACCGGGCGCGCGGCCCGGTTTTGATCGCGTCGAGCGCTGACTCGGCTCAGAGCGCCTGAATGTTGCTCGCCTGCTTCTTGCCTTTGTTGCCTTCGGTGATGTCGAAGGAAACTTTCTGGCCTTCCTTGAGGGTCTTGAATCCGCCCATGTTGATCGCCGAAAAATGCGCGAACAGATCCTCGCCACCGCCGTCCGGGGTAATGAAGCCGTACCCTTTGGCGTCGTTAAACCATTTCACTGTTCCGGTTGCCATGCGTGCTGAACTCCCAAAAAATTTGTCAATTGAAACGTGCCTGAATCTCAAACACCGTGAAGATCGAACACTCGGACAAACCGGAGCAAATTCAAACTCTTACGCGTTTGATACCCTACACGAGCGGGGTTATACGCATTTCCGCAAGGGCCGTCAAGAACATCCCGCTTTGCGCCCGACCTGCCGGATTGCGGCGGCGCCGCATCCGGCATTTCGGCGATGCGGTCCACGCGGCGGCGCCGGGCCGCCGGTTACTGAGGCGTGCCGAACAAGAAAGCGTGCAGCGTGCCGCGCGCGGGCATCTTCTCTGCCGGCACGACAACGTATCGCACACCGGCTTCCGCCAGACATTGGACCTTGAATGCGGATTCGGAGGCGCCCTCTGAGGCCGCGATATCCACCGCGACCAGCGGGCGAAAATTCCTGTCGCACACGACGAAATCGATGCCTTCCCCGGCGATGCGCCGCAGCCGCTGATCGCGTTCGAAACCGGCCGGTCCCGCGCCGGCATCCAGTATCGTGGCGAGATTCAAACGGGCAAGCACCTCATGACCGGGCAATTCCGTGCGCATCAGGTAGAGCAGCACTTTCCCGCGCGCATCGAGAACCCGGTCGCGGGCCACGTATCGGGAAATCGCGGCGGGCGCCGCAGCAACGGCGATGCCCGGAGAAGCCTGGCGGACTGTCGAAGTCCCCTTTGCCGGCGCAACGAGAAACTGCTGCATGCGCTCTTCCGTCGCGCGCGACTGCCGGGCTTTTCGCTGGCGCCACGTCCAGACGATCCACGCGACGATCGCGATCCACGCGACGGCCAGCAGGTACCAGGACTTCAAGATGCCGCGCGCCCGTTATTGCGGGGGCGTTGCCGGGCTCAGCCTTCGGCGCTCGCGCGGGCGCCGTCGACCACCTTGAAAGCGGGGCGCACCGAAGCCGCCGGACGCAGCGCGGTGTCGGTGAACTGCAGGCACTCGGTGGTGATATCGGCTATCGTCCGGCAGCCGAGCGACGCCATCGTGCGGTCGATTTCCTCCCGGAAGAGGCCCAGCGCCCGCCGGGCGCCCGCCTCGCCACCCGCGGCGATGCCGTACAGCGTCGCGCGGCCGATCTGCACCGCGGTCGCGCCCAGCGCGAGCGCCTTCACGACGTCGGTGCCGCGACGGAAACCGCTGTCGATCAGCACCGGCACGCGTTTGCCCACGGCATCGACGACTTCCGGCAGCACTTCCATCGGGGATATCACGGTATCGAGATTGCGGCCGCCGTGGTTCGACACGATGACGCCGTCGGCGCCGCAATCCGCCGCCTTGACGGCATCCTGCGGATGCAGCAACCCCTTGACGAACAGCTTGTGCGGCCAGATCTTGCGCAATTCCCGCAGATCGTCCCAGTTCAGCGAATCGGTGCGCATGCTCGAGCGGCCCATCGGGCCCGCCGTGATGCGCGCCCTCAGTTCGGTGGGATAGTTCTGATAGCGCGGCATGCCGGTGGTCACGATGTATTGCGCGAGCACCCCGAACATCCAGCGCGGATGCATCAGCACGTCCGAGATGTTGCCGGCGGTGAACGTGAACGGGATCGTGAAACCGTTGCGCAGGTTGTACTCGCGGTTGCCCGCGACGACGCCGTCGACGGTGACCACGAGCGCCTGATATCCGGCCGCCTTCGCGCGCTCGACGAGTTTGTGCGACAGCGAACGGTCCGGCCACATGTAAAGCTGAAACCACAGCGTGCCGCCCGCCTCGTCGGCGACCTTTTCCATCGCCGTCATCGACCCGGTCGCCAGCGTGAACGGAATGCCGGCGTCGCGCGCAGCCTTGGCGAGCGCGATCTCGCCTTCGTACCACAACAGTCCCGCGGTGCCGGTCGGAGCAATGACGAGCGGCATCTTGTGCTGCTGGCCAAACAGCGTGACGTCCTGGTTGCGCCCGGCCACACCGACCAACATGCGCGGTTTCAGGCGCAGGCGATTGAAGACTTCGCGATTGTTGCGCAGCGCCACTTCGTCCTCGGTGCCGCGATCGACGAACTCGAACAGTCCCTTGGGCACGCGCTTCTTCGCGATGTCGCGCAGGTCGGAGATGTTGTAGGCACCGAGTTTCGGGTCAGCCATGGGCTTGCTCCTGGAGAGTGACGCGCGCGGGCGGCGCGGTTCATAGGGTGGGCGCGATTTTACCCGCTTTCGCGGCGAACTCGCACCGCGATAGTCCACATTGCGATTAACCGGGCGCGGGCGTTCCGGGTCGCGACCGGTTGCGCCGGCGGTCGAGCCACCACGCGAGCACCGGCAGCACGATAAAGCCGCCCGGCATCACGAGCACCACGAGGTACGGGCTGATCCGGGACAGCCGGCGCATGTGTATCGCCAGTTCGGCCTTGTCCTCGGCGCTCCACCGCTGTTTGTTGCGCGGTTTCATCAGCAGCGGCATCAGGCCCTTGACCTTAAGGCATTCGCTCAGCAGGTGCTTCTTCTCGCGCTCCGTGAGATCGCGGATGTTGCGAAACACCGATAACGCGCGCGTGTTGATTTCCTTGAGCCGGGGCATGCGCGCGGGAGTTGCGATACGGGCGGACGATTGTTTTCGCGCGAGACGGGCTAGGCGAATAACCGCCGGGTCCAGCCGCTGACCGAGCGCCAGGCACGCCAGGCCATGATGCCGCGGCCCGCCCACCGAAACAGACTGCGGCGCCCGAGCACGACGATCGCCGCGACACCCGCGCCGACCAGCACGGGATGGCCGCGCAGGCCCGCGACGGCGGTCGCACCGCGATCGAGCACGGCGAGCGGCCTTTCGAGGCCGTGCAGCGACGTGGCGATCGCCGCGCGCTGCGCGTCGGAGCGCGCGATCAGTCGTTCCTTGCGTACGGCGAGCGCGATGCGTTGCTCAACGAACATCGGTGGAAGCGAGCCGGTCCCGGTCTTTTGATAGTTCGGCCAGGCTGGCCGAAAACAATGTCGATTTCGCGCGGGCCTTGGCACGCGCGGCGAGCCCCAGCCCGGCCGCGATGCCGAGATACCCCGCCGCCAGCATCCCCGTGACGAGCAGCCGGTGCGTATCCCAGAACAGCAGGATCAGGAACAACGTGAGCAGCAACACGCCGAGCACGCAGAATACGAGCGCGAGCGCGCCGAAAAATACGATCTGCGTGACGCGCAGGCGTTCTTCTTCCAGCTCCGCTGCAAGCAGTTCAAACCGGGTACGGAGCAGGCCGACCGCGTTCGCCGCCAGTGCGCGCAGGGATGCAAGCAACCCGGGACGCCGAGGCGCCTCGGCGCCGGAGGGTTGCGCGTCCACGGGCCGCGGACTAACGCCGGCCGATCAGCAGGCCGATCACGAAGCCGATGCCGGCCGCGATGCCCACGGCCTTCCACGGCTCGTCGTGCACGTATTCGTCCGTCGCCCGCGCCGCCTGCCGGGTCTTGTCGATGACGACTTCCTCGGCTTCCGCCAGTTTGATCTTGGCGCGATGCAGGCTTTCCTGGATTTTCTCGCGGGCCGCGCCGATTTTCTCGCCGGCCTGGTTCGCGGTGGCGCGCAGAAGCTCTTCCGCGTCGGATACCACCAGCTTCATGTCCTGGACCAGTCTGTCCTTGGTCGCACTGCTGTCTGAACTCATGATGACCTCTGAATGAATGGGGTTTGGCATACCCGTTGATGAACCGCGAAGCCTACGCAGTTTCCCCGTTAAAATCAAGAGGTTCGTCCCTTTCGCCCGACAACTTCTGGGACGTTGAAACACGCGTCAGGACATGGACTGATAGTAGAGGTTCTGCGGGTGACGGACCTGCGCGAAGAAATACCAGCGCTCGGCCACCAGACCGGACATCTGCACCGCGAATGCGGCACCGAAAAACGTCGGCACGCCGGTGGCAAGACCCGCCGCCAGCAACGCTGCCGGCACGACGAAAGCACCCGCAAGAAAGCCCCACTTCACGGCCCGCAGCAGCGCCGGTGTGCGTCCATGGAAGAACTCCCGTGTGTTGAACGATCCGCCCATGAAACCCTGGGCCTTCTGCACGATGCGCGTATGTTTCACGCCGATCGCCGTCTGCAGGCTGGAGGAGCGTTTCAGCCGCGCGTTGCGCACGAGCGTGGCCCCACGCGTAAAAAACCCTGCGACGGTCAATGCGAGCGCCCATGCACCGAATGCCGGCGCATGGGTCGGTGACAGGCCGGCAGCCAGCGCGGCAGCCAGCGTCAGTCCCGACGCGCAGCCCAGCAATCCGAAATTGACCATGGTGAGCGGGGTCGCCCATTCCTGCATGAATTTGAGGCAGGCGTAGATCATCGCCGTGCATACGAACAGCGCCGCGCACAACGCCGCGCCCGCAGTGCCGAGCGCCAGCGTGGCGCCGAGTCCAAGATGATGCGCGATGCCGTACGCCAGCACGGCCGCCATGAATCCCGGCAGCACGATCACCTCTCGCGACAGCCACGACGTGCGCCACTGCGTGGCCGACCGCCACGCACGCTCGGGATGACCCAAGTGGAAGAACGATGCGAACAATCCCGCAACGAGCAACGTCAGAACCACCGCACTTCCGGTCGCCGCGAAGCCGTCGCGCAGCGCCGGAAGCCAGCCCGTGGCCGCCGCCGCCTCGGCCGCGACGAGCGCGAGAAACAGCCCCTGCCCCGCGCCGATCAGCGTCGTGAGCAGAATGACGGAAAAAGCCGGTCGCATCGCCCGTCAGTCAGGCGTCACGCAGCGCACCGCGTGCCGGTCGCGTGCTTGCCGGCTCGCTGCGCCCGGCGCCCGATGCCGGATCACCATGTCGTCACGTCGTCGAGCGAAGGCTCCCGCATGCCCGGCTTGGGCAGCAGGCCGTCGATTTTCAGCGGATTGTCCGCGCGCTCGAGCTCGTCCGCATGGATGTGCAGTTCGGTTTTGCGGCGCGGCAGGTAATGATTCGCGGGATGAGTTCCCCACTCCGGCATCAGCGCGTAGCCGCCACTCTCGCGGATCGCCTTCGACACCACCGACTCGGGATCGTGTATGTCGCCGAAAAGGCGCGCGCTGGTCGGACACGCGAGCACGCAGGCAGGCTTGCGCTCCGCTTCCGGCAGCGCCCGGTCGTTGATGCGATCGACGCACAGCGTGCATTTCTTCATCACCTTCTGGTGCTCGTCGAGTTCGCGGGCGCCGTAGGGGCAGGCCCACGCGCAGTACTTGCATCCGATGCACTTGTCGTAATCGACCAGCACGATGCCGTCCTCCGGGCGCTTGTAGCTCGCGCCGGTCGGGCACACGGGCACGCACGGCGGGTCCTCGCAGTGCAGGCACGACTTCGGAAAGTGCACGGTCTGCGTATCGGGAAATTCGCCGACCTCGAACGTCTGCACGCGGTTGAAGAAGGTGCCGGTCGGATCGCGGCCGTAGGGATTGTCGTCGGAAAGGAAACCGGCCTCGCCGGAGGTGTTCCACTCCTTGCAGCTCGTCACGCATGCGTGACAGCCGACGCAGACGTTGAGGTCGATCACCAACGCGAGCTGGGTCATCGCGAGCACTCCTCTGCATCGAGCTGGGTCATCGTGAGCACTCCCGTACATCGCATTGCGTCATTTGAACTGCCCCCTTCCTGCGACGAATGCCTGCCACAGCCGCCGCACGCGGCTCGTTCCCGGCGCGGGACCGACGGCATCGAATTGCGGCCAGCTCTCCCGCGGCTCTTCTGCCTCCGCCTTGTACACACGCACGCGGACATCGTACCAACCTGCCTGACCGGTAACCGGATCGGAATTCGAAATACGCGTGCCGCTGTCCGCGCCCGGCAGTTCGTCCGCGATCAGGTGGTTGAGCAGAAAACCTTCCCGCGATTCGTTCGCGTCCGGCGCCAGGAGCCATGCCCCGCGCGCCTTGCCGATCGCGTTCCATGTCCATACGGTGCCCGGTTCCACTGCGCCGCTCAAACGGGCCTGGCAGCGCACGCGCCCGTGCATCGACTCCACCCAGATCCAGTCGGCGTCGGCAACCCCCAGAGAATTCGCCATTTTCTCGTTTATAAACAGGTAATTATGTGAGTGTATCTGGCGCAGCCACGCGTTCTGCGAATCCCAGGAGTGATACATCGCCATCGGCCGCTGCGTGATCGCCGACAGCGGATAGCGATGGGTGTCGCTCGCCTGCACCTCCAGCGGCGCGTAGTAAAACGGCAGCGGATCGAAGTAGGTCGCGATGCGTTCCCGCAGGTGTTCGGGCGGACGCTTCACCGACGGACCCTTGCCCTGCGCCGCGAGGCGAAATTTCTGCAGCACCTCGGAATAGAGCTGGATCACGATCGGATGGGCGTGACGCCGGAGGCGCGTGCGCTGCGCCCACTCGTGGTACCCCTGGTTCCAGTTGCGCATGTACTGATACGAGCGCGGCAGCCGGTGCTGAAACACGCAGTTGTTTTTCTCGTACATCTCCCACTGCCGCGGATTGGGTTCGCCCTGCATCGACTTCTCGCCGCCCTTGCCGCGCCAGCCGGCGAGAAATCCGATGCCCGATCCAGGCGCGGTCTCGTAGTTCACGATGAAGTCGGGGTAGTCGCGAAACTTGCGGCCGCCCTCCGGCGTCGTGAACGCGGGAAATTTCAGCCGCGATGCCAGCTCGATCAGCACCTCCTGAAACGGCCGACACTCGCCCTTGGGCGGCAACACCGGCACGCGCACCGAATCGACGGGCCCTTCGAACTCCGAGATCGGCCGGTCGAGCATGCTCATCACGTCGTGGCGTTCGAGATAGGTCGTATCGGGTAGCACCAGGTCGGCAAACGCCGTCATCTCGGACTGGAACGCGTCGCATACGACGAGAAACGGAATCCGGTACTGGCCGTCGGCATCGCGGTCGTTCAGCATCTTGCGCACCTCGACCGTGTTCATGGTCGAGTTCCATGCCATGTTCGCCATGAAGATCATCAGCGTATCGATGCGATACGGATCGCCGCGCCACGCGTTGGTGATCACGTTGTGCATCATGCCGTGCACCGCCAGCGGATGCTCCCAGGAAAACGCCTTGTCGATGCGCACCGGCGCGCCCTGTTCATCGATGAACAGTTCATCCGGTCCCGCCGGGAAACCCAGCGGCGCGCCGGCCAGCGGGGTATCGGGCTTGATCGCCTCGGGGCCGGTGGGATTGCGCGCGTACACCGGCGGCGTGCTGCGCGGATACGGCGCCTTGTGGCGGAAGCCACCGGGCCGATCAATGGTCCCCAGCAATGACATCAGGATCGACAGTGCGCGGATGGTGTGGAAGCCGTTGGAATGCGCCGCAAGGCCGCGCATCGCGTGGAAGGCCACTGGATTGCCTGTGACCTTGTCGTGCTTGCGCCCCCAGCTGTCGGTCCAGGCGATCGGCAGTTCGATTTTCCGGTCGCGCGCAGTTTCGCCCATCTCCCGCGCAAGCCCGCGAATCCGGTCTGCGGCAATGCCGGTGATGCCGGCGGCCCATTCCGGCGTGTATTCCTGCAGCCGTTCACGCAACAGCTCGAAGGCCGGCTTTACCGGCGTGCCGTCAGACAGCGTGTAGCTGCCGCCGAGGCTCGGTTCCGCACCTTCGCTGTGATTGACCACCGGGCGGTTGCTGTTTTTGTCCCACCACAGCTGGTTGTGCTGGCGATGCGGATTGCCGCCCTTGTCGCCATCGGCACAGGCCATCAGCCCGAATTGCGGGCTTTTCTCGTCGAGGTTCACCAGGAAACCGCCGTTGCTGTACTGCGCGACGAACTCGTGGTCGTACAAACCTTCGTTGACCAGCTCGCGGCACAGCGCCAGCAGCAGCGCGCCGTCGGTGCCGGGACGTATGGGTATCCATTCATCGGCGATCGCCGAGTAACCGGTGCGCACCGGATTGATGGAGATGAATTTCCCGCCACTGCGCTTGAATTTTGACAGCGCGATTTTCAGCGGATTGGAATGATGATCTTCCGCGGTGCCGATCATCACAAACAGCTTTGCCCGATCCAGATCGGGACCGCCGAATTCCCAGAAGCTGCCGCCGATGGTGTAGATCATGCCCGCGGCCATGTTCACCGAACAAAAGCCGCCGTGCGCGGCATAGTTCGGTGTGCCGAACTGGCGGGCAAACAAACCGGTCAGCGCCTGCATCTGGTCGCGGCCGGTGAACAGCGCGAATTTTTTCGGATCGGTGGCGCGCAGCTTGCGCAGGCGCTCTTCCATGATGCTGAAGGCCTCGTCCCAGCTGATGGGTTCGAACTCGCCGGCGCCGCGCTCGGCTCCGGCCTTGCGCCGCAGGGGCTGTGTCAGCCGGGCCGGCGAATACTGCTTCATGATGCCCGAGGCCCCCTTGGCGCAGATCACGCCCTGGTTCAGCGGGTGTTCGGGATTGCCTTCAATGTAGCGCACCTCGCCGTTTTTCAGATGCACCCGGATGCCGCAGCGGCAGGCGCACATGTAACAGGTGGTGTTCTTGGTTTCGACCTGATCTGGCGAGGGCTGCAGGCGGGCGTTCATACGCGTTGATTTCAATCGGAAAACGAAGTGCACATTTTAGGTGCACGCCCCCGCCCGCAGTGTCGAAATTATTTATAGCCCCATTAAAACAAGAATTTTCCGGAAATCTCTGAAGAACCGTAGCGAGCGGCGAGAGTGCAAGAAGCACGGCGCGCAGGAGCCGAGACATATCAAACAGATAGGCGAGGCTCCGAGCACCGCGCGACGCAGCAATCGCGCCGCGCAGTAGGTTATTCGGAGGTTTCCTTGCGGTCCATCCACTTGCTGACTTCAGGCATGGTCCAGTTCCGCAGCCCCGCGAGCAGGCGCGACGGCTCGGCTTCCACCACGATCATGCCGCGGTGTTCGGCACGGATGAAACGCTCATCAACCGCATGGTCCAGAAAGTCCACCAAACGGTCGTAAAATCCGGCGATATTGAGCAAACCACAGGCCTTGCGGTGTACGCCAAGCTGGGTCAGGGTCAGCACCTCGAAGGTTTCGTCCAGCGTGCCCATGCCGCCCGGCAGCACGATGAAGGCATCCGCCATTTTGGTCATCATCTGCTTGCGTTCATGCATGGACTCGACCACATGCAGCTCGGTCAGCCCCTTGTGTACGACTTCGTGCTCCAGCAGGTGCCGTGGCGTGATGCCAATCACGTGCGCCCCGGCCGCAATCGCGGTCTCCGCCACCACCCCCATCAGCCCGACCTTGCCGCCGCCGAAGACGATCCTGACACCCTCTGCCGCCAGCGTGCGCACCAGTACGCCCGTCGCTTCGGCGTACACTGTATTCCGGCCGGTATTGGAACCACAAAAAATGCACACGGTACTGATGGACATGCCGCCCCCTCAAAGTCAGGCGGCCGATTGTAGTCGATTCCGTCCCAGGCCCTGTTTAACCCCTTTTGCGTCCGTGCGGCGTTTACAGCGCCTGACCGATTCTTTTCAAGGAGCTCCGATGAAACCGATGATCCGTACCCTGCTCAACGCCGCCCTCATTGTCGCGCTGCCCGCGACTGCTGCCGACCAGGGGGAAAGCGGCGGCAATGCCCTGACCATCTACAGCACCGCGCGCCCCGGCGCGATCTCGCCCGAAACCTTCCGCAACAGCGACGAACACAACCGGCGGCCTGTGCCGGGTTATGCCCTGGTACGCCAGCAGCGGGACATGGCGCTCAACCGCGGGCGCAACAACGTGCGCTTCAGCGATGTCGCGGCGCTGATCGACCCGACCACGGTCAGCTTCCAGTCCCTGACCGATCCCGCGGGCACCAGCGTCATCGAACAGAACTTCCAGTTCGACCTCGTCAGCCCGAAAAAGCTGCTGGAAAAATACATCGACCGCCGCATCAGCGTGGACCAGGTGCGCGGCAGCGGCACCGAATCCTTTGCCGGCGTCCTGCTGTCCACCAAGGACGGCCTGGTGCTGAAACGCGATGACGGCAGCATCCAGACCGTCCCCTACAACGCCGGCGTGCACCTGCCCGAACTGCCCGGCGGCCTGATCACCCGGCCGACGCTGGTGTGGGACGTCAGCGCCAATCGCGCCGGCACACACAGCGCGCAGGTGTCCTACCAGACCGGCGGCATCACCTGGTGGGCCGACTACAACCTGAACTACCAGGAAGGCGCCAACGCCAACAGCTGCAAACTCGACGTCTCCGCCTGGGTCAGCATCATCAACCAGTCCGGCGCCAGCTACCCGGAGGCAAAACTGAAACTCGTCGCCGGCGACGTGCAGCGCGCACAGCCGCAGGGCCGCGTCTACGACGCCCCCGTCGCGCAACGCGCCGGCATGGCGATGGAAATGAGCGCCAAGGGCTTCGAGGAAAAATCCTTTTTCGAATACCACCTCTACACGCTGGGCCGCCCCGCCACGCTGCCCGACAACTCGACCAAGCAGATCGAACTGTTCCCGGTGGCGCGCAACGTGCCCTGCGAAAAAAACCTCGTGTACTACGGCGCCGCGAACACCCGTTTCTACGGCGGCCCCGCCACCGACCGCAACTTCGGCGTGCAAAGCAACAAAAAAGTCGACGTCTACCTCGGCTTCAGGAATGCGAAGGAACAGAACATGGGCATGCCGCTGCCGGCCGGCCGCATTCGCGTGTCGAAAATGGACGAGGCCGACAAAAGCCTGGAATTCATCGGGGAGGACAGTATCGACCACACGCCGCGCAACGAAAAAGTCCTGATCAAGCTCGGCTCCGCCTTTGACGTCGTCGGCGAACGGCGCCAGGTCAACTTCACGGTCGATACCTCGCGCAAGACCATGACCGAGGAAATCGAAGTCAAGGTGCGCAACCAGAAAAAGGAAGCGGTGACCGTGATGGTCAGGGAAACCCTCTACCGCTGGACCAACTGGCAGATCACCGGCAAGACGCAGGACTACCGCAAGGAGGATGCGCGGACCATCACCTTCCCGGTCAAAATTGCGGCGGAAGGTGAATCCGTGGTGCGGTATACGGTGAATTACACTTGGTAAAATTAACGCCTGATGGCTTTCATACGAAGACTGCGCTGGAAAACCAGATAGAGCATGAGTACCTGGGACGCGATTCAGCATTTATGGAATATAAAGTGGGAAATGGCGGCGGCATTCTTTGCCACGGTATTCGTCGCACTTTGCGCTTGCCCCAACTTCATCCTCCAGTCATCAGCGACACGAAAACGTGTTCTAAAATGGCTCGCGACAATAACCCTGGTTTGCCTGCTAACTCCGAGCTTCTTTGCACTGATTTCAAAGGGGCCATTCTGGAACAACCTGCTTTTCGAAGGATCCGGTCGGGGACAAGGTGCATTTTTATGGGGACTTATTTTGACCTGCGCAACCATCATCTTTGCTTTCGCAGAATTGGCGGCAAGCGAAAAAGAGCGCAAAAAGAATACCGCCGGCAATGAGCAAAAAAGCGAATAATCCCAGGGCGCGCAAGGTGCTTATCCCGCACCGCAACCACCCTTGGCGAACTTGAAGCGCGGAATACTGACTAAGGACTCAGGAGGCCAGATCATGAAAACCACCCTGTTTGCATTAATCGGATTGATGCTGGCTCTGCCAGCCGCTGCACAAGTCACAAAAGACGACGAAGCCAAACTCCAGCGCGAGCGTGCGATCGAACGCTGCAAGGCCAACCGGGGTACCGACTGCTCGACCGATGCGGGCCTGGCCGACTGGCTGCTGCAGGAACGCACGCGCAGCGAGGCGCAGGCCGAAGGCTCGCGCAGCATTCACCAGAACGCTTCCAAAGGCTCGCGCCAGGGAAAATAGCCCCTGC
>CAZMBS010000021.1:20199-23685 GCA_964564295.1 uncultured Streptomycetaceae bacterium
CGCAGCATTCACCAGAACGCTTCCAAAGGCTCGCGCCAGGGAAAATAGCCCCTGCGGACAATCGCCCCCGCAAGGGAATCAGGCAAACGACGGTTTTGACTTTTGTCACCGCCCGCCTGCCACCCCTGCTATACAATCCCCGACGTCATACCAACAAAAGCAAGGGGGGAACACCATGACCGCTGGCACCATCTTTTTCATCGTCGTCCTCGGCATCCTCATCGCCTTCGCCGTCTACGGCGTCACGATCTACAACGGGCTGGTGCAGATCAAGCACAACGTGGCCAAGGCCTGGGCCAACATCGACGTGCTGCTGAAGCAGCGCCACGACGAGCTGCCGAAACTGGTCGAGACCTGCAAGCAGTACATGAAATTCGAGCAGGACACCCTCACCCGCGTCATCGAGGCGCGTTCGAAGGTGTTCAGCGCGCGCGAGGCGCAGAACATTCCCGCGCTGGGCCAGGCCGAGGGCGGGCTGCGCGCCGCGCTGGGCAACCTGTTCGCGCTGGCCGAGGCCTACCCCGACCTCAAGGCCAACCAGAATTTCCAGCAGCTGCAGACGCGCATTTCCAGCCTCGAGAACGCGATTGCTGACCGCCGCGAGTTCTACAACGAATCCGTCAACATCAACAACGTGCGCATCGAGCAGTTTCCGGACGTGATCATTGCCCGGCTGCTCAACTTCAAAGAGGCGCAGCTGCTGGAATTCTCCGAGGAAGAGAAAAAAGACGTCGACGTCAAGCAGCTGTTCAATTCCTGATCCCGCGCTGACCCCCGGCAGCGCGCAGCATGTTCGGCAAAACGAGCGCCCAGGGCCCGGTGTGGCTGAGCGGGGGCGCGCATCTTGCGATCATCGTGATCGCCTTCCAGTTCGAGACCGCGGCAGTCTGGCCGTGGGCGCTGCTGGCGATGTGCGGCGTCAGTTTCTTTGCCTGGATCGGCAACCACCGCCGTTACCGCCAGATCAGCGACCTGCCCACCTCCAAGATCGCCTCCGCCGCACAGGGTTATGTCGAACTGGTCGGCCGCGGCGAACTGATCGATGGCGAACCGATACTGAGCCGGCTGAGCCGCCTGCCCTGCTGCTGGTACCGTTACGAAATCGAGGAGGAAAAATCCGACAACAAGTGGAGCACCATCGACGAGGGCAGCAGCGTCGCACATTTCATGCTGGTCGATGACACGGGGCAATGCGTGATTTCCCCCGAGGGCGCGGAAATCGTCACTGACGTGCACCGCTCATGGACCGAAGCGCCCTACCGCTACAACGAATGGCTGCTGCTGCCAAAAACCATCATCTATGCCGTCGGCGAATTCACCACGACCGGCGGCAATGTGCGCGAGGACGTCGAGGAGCGCAAGGACATTGCCGTGCTGATCGACGTCTGGAAACGCGACCAGAAAACCCTGCTCGAGCGCTTCGACCTCGACAAGGACGGCACCATCGACCTGAAGGAATGGGAACTCGCGCGCCTGCAGGCCAAACGCGAAGTGCGCAAAATACGCGCCGAACAGGTGAAGCCGCTGATGGAAGGCGTACACCTGATGCGCAAACCCAAGGACGGCCGCCTGTTCCTGCTCGCCAACGAAATGCCCGATACACTGGGACGGCGTTACCGTTTCTGGAGCTGGGTGCATCTGCTGATATTTGTGGTGGCCGGCACCGTGGGCCTGGTGCTGCTCTGACGACGAATAAAATATCTTTATAAATCATATAGTTATATAATATTTCACCGCCATGCGCGAAAACCATCTGCTTTGCCTGAACAGCCAGGGCTTTCACCGCCTGCACTACACCGACCGGGGCGACCCGGCGAACCCGCGCGCGGTGATCTGCGTGCACGGCCTGACCCGCAACTGCCGCGACTTCGATGCGCTGGCCACGGCGCTGCAGGACCAACTGCGCGTGGTCAGCGTCAGCATCGCCGGCCGCGGCAAAAGCGACTGGCTGCCCAAACCCGAGGATTACGGCTATCCGCAGTACATGGCCGACATGACCGCGCTGATCGCGCGTGTCACGGCCACCGGCGCCGAAGATATCTCCTGGGTCGGCACCTCGATGGGCGGCATGCTTGGCATGCTGCTGGCTTCGCGCCCGAACAATCCGATCCGCAGGCTGGTGCTGAACGACGTCGGCGCCGTAATCCCGAAGGAATCGATGGCGCGCATCGGCGCCTACGCCGGCAAGATCCTTCGCTTCAAAAGCCTTGAGGAAACCGAGGCCTGGCTGCGCGTGGCACTCGCGCCGTTTGGGCCGCTGACCGACGTGCAGTGGCGGCATCTGACCACGCACAATTCAAAACAGCACGATGATGGCAGCTGGAGCATGAACTACGACCCCGCCATTGCGCTGCCCTTCCAGAAAGCGCAGTCCCGCGACATCGAACTGTGGAATTTCTACGATGCGATCCGCTGCCCCACGCTGCTGCTCCGTGGCGCCTTGTCCGATGTGCTGCCCAGGGACATTGCCGTGCAAATGACGCAGCGCGGCCCGCGTGCGGAGCTGGTCGAGTTCGGGGGAATCGGTCACGCGCCGGCGCTGATGAGCGATGACCAGATCAGGGCCGTGCAGGATTTTCTGCTGCAGGGCCAGTCCGCAACGGTTGCAAAGGGATAAAGGGAACAAACGGGATGTTGCTGCTGCTGCGATGGCTGCGGAAATTGCTGGGCTGGGTGGATTTCATCCTGGTCAGCGTGCTGGTCTATCTGCTGTCCTGGCTGCCGTGGTCCGGCAGGCATCCGGTGGCGCGCCTCTTTCCAGTCTGGTGCAGGACTTTCGTGCGGGCGCTCGACGTCGACATCCGCGTCCATCAGAAAAATCGCCGGCGCCTGCCGCAGCACTACATACTCATCGCCAATCATCCGTCGGCTTTCGAGGACATCGGCATCCCGGCGGTATTCAATGTGGTGTCGCTGGCCAAGCTCCAGGTGCAGGACTGGCTCATTGCAGGGCGGATCGCCAGAACGGCGGGCACGCTGTTCGTGGATCGCGACAATCCGGAATCACGGCAGCAGGTCATCCAGACCATGGTGGAGGCCGTCAATGCCGGCCGCAACATCGCGCTCTACCCTGAGGGCGGATGCAAGGGACGGCGCCTGTTCAAGGAATTCAAATCCGGGGCATTTGATGTCTCCATCCGCACGGGCGTCCCGATCCTGCCGGTATTCCTGCACTACGAAGCGCAGGACGATTTCGAGTGGCAGCCGCCCTACACGCTGATCGACAAGATCCGGCACTTCATTTTCGCGGCAAACAACCGCGCCAATTACTATGTGTTCGATCCGCTGGATCCCAAAGACTATGCCGACAAATATGCGATGAAAGCGGCAGCCTATGCCCAGTACGCCCGCTGGAATGCCCAATACCTGGAATAACGCAGGGCAGCCTGCCCGCCGAAGATTCCCTCCGGCCCCATGAAACGCGCGCGCAATCCCGGTCCGCCTTCGCTGCTCGACGCACTGGCCGAGCGGCACATCGGCGAAGCC
>CAZMBS010000022.1:0-23536 GCA_964564295.1 uncultured Streptomycetaceae bacterium
CCAAGGACGGCCACGACCGCGACTACGACATCGTGATCCTCGACGACTGCAGCGCCGCGTTGACCGACGCGCAGCACGAGGCGGTGCTCGAGATGGTGTCGCGCTTCGCGACCGTCACCACGTCAGCCGAGGTGCAGTTTCCCTGAACCGCGCGCGGACTCGACGATGATGCGGATCGCGCGCGCGTAGCGCATGCCGGCGAAACAGCGATCGGTTCCGAACGAGTGCGGGTCGAGGTCGG
The DNA here is from genome assembly GCA_964564295.1 of uncultured Streptomycetaceae bacterium. Lineage (GTDB taxonomy): Bacteria > Pseudomonadota > Gammaproteobacteria > Burkholderiales > SG8-41 > CAZMBS01. The sequence goes on from CAZMBS010000022.1 coordinate 242, forward strand.
GGTTCGGATTGGCCTCCAGGAACACCAGCCGGTTTTCCGGCGTCAGCCGGTAATCCAGCCGCGCGTAGCCGGAGAGCTTCAGCGCGTGAAACGCCGCGCGGCTCGCACGCGCGATTTCCCGCAGCACCGATGCCGGCAGCTCGGGTTCGATCCAGTGCACGCGCCAGCGCCGTCGATAGGCGGCGGTATTCTTGACGTTGTAGGTCGCGAACAACGGCGCGCGCTGGTGCCGGCGGCCGATCACGACCTGCACCGGCCGCATCACGCGCGGCGCGCGGCCCAGCAACGCGATGTACAGATCGCGCCCCGGAATGAATTCCTCGCACAGCGCGGGCTCGCGGGTCTTGCGGTGGATCGCGCGCACGCGTTCGCGCAGCGCCGCGATATTCCGCACGAGCGAGCGTTTGCCGATGCTGTCCGAGCCGTCGCCATACTGCGGCTTCACGATCACCGGAAAACCGATTTCGGGCACACGGACAGGCTCGCCGGGCCGGATCACGCGATGCCAGGCCACGTCGACACCGGCATCCGCAACCAGTTGTTTTGAAAGAACTTTATCTCTGCATAACTGCAGTGCTTCGCCTCCGCTGCCGGTGTACGCATAACCCAGCATGTCGAGCAGACCGGTGACTGCCGCATCGAGCCTGCGGTCGCCGTCGACCCACTCGGTCACGTTGAACACGACGCGCGGATCGAGTGCACGCAGTTCCGCGATGGTCGGCGCGACGGCGGGATCGAACGGCACGATCACGACGTTGCGATAAAGCGTGCGCAGACAGCGATACAGCAGTTCTTCCATGCTGCCGCGATCGACGACGAATTTTCCGGACGGGCCGCGGGCGCCGGTTTCGATATCGACCAGCAGCGCGATTTCGCAGCGCGCATCCGCTGAACGTCTTGCCATCGGCCGATTCTAGTACAAATCGCGCGCGGTGAGTACTCCCGGCGCGCGCAAAAAAAAGGGCGGGCAAAAAGCCCGCCCCGTTCCGCCGATCGCGGAATGCCGGACCATTATCGGAAATTCGCAACGTCGCGCGCGGAACCGGTGAGTTCGAGGATGTGCATGCCGGTGTCGGCGCGGTCCACGATGTAGATGAACCCGCGGTTGTCCACCTCGACGTTGTTGGTCTGGATCGCGATTTTGCACTTCAACCCGTCCGGGTCCTTCACGCAGCGCTGGTCCGTTTTGTCGGTGATCGCGGGTATGTAGGACGCCACCTCCTTCGGATGGAACGGATCGCGGATGTCCAGCGCGCGCAGGCCCGCATTGAACCACGCGACGAACACCATCCGGCCGTGGTACATCGGCGGCTGGTTCTCGTTCGACGCATGCGCGCCGAACCGGCCGCCGCGCGCGCAATAGTCGCCGCTCGCCTCCGAGGGTTGATAACTCGATATGCCGAACGGCGTGCGATCGTTGGTGATGTCGAGGATGTACGCGAGCTGGCGCGATTCGCGGCACTCGTTCGCCGTCGATTCGTTGACCACGACCAGAATATCGCGGGTGTTGGCCTGCGTGTTTTTCTGGAAGTCGCGCACCGGCATGCCGAGCACGGGCAGCGTGGTGTGGGCGCCCATGTACGGCGGCGCATAGACGATGGAAACCTGCGGCGCGGAGAGGTTGGCGGGCGTGGGGTCTTTCGCGCCCGACAGCAGTTTCTCGCGATCGAGAATCTGGATCACGCCGTTGCGCACCGTTCCGTACCCGAGATAGAGGCGGTTGCCCCGGGTTCCCGTGGATATCGGCCCGTGCAGCATGTAATGGCTGTCGGGCATGCCGCTTTTCGCGGTCGGTTCCTGTCCGGGCAGGCCGAAATCGCGGATATGCACTGGTTTCGCGGGGTCCGACAAATCGTATACCTGCATCATGCGGCGGGTCTTCCAGCCTTTCACGCCGGACACGAGGTAGGCGATGCCGGTGTCGCATTCCCACCAGTTCTTGTGCGTGTCGCGCAGCCCGCGCACGATGGTGTTGATGATGACGGGTTTCGCGGGATCCGTGACGTCCCACATCTCGTGCGCGGAATTGCCGTACGAACGCAGCATATAAACCCTGTTGCGGTCCCCCTTCGGCAATTGCGATCCGTTGCAGAGCCGCGTCATCTGCGCGCCGCCCGATTCGGTGCCGCCGGCCTGCCCCGGCACGTGCGCGAGGTAACGCGGATTGCGCGGGTCCGTCACGTCGACGATGGACGTGCCGTTGTTTTCCATCGCGCCGGTCATCGGGTTCAGCTTCGGCTTGCCGCCGTGGTGGCCGACGTAGGCGATCCAGCGCCCACCCTGAAAATGCAGTTCGGGCGCGTACGCGCTGCGCGCCTGCAGGTCGCTGTAGCCCAACAACTGCATGTTTTTCGCTTCCGGCCGGTCCGCACGGTAGTCCGTGATACCGCGCGGACCGGTGCTTTCGCAACCCGCCATCAGAAACCCTGCGGCCAGAGCCGCGACTGCGATCCGGCTTGTCATACCCCTGGCAACGTTCATGTGTCGCACTCCCCTTTGTTGATCACTGCATGAAACCGGTATTGTTCTTCGTGCATCGTTCGGCCATCAGGCCGGGCGCGGCGACGACGCCAGCGCCAACTTCACCTGTTGCGGCAGCATCGGCAGCGCGCGCAGCCGCGCGCCGGTCAGCCGGAACACGGCGTTCGCGATCGCCGGCGCCATCGGCGCGACGCCGATCTGCCCGACGCCGGAAGACTGCCCGACCGCGCCTTCGACGACGTCGATGTGGATGTCCGGAATTTCGTCCATGCGCGGCACCGGGTAATCGTGAAAGTTCGACTGCTGCACGACCCCGCCCTTCAGCGTGACGCGTTCGCGCAGGCCGGCCGAGAGTCCCCAGATGATGCCGGTCTCGAGCTGCTGGCGCAGATGGCCCGGCTGGATCACCGTACCGGGATCGGCGGCCGCCCAGACGTTGTGCACCGTGATGGCGCCGCTCGCGCGATCCACCGAAACCTCCACCACCTCGGCGATCTGGCAGTTCCAGCGGCCGCCGTGGTTGTAGGCGACGCCCAAAGCCCGGTGCGCGCCGCTTCCGGCGCCGCCCTCGCGTCTGCGATCCCAGTCCGACATCTTGCGCACGCGTTCGAGCACGGCCCTGCCGCGCGCGTCGGTCAGCAGCGCGATGCGCAGCGCGAGCGGATCCCTGCCGAGCTTCGCCGCGATTTCATCGAGAAACGACTCGACCGCGAATATCGTGAACCCGTTGCCCACCGCGTTCCAGTACCCCACCGGTACGCCGCCCGCGCGATGTACGTACTCGTGATGCTTGTTGGGAATGCCGTAGGGCTGCGTCATGCCGACGGCGACCGAGCCGTCGATTCCGGGATTGCGGTCCCACGCCATCCTGCGCGCGCGCACGAGCACGGAGTCCGCGACGAGGCGGTGGCTCCAGCCCGTGATCGCGCCGTCGGCGCCGATGGCCGCGTCCAGCCGCTGCGCCGTCAGCGGACGATACGCGCCGTGCCGCATGTCGTCCTCGCGGCTCCAGAGTACTTTCACGGGTCTGTTGAAGTGTTTCGCGAGCATCGCGGCTTCCGCCACGGGCAGTTGCTCGGTCTTCGCGCCGAATCCGCCGCCGAGAAACGTCGTGGTCACGCGCACCTTGTCGGCGGGCACGCCGGTCACGCGTTCCGCCGTCTGCTGCGCCCACGTCTGACCCTGCGTCGGCGCCCAGACCTCCATGTCGCCATGGAGCATCCACGCCGTGGCGTTGAAGGGCTCCATGCAGGCGTGGTGCACGTGATCGGTCACGTACTCCGCCGACAGCGTCTGCGCCGCGTTTTGCAGCGCGGCATGGAAACTACCCGTGTTGTCGATCGTGCGGCCGCGCGCCGCGCGATCGCGCGCGACGGCGAGCCACTCCTGCTTTTTTGCTTCGCTGTCGTACTGCGACGCTGCGGAACCCGCGCGCCACGTCACCCGCAGCGCGCGGCTGCCCTTCATCGCCGACCACGTGTCCGTGCCGACGACCGCCACACCGTGCGGCAGTTCGATGACGCGCACGACGCCGTCGATTTTCAGGGCCTCCGTCGCATCGACCGCCACCGGGCCGTTCTCCGCGCCGTCGCCATACAGCGGATGCGGGCAGGTCGCGACAGGCGGCCGCAGTATCGACGCGTAGTACATGCCGGGCATGTGGACATCGATGCCGTAGCGCGCGCGACCGCTCACCTTGAGCGGCACGTCGAGGCGCTGCACGTCGCGGCCGATCAGCCGCCATTGCGCGGGCGGTTTCAGATCCTTCTCGGACACCGGTGGTGCATCGAGCCGGATATCTTCGAGTCTCGCGACGTCCATATAGCTCATCCTGCGGCCGGACGCGGCATGCACCACGTGGTTGGGCGTGGTGGCACACGCCGATGCGGCCGTCTTCCACTCCCGCGCTGCGTTCGCGATGAGTATCGCCCGCGCCTGCGCGCCCGCGAGCCGCGCGATGCGCCAGTAACCCTGCGTCGAGCGGCTGCCGCCCACGCCCTGCACGCCGAAATAGTCCGGATTGACGAACGCCCGGTCGGACGGCGCCTGCTCGATGCGTATCGTGCGCCAGTCGGCATCGAGCTCCTCGGCGATCAGGAGCGGTATCGAGGTGTAGATGCCCTGCCCCATTTCGGCGGTCGGACATTTCACCGATATCGTGTTTTCGCTGTTCGAGATGTGCACCCACGCGTTGAGATCGACATCGCCTTCTTCGCCGCAGGCCCGCGCATCGACCACCCGCAGCACGCCGCCCGGAGCCAGCAGGAACCCGAGCGCAAGTCCGCCGCGCCGGAGAAACGCCCTGCGGCCGCCGTCGACGCTCAACCGGCCCCCTGCGCCGCACGCTCGATTGCGGCGATGATGCGGCGGTAGGCGCCGCAACGGCAGAGGTTCGGCTTCATGTGCTCGACGATTTGCTGCCGGGTCGGGCGCGGGTGTTCCGCGAGCAATCCCGCCGCGCGCATGATCTGGCCGGACTGGCAGTATCCGCACTGCGGCACCTGCTCCGCGATCCACGCCTTCTGCAGCGGATGCGTGTTGTCGCGCGACAGTCCTTCGATCGTCGTGACGCGCCGACCCGCCGCGTGCCGCAGTTCGATGAGGCACGACAAGGCCGGTTTGCCGTCGACGTGCACGGTGCAGGCACCGCACTGGCCGATGCCGCACCCGTACTTGGTGCCGGGAAGATCGAGATGGTCGCGCAACGCCTACAGGAGCGGCGTATCGGGATGCGCCGTGACCCGGCGGTCGACGCCGTTCACGTTCAACACCCGTTCGACCATCCGGCCCATCACGCAGTCCGGGGAGCCTGTCCGTTCAACGCGAGTTTCACGCGGTCGGCGAGCATCGGTTGCTGCCGCAGGCGCACACCGGTCAGCGCGAATACAGCGTTGGAGATCGCGGACGGCACGAGCGGGGTGGCCATCTGCCCTGCGCCCGTGGGTCCGTTCCGGGTCCGGATGAGCTGGATATGCATGCGCGGCAGGTCCTTCTGGCGCGGCACCCGGTAATCGGTGAAGTTCGACTGCCGAACGACGCCGCCGGCGACGTCGATGTGCTCCGTCAGCGCGAGACCCAGCCCGTAGACGATGGAACTTTCCGTCTGCGCGATGATGTTGTCGGGCTGCACGGCGATGCCGGCGTCGATCGTGCACCAGAATTCATGGCACCGAATCGCGCCGCTTTCCCGGTCGACCGAAACTTCGGCGATGCCCGCCATCTGCGTGCCCGAATAGTCGAGGTACGCGACGCCGAGGCCGCGTCCCGGGCGCTTGCGCCGCCAGTCCGCCATCCGCGCAACCTCCTCGATCGCGTGCCGCCCACGCCGCGCGAGCGGCGTGCCTTTCAGCAGGCGGATGCGGAATTCGACAGGATCGACGCTCAGCCTGGCCGCGATTTCGTCGATGAACACCTCGTTGGCGAAACTGTTCTGGCCGACACCGATCGCGCGCAGCGGCGCCGTGCGGATGCCCGTGGGCTGTTGCAGACCCTCGGCCAGCACGTGCGGAATGTCGTAGGTCGGCAGCTCGGTGCCGCGCATGGCAATGTTGTCGCGGCCTTTCGACGCCTTGAAGCGCACCGGGTCCATGAACGCGAGCGCCTCGTCGCTCACCACGCGATGATGCCAGGCAACGATTCTCCCGTTGTCGTCGACCGCCGCGCGGATGCGATTCACGTACTGCGGCCGGAACCGGCCATTTTTCACGTCGTCTTCGCGCGTCCACAGCACCTTCACCGGCTTGCCGGCCGCTTTCGACAACAGCGCGGAATCGACCATGAATTCGAGATCGCGATTGCCGCGGCGCCCGAACCCGCCGCCGAGCAGCATGCCGTGGAACTTTATTTTCGCGGCGGGCATGCCGAGCGCCTGCGCGACGGCGTCTACCGCGATGGTCTGGCTCTGCGTGCCGCACCAGATTTCACAGCCATCGGCCGTGACCGACGCCACCGAGTTGAGCGGCTCCATCTGCGCATGATAGGCGTAATCCGCGCGGTACTCGCCTTCGAACACCGTGCGCGCGCGCCCGAGTTCGGCGACCGCCTGTCCCGCGGTCTCCCACGCAACCCCTTTCACCGCGTTGTCCCGCGCGATGCGCGCGAACGCGTCGAAGCCGCTCGCGCTCGCATGCCGCCAGCCGCGCGCGTTGCGCGCCCACGTCACCTTCAGCGCGTCCTTCGCCTTGAACGCCGCCCATGGCGTCGTGGCCACCACCCCGACGCCGTACTGCAGGCGCACGACCTGCAGCACTCCATCGACCGCGAGCGCATCCCGATCGTCGACGGTGGCCGGGCCCGCTCCTTCCACCGGTTCGCGCAGGATCGCGCCGTACACCATGCCCGGCACCTGAACGTCGATGCTGTACTGCGCCGTGCCGTTCGCCTTGCCCGGAACGTCGACGCGTGGAACATCCGTGCCGATGAGCCGGAACTGCGCGGTCGAGACCGGTTCGATGCTGACTTCAGGCGCCTGCGCGGGCACCTGCACAAACGCGGCAATGTCGCCGTACGACAACCGGCGCCCGGACCGCGCATGCACGGCGTGGCCGGGTTCGCTGGACACCTCGGCGACCGGCACTCCCCAGCGGCGCGCCGCGGCGTCGAGCAGCACGTAGCGGACCTGGGCGCCGAACTGGCGCAGATTGTCGAAGTAGCCGCGTATCGTCGCGCTGCCCGCCGTGTACTGCAGGTAGCGAAACGCCGGATTGCCGTAGCGCCTGTTGTCGGGCGGTGCGGCGACGATGCGCACGTTCGACCAGTCGGCATCCATCTCGTCGGCGAGAATCAGCGGCAGCGCCGTGAGCGACCCCTGTCCCATTTCCGCCGCGGGCGACATGATCGACACCGTGCCGTCGGCCAACAGCGTGACCCACGCGTTGAGCACGACGCCTTTGACGGCCTGCGCGTTCGCCTCGCCCTGCCCGGAGGCAAGCCACGACGGCACGCCCGTGGCTACTCCAAACGTCAGACCGGCGGCACCCACCATGAAGCGGCGGCGGCCGGTGTTCGTCGATTCGTTCCTGACGGTTTTCGCGGACATGGCCTATCCCTCCCGCGCCGCGCGTTCGATCGCGCGTACGATGCGCGCATACGTGCCGCATCTGCAGATGTTCGGATTCATGTAATCGACGATTTCGTCGCGGGTCGGACGCGGATTTTCCGCGAGCAACGCAGCGGCGCGCATGATCTGCCCGGACTGGCAGTAGCCGCACTGCGGCACCTGCTCCGCGATCCACGCCTTCTGCAGCGGATGATCGTTGCCGCGCGAAAGTCCTTCGATCGTCGTCACGCGCCGCGCGCCGACGTCCTGGATCGTATAGAGGCACGACTGCGCGGCCTTGCCGTCCAGATGCACCGTGCAGGCGCCGCACTGGCCCTTGCCGCAACCGTACTTGGATCCGGTGAGTTTCAGGTGCTCGCGCAGCGCCCACAGCAAAGGCGTATCGGGCAGCGCCGTGACCACGTGGTCGCGGCCGTTGACATTGAGCGTGACGGTGATGGTCTGTGCCACAGCGGGTTCTCCTTGCCGGTTCGCGCCGCGAACGCGTGCGCGCGCCCCATTCTAGTCTCAGCCCCGCCGTGCAACAACGTGCGCGGCCGGCACGGCGCAACCGCCGAAGCGCTATCGTAACCCGATGTTTTCATGCTATTTTCGAGCGTTCTTTCCATTCCCCCGAAACCGGCCGCGCGCGGCTGTCGAGCATCGCAAGGAGTTTCCGACGTGACGACGATCCTGTACCCCGACAGCCGTTCCGACCCGCTCGATCTCGAGCAGAAGATTTTCGGGCCGCAGGCGCGGCTCATCAATCCGCACAAGACGCGATTCGGCGACATCGATCTTGCCGCGTGGCAGGACTGCGACGCGATCGTCGTCGTGCGCATCCGGATGGACGGCACGGTCATTCCGCACCTCAAGCACTGCCGCGTGATCGTGCGCAACGGCGTCGGATTCGACAACTGCGATCTGCAGGCCTGCGGCGAAGCCGGCATCCCGGTCTGCAACGTACCGGACTACGGCACCACCGAAGTTGCCGACACCGCGATCGCGATGATGCTCGCGTTCGCGCGCGGCACGGCGATTTACGATGCGGCGCTGCGTGAAAATCCGGCCGCCAACTGGACGCACACGCACAACGTCACCGCGCGCCGGCTGCGCGGCGCGACCTTCGGCGTCATCGGCATGGGCCGCATCGGCACCGCGGCCGCGCTGCGCGCGCGCGCGTTCGGCATGGAGGTCGCGTTCTACGATCCGCAGTTGCCGACCGGTGCGGAACTCGCGTTCGGCTTCCGGCGCGCGGCGAAACTCGCGGATCTCCTCGGCGCCGCGGATGTCGTGAGCATCCACGCGCCGCTAACCACCGAGACGCACCGCATGATCGACGCGGCGTCCATCGCGATGATGAAACCCGGTATCTGCGTCATCAGCACCGCGCGCGGGCCGATCTGCGACACCGCCGCGCTGCTGGAAGGCCTGAAAAGCAACCGCATCGGGTCGGTCGGCCTCGACGTGCTGCCCGTGGAACCGGCGACGCTCGACGATCCGCTCGTCGCCGCCTGGCGCGAAAACGCAGCGTGGATCCGGGGCCGCGTGCTGCTCGGTCCGCACTCCGGCTTCTACAGTCCCGACGGCCTCGTCGACCTGCGCACCAAGGCCGCGCAGACCGCGCATCTGTATCTGTCCGAAAACCGGCTCATCAACTGCGTCAACGCGGCGTTTCTGAAGAATCCCCGCTGACATCGCGGCGTTCCGGTCGCGGCACGGGATGTGTATAATTATCGTAATGAGTACACATCGGAGCCCTGCATGCGAACCAATATCGTGATTGATGAAACGCTCATGTCGGACGCGATCAAGGCCACCGGCGCGCGAACCAAGAAGGAAGCCGTGGAACTCGGCTTGAGGGCGTTGATTCGGCTGAAAAAACAGGAGGCCCTCCGCGGATTGCGCGGCAAACTCAGATGGCGCGATGACCTGGACCGGATGCGGACCGACAAATGATCCTCGTCGATTCCAGCGTCTGGGTCGACTATTTCAACGGTAACGTTACCCGGGAGTCCGACTTTCTCGACGCCTTGCTGGGGCGGGAGCCGGTCGCCATCGGGGACCTGATACTGACGGAAGTACTGCAAGGCTTTCGCGGCGATGCGGACTATGTCGCCGCCAAGGAACTGCTCGCAAGCCTGACCACGTATGACTTGCTCGGCGCCAGTCTCGCCATCAAGACTGCCGACAACTACCGCGCCCTGCGACGACGGGGAATCACGGTCCGAAAAACCGCGGACGCCATTATCGCCACCTTCTGCATAGAGCGCGGGATGCCGCTCTTGTACTCCGACCGGGACTTCGACCCGTTCGTCAAACACCTGGGGTTGAAGTCGATGCCTGGAACGTAGCCTGCACTGCGGAAGCGGGGTTCGGCCGGCGCGCGCAGAAGTTCAAGGTGCAGTGGCGCTATCGCTATCGCCGCTGGTCGATAATGACTCCGATCGCGGCGCCGATCATCTCGCCCACGGTCGGGTTCGGCGCGGGCTGACTTACGTATACCGGCCGTTCTACAATCACGGTCCGCTCCACGATGCGGGGCCGCTCTACCACGACGACGCGACGACGGTCGGTATATCGATAGTCGTGATATCGATGGTCGTGACGGACGTGGTCGCGGTAATGGCGGTCGTGACGATCGTACGCGTGCCGATGATACGGGTCCGCGAGTGCCGGCGCCGCGGCGACGAACGAGGCGCCGACGGCCAGTACGCAAATCACACGCTTCAAGGTGTTCATGTCGGTCTCCGGTTGTACTGCTTGTCGAAACGCTGATCAAACAATGCGCGAATGCCGGCCATTGTTGACCACAACCGGGTGTCAATGTGAAATCAATTGTGTCGAACTGTGTCTGAAAGCACGAACCGCGGCGCGCCATGGGGATTCGGCCGCGCGCCCGTCGGCGCGCGCGCCGCGTCAGATCCGCGTTCCTGCCCGTAACGCCCCGCGCGGGGCCCGATGCAGGGATTCGAATCCGGTTTTGGTGATGCGGATCAGTTCGCCGACCTGCACGCCGGCGCGCCGCGAGAGATCCGGCTGCGTCGTGGTCACGTTGGGCTGCACGACGACGGTCATGTTCTCCTCGAGCGTCATGTCGGGCAGCGGCCCGGCGGGACGGCTGCGGCTGCCGAGTATCGGCTGGAAATATCCGCCGCCGAATCCGTGCATGAGGTCGTCGCAGACCGTGAAGCCGGCCCGCTCGACGAGATCCGCCGCGGCGACGATCTCTTCCATCGTCGTCCCGTGACGCACGACCTTCGTCACGGCGTCGAAGCAGGCCTCGGCGGTCGCGTGCAGATCGCGGTAGAGCGGCGTCGGTTCGGCATCGACGAAGAACGTGCGCAGCACCTGCCCCGCGTAATCCCACCAGAAAGCCGACAGTTCACAGAAAACGACGTCGCCCGACTGCACCTCGCGCGGCGACGGGTGCTGCGGCGGCACGAAGAGATGCGGCGCGGACATCGATGTGACGCCGATGTAGCGGATCATCGTGGTGCCGCCGTGCGGGATGTACGCGCTTTCGACGATCGCACCGAGTTCGCGCTCGGTGAGCCCCGGACGCGTCTCGCCGACCAGCGCCGCGAGCCCGGCATCCGACAGCGCGGCGCCAATGCGCAGCCAGTCGAGTTCCTCCGCGGACTTGATCATGCGCAGCCGCACGTACTCGGCATCGAGGCCGACCACGTCGAACGCGGACTCGAGCGCGCGATATCCGCGCCGCGCGAGCGGACCCACGACGCCCACGCGCTTCGCGCCGCGGCGTTTCAGCTCCTCCACGGCTTTCGCGACGCCCTGGTGCTCGCCCCAGCGCACGTCGGTGTCGCGCGCAATTTGCGTCGCGAGCGGCACGTGGTTGAACCACTCCATGTGCATCGTCATCCGTACGCCCGGACGGAAAACGACGAGCGCCTCCACCGTGCCGGGCCATCCGGTCACCCACTGCACTGCGTTGCCGCCGCGATTCGACGTGACGACCAGCAGATGATCGACGCCGTTTTTTTCCATCACGGCGGCGAGCGCACCGTGGCGGCGCGCGTACTCCGCGTCGGAGAAACGCGGGTACTGCATCGCCATGACGGGTTGCAGCCGCGCATCGACGCGCGGCATGTACCGCGTGGACAACGTCATCGCAAGTTGTTGTTTCTATTAGACAATGATCTGGTTCCGGAACGCGCCCTCGAACAGCGGATACGCGTTGGTCTGCGTCGGAGGCCGCGCCGGCGCCGCCGCGCGCACCCAGCCCGGATTCAACTGCGCGAGCGACGTGACGCCCATGAGTCCCATCGCGGTGCGGATTTCCAAGTCCATCAGTTCGAGCATGCGCTTGAGCCCGGCTTCGCCGCCCGCGGCGAGCGCCCATCCGAGCATCTTGCCCACGCCCACTGCGCGCGCGCCGAGCGCGATCGCCTTCACGACGTCGGTACCGCGCAACACGCCGCCGTCCCACAGGATTTCCGCGCGGCCGTCGACCGCGGCGACGACTTCCGGCAGCACCTCGATCGTGCCCTGCCCGTGATCGAGCTGCCGCCCGCCGTGATTCGACACGTACACGACGTCCGCGCCGTGCTCGACCGCGAGCCGCGCATCCTCGGCGGTGGCAATACCCTTCGCGATCAGCGGAAGCTTCACGCGATCCTTCATCCACACGAGGTCCTTCCACGACAGCGCCATCTGGAACGACGGGTCGCCGAATCCCTCGCGCACCGCCGCACGGCTCACGATGTCGCGCTCGCGGCGGCCGTAGTAATTGCGGTCCACGCACACGCACAGCGCGCGGTAGCCCGCGGCCTTCACGCGGTCGAGAATATCCTCGACCCACTTGCGGTCGGAGCGCACGTAAAGCTGGAAAATCAGCGGCACGTCGACCGCCGCCGCTGCCGCTTCGAATCCCGGCTTCGCGGCGGTGCTGATGAACGCCGCGGTGCCGTGCGCGACGGCCGCCTTCGCAACCGGTATCGCGCCCGCTTTCGGGTTCACGAAGCCCACGAAGCCGCCCACCGGCGCGAGAAACACCGGGCTCGACAGGGTCTTGCCGAGCAATGTCGTGGAAATGTCGATGTGGCGCACGTCGACGAGCACGCGCTGCCGCAGCGCGAGGCTGTCGAGCGCCTGCCGGTTACGCCACAGCGTCGTTTCGGAATCCGCGCCGCCGGAAAGATGATCCCACAGATGTTTCGGGAGCCGCTTCTTCGCCGTCATCACGATTTCCTGCAGGCTCACGAAATCCGCCGCGCCGGCGGTTCGCGCCGTACCCGCGGTTTTCTTCGCCGCCGACTTGCGCGGCGCCACACGTTTTGCTTTTTGGGCCATGATCATCCTTGGTGATGCACTACGATCCATTCGCGTTTTCCGCCGCCATCACGCTGCCGCCACGCCTGCCTGCCGCACGACGCCCCGCCACTTGACGTGCTCCGACGCGACGAAATCCCGAAATGTTTCCGGCGTGCCGCCCGCGATTTCGTACCCGTTCGCGCCGAAATACTGCCGCGCCTCGCGCGACGCCAGCACACGATTTACCGCGCCATTCATGCGCGCGATCGACGCCGCCACCGTACCCGCCGGCGCGGCAACGCCGTTCCAGTTGAACGATTCGAAGCCCGCGACACCGCCCTCCTCGACCGTCGGCAGTTCGGGCCACAGCGGACTGCGCTGCCGGCGCGTGTTGGCGAGCGCCCGGATTTTACCTGCTCGCGCAAGCGGCCGCGCATCCGGCATCGGCACGATCAGCGCGTCGATGCCGCCGGCCACCAGCAGCGGTATCGCGGCCTCCAGCCCGTCCTGCGGCACGTGCCGCATGCGCGTGCCGGCGAGCGACTGAAACAGCGCGAGGGCGAGGTGCCCCACGGTGCCCAGGCCCGGCGACCCCCAGCGCAGCGTGTCCGGCGCGGCGCGGTCGAGCGCGATGAACGCAGCGATGGAATCGGCGTGCAGCGCCGGATGCACCGCGATGACGCTCGGCACCGTCGCAATCAGCACCACGGGCGCAAGATCGCGCAGCGGATCGTACGTGGAATCTCCGCGCACATGAGGACCCACCGTGAGCGGCCCGGGGTTCGCAGCGAGCCACGTCAACCCGTCGGGGGATGCGTGCGCCACGCATTCGGTGCCCTTCATGCCGCCTGCACCGGGACGGTTCTCCACGACGACCGGTGCGTCGAGTTCGCGCGCGAGCCGCTGTGCGAGCCAGCGCGCCTGCACGTCGGTCGGTCCGGCGCCGAACGGCACGACGAATCGATGCACGCCCGGCGCCACCGACCCTGCGCCGTTGCAAACCGCCATCGCGATCAGTCGGCCTTCAACCCGATGGCCTTCACGAGCCTGCCGGCATCGATCAGCTCCTCCTGCACCGCCTGGCGAAAGGCCTCCGGCGTGCCGGTCGCGGGTTCGGCACCCTGCAGCGCGAACTGCTCGCGGATCTCCGGGGACTTCACGACCTGCTCCACGGTCGCGCGAATGCGGTCGAGAACGGGCTTCGGCAGGCCGCGCGGCGCGAGAAAACCGGAGAACGCGACGTACTTGAAGCCGGGCAGCGTCTCGGCAATCGCCGGAATATCGCCGAGCAGCGGCGTGCGCTGCGGAAACGTGTGCCCGAGCGCGCGCAGGCGCCCCCCGCGCACCATCGTCATCACCGCGGCCGACGGCGGCATGGTCCAGTGCGCCTCGCCCGCAACCACGGCCGCGACCGACGGACCGCCGCCCTTGTACGGCACGTGCAGCGATTCGAATCCCGCCGCCATCAGGAACGCCGTGCCGTTCAGATGGCTTTGCGATCCGGCGCCCGCAGAACCCATAATGAGCTTGCCGCGCTGCGCTCTCGCGTGATCGATGAACTCGCGCAGGGACTTCACCGGCAGCGCGGGGCTGACCACCAGCACGTTTGCCTGCCGCGAATACAGCGCGACGTATTCGAAGTCCTTCATCGTGTCGTACGGCAGGTCCCTGCGGATGTGCGGCGATACGGTCAACGCCGACAGCGACGTCGTGATCAGCGTGTAGCCGTCCGGGACCGCGTTCTTGCCGATCTCGAGTCCGAGCACGCCGCCCGCGCCGGCACGGTTGTCGACCACAATCTGCTGGCCGAGCGCCTCGCCGAGCCGGATCGCGACGATGCGCCCCATCGTGTCCGCCGAACTGCCCGGCGCGTTGGGCATCACGAGCCGGATCGGCCGTGACGGATAGCCCTTCACCGCTTCCGCCGCGAGGGCCGGCGCAGTTCCGGCAAGCGCCATCGCCAGCAACAACCAACCTGTCGCTCTCATGTCGTTCTCTTTCCCCGACTATTGCGGCTTGATTCCGGCACTGCGCACGAGCGCCGCGTTGCGCGCGACGTCGGTTTTCACGAACGCCGCGAAATCTCCGGGCGTGCTGCCGACGAGTTCCGAGCCTTCACGGAACAGGTAATCCCGGAACTCCGCGGTGCCGATCGCCTTCATGATCGAACCGTGCAGCCGGCTGATGATGTCGGGCGGCGTGCCCGCGGGGACCAGCACGCCCTGCCAGCCGCCGAATTCGTACCCGGGAACCGTTTCCGCGATCGCCGGCAGGTCCGGCAGCGACGCGAGCCGCTTCGCGCTCGAGACCGCGAGCATCCGCAGCCGCCCGCCCCTGGCATGCGCGAGTCCCGTGGAAACGGGCGAGAACGACAGCGACGATTCTCCGGACAACACGCCCACCACGAGCTGGCCGCCGCTCTTGTACGGCACGTGCGTCATTTTCACCTTCGCCATCTGCATGAAAAGTTCGCCGGCGAGGTGACTCGTCGAACCGTTGCCCGCCGAGCCCATCAAGAGCTCGCCCGGGCGCGCGCGCGCAAGCGAGATGAATTCCCTGACCGATTTCGCCGGCACGGACGGATGCACCGACAGCGCGTTGAAGAACTGCGACACCAGCGACACCGGCGCGAAATCGCGGATCGTGTCGTAACCGACCTTGCCGTACAGCGCGGGACTGATCGACATCGAGACCGAGCCGCCGATGTACAGCGTGTACCCGTCCGGCGGCGATTTCGCCGCGACTTCGGTGCCGATGATCGCGCCCGCGCCGCCGCGGTTGTCGACGACCACCTGCTGCCCAAGCGCGTCGCCGAGCTTCTGCGCAAGCGTGCGCGCCATCAGGTCGGTGCCGCTGCCCGCGCTCCACGGCACGATGAGGCGCACGGCTTTCGACGGATAGCCCTGCGCGGCGGCCTCGGTAAGCATTCCGGAAATACCAACAAAAACAAAGAGATATCTACACCACTGGCGCCGTAGGGCGGATAAGCGAGGCGTAATCCGCCGGTCGTGGTTTTCTTCGCGGCGGAAGGCGCTACGCTTTTCCGCCCTACGCAACGCCCGGGTCATCTGCGCGCCACCGTTCATGCCGCGCGGGCCCGTGGGGCTGCCGCGAGCTTGTCGATCAACCCGCAGCGTTCAAGGTCCGCATGCAGCGCAGCGCGGGCGTCATCAGTGATCTGCAGCAGCGGCGGACGCACGCGCCCGCCCACGAGCCCGATCCGGTCGGCCCACGCCTTCATGTTGGCGATCGGAATGATCTGCTGTTCGAGCCAGGGCTTGCGCAGCCAGTGCTCGCCGACGCGGCGCACGTCGGCGAGTGCGTCGTACGGCTTCTGCGCCTCGGCAAACTTTCCGGAGAGCGCGAGTTCGGCGTAGTCGCGCATCGGGCGCCACGACGCGGTCTGGTACAGGAACGGCGCCGCAGACGACATGTGCACGCGCATGCCGTGTTCGCGCATCAGCGTCAAAAAGTCGGTTTCCGACGGGTGGCTCAGCACGATGCGCTCGCCGCACAACCGGTTCACCTCGCGGTAATGCTCGATCGGCCGGGAACACTTGATGCCGCAGATGTTCTCGATGCGCGAAATGCGCTCGGTCAGTTGCGGCGACAGCGCGGTGAACGAAAACGGCGTGTCGAACATCCAGATGCCGATGTCGACGCGCGAGGCGACGTACTCGAACCATTCGTGGATCGCCTGCTCGCCGGCGGCGGGGTAGTACGGATTGATGACGATCGCGAAATCGGCGCCGACCTCCTGCGCGTGCCGCGTGAGATCGACCGTTTCCGCGGGAGAATGGTGGCCGGTGTGCGGTATGACCCTGCACTTGCCGCGCGCCTCCTCCACCACGATTTCGACGACGCGCTTGCGCTCTTCCTTCGTGAGCGCCCAGAACTCGCCCATGGTGCCGGTGCAGAATATCCCGTCAACCCCGAGCTGGTCGGTGAAATGCCGCATGTTGCGGCGCAGCCCGGCTTCGTCGAGCCGGTCGTCCGCGGTAAACGGCGTCGTGATCGCCGCCCACACGCCGCGAAACTGCGCGCGAGAGGCTTCCTTGGCTTCCGATTTGCGGTAGTTCATTGCCCGTGCTCCCTGTGCCGGAACGGCTCTAGATTCCCATGCCCTTCAGCGCGTGTTCGCCCGAGCGCGCGCCCGCGCCCGCGCCGATCGCGAATATTTCGCTCAGCCGCGCGAGATCGGCCGCCGGCAGCGCGAGATCCGCGGCGGCGACGTTCAGTTCCACGTTGCGCGCGTGGTTGGTGCCGGGTATCGGCACGATGTCGTCGCCCTGCGCGAGCAGCCACGCGAGCGCGATCTGCGCGGGCGTCGCGCCGTTCGCTTTCGCGATGGCCTCCAGCTCCTTCACGAGTTCGAGATTGCGCGCGAGATTCCCGGGCTGGAACCGCGGGCTGCGGCGGCGCCGGTCGCCGGGCGGCAGGTCGTCGACGGACTTGATGCGGCCGGTGAGCAGCCCGCGGCCGAGCGGCGCGTAGGCGATGTAACTCATCCCGAGCTCGCGGCACGCGGGCAGCACGTCGCGCTCGACGTCGCGATACCACAACGAGTATTCGGTCTGCAGCGCGACGAGCGGGTACTCGCGGTACGCGCGCGCGAGCGTTTTCGGCGCCGCTTCGCAGATGCCGAGGAAGCGCACCTTGCCGCGCGACACGAGCTCCGCCATCGCCCCCACCGTATCCTCGATCGGCACGTCGGGATCGACGCGATGGATGTAGTAGATGTCGATCTCGTCGATGCCCAGCCGCTTGAGGCTCGCGTCGCAGCAGGCGTGCACGTACTCCGGCCGCCCGTCCGCGCTTTTCCCGCCGTCCGGACTCGCGATGTTGCCGAACTTGCTGGTGATCACCACCTGCTGACGATGCCCTTTCAGCGCCCGGCCGAGCAGCACTTCGTGGCGCGTGCCCCAGTACGCGTCCGAACTGTCGAAATGGTTCACGCCGAGATCGAGCGCGCGCCGGATCGCCGCGCGAAAATCGTCCTCCGCGGGCTGCTCGCCGAAGCGGATCGGGTGCGCGCCGCGCCCCATGCTGATCGCGGAGACCTGTGGACCGTTCTTGCCCAGACGGCGGTATTTCATGCGGCGTCGCTGCCCCTGTCGATTGCGTTCAGAGTCCGTCGCCCACGTCGACGTTCTCGGACTTGAGGGTAATGCCGGACGCCTTCGCCTGCAACAGCAACAGTTGCGAGAAATCCTGATCGTAGCCGTGGCCGATCAGGGTCTGCACGAGGTCGCGCGCGACGGCGGTGGTCGGCATCGGCACGCCATGGGTGCGGCCGGCGGCGAGCCCGAGGTCGATGTCCTTGCGCAGCAGCTCCGGCGTGAACGTCACGTGAAAATCCAGGTTCGACAGCGCGGGGGTCTTGTACGCGGTGAACATCGAGCCCATGACGCTCTTGTTGAGAAAATCGAGGAAGGCGTGGCGCTGCATGCCGGCCTTTTCCGCGAGCACCGTGATTTCGCACAGGTTCTGGATCACGACGCCGAGCATCACGTTGTGGCAGATTTTCGCGATGCGCGAGAGTTCGCCGTCGCCGACATAAGAAACGCCGCGGCCGATCGCCTCCAGGTACGGCGCCACCGCGTCGAACGCGTCCTTCGGACCCGACGCCACGACGGTCAGCTTGCCGGCCTTGATGACCTTCGCGTTCCCCGATACCGGCGCCGCAAGCAGCTTCACGCCGAGCTTGCCGAGTTTTTCGCGAATCTCGGCGGACTCCTCAAGCGAGATCGACGTGCTGTCGACGATGATTTTCGGCATCGCGCCCTTCGCGCCGACGCCGTTCGCGCCGAACAGCACCTCTTTCACGTCCTTGCCGGTCGACACCATCGTGAACACGATGTCGCAACCCGCGAGATCGGTCAGATGGTCCACCACCTTCGCGCCGGATTTCGCGAGCGGTTCCGCCTTCGATTTCGTGCGATTCCACACCGCGATGTCGCAGCCCGCTTTCGCGAGACGCTCCGCCATCGCGTAGCCCATGCGTCCGATGCCGATCCAGCCCAGTTTGTGCTGCTTGAGATTTGCCATGCGTGCCGCCCTTTTGTTCCAGTGAGGAAAGTTTCCGAAATGGTTGCGCGTTCGCCGCTAGGCCTGCAGGTCCTGCACCCAGTGGCGCGTTTCAATGATCGTTTTCACCTCGCGCAAAAACGCGGCCGCATAAGCGCCGTCCACCGCGCGATGATCGAAACTCTGCGCGAGCACACCCACCGGACGGATCGCGATGCTGTCGCCGTCCGGACTTTCGACCACGACCGGCTTTTTGCGCACGCCGTCGGTGGACAATATGGCGACCTGCGGCGTGTTGATGATCGGCGCGGTGATCACGGTGCCGAACGCGCCGTGGTTGGAGATCGTGTAGGTGCCGCCGGACAGCTCGTCGGGCTTCAGCCGGTTCGCGCGCGCGCGGAGCGCCAAGTCATTGATTTCACGCGATATTTGCGGAAGCGATTTCGACGGCACATCCTTGACGACCGGCACGACGAGCCCGTCGAAATTCAGATCCACCGCGATGCCGAGGTTGATGCGCGCGAGCAACGTGATGCCGTCGCTGCCATAGGTTGCATTGAGCCGCGGAAATTTCGCGAGCGCGATCGACACCGCGCGCGCGACGAACGGCATGTAGGTCAGCGAAAACCCCTCGCGCCGCTTCCAATCCGCGCCGTGCTCGCGGCGCGCCTCGTCGACGCGCGCGTAGTCGGCCTCCGCCACCTGCATGACGTGCGGCACCGTGGTCCACGACTTCGTCATCTGCTCCGCGGTGCGGCGCCGGACGTTGTTGAGCGGAACGGGCGTTCCGGTTGCCGGCGCAATGTTGTACTCGGCGCGATCCTGGGATCGCACGGCGACGGAAGCGCCGCCGCGCGCGATGTGCGCGAGCACGTCTTCGCGCGTGATGCGGCCGTCGCGGCCCGTGCCCGCAATCCGCGCGGGATCCAGCCCGTGCTCCGCGCACAGCTTGCGCACGACCGGCGACAGCCGTTCGCCGGCGGCGATGCGCGGCAGCACCACCGGCGTTGCCCCGGCTGCAGGCATGGCGGCGACGACCGGGGCCGCGGCTGCCACGGCGGGCGCCGCGGTTTTCGGCGTCGCGCCGCTTTCGCGTATCACCGCGAGCCGCACACCGACCTTCGCGGTCACACCTTCGGAGACGAGAATCTCGGACACCACGCCCGCGACCGGCGACGGAATCTCGGTGCTGACCTTGTCGGTCTCGACGTCGAACAGTGTTTCGTCGGCCCGTATCGGGTCGCCGACCTTTTTGTACCACCGGGTGACCACGCCCTCGGTGACCGTCTCGCCGAGCTGCGGCATGATGATGTCCATCCCCTGCCTCCCAATCGACTCAGCGCGCCTCGTACACCACTTTGCCGCCCACCATGGTCAGCAACGGCCTGATGTCCTTGATCTGGTCCTCCGGCACCGTCAGGTAATCGCGATCGAGTATCAGCAGGTCCGCGTAGCGGCCTTTCTGGATCGCGCCGAGGTTGCCGTCCTGAAACACGATGTAGGCGTTGTTGCGGGTATGCGCCGCGAGCGCCTCTTCCCGCGTGATGGTCTGGCGGTTGACGTGGTGCCCTCCGACCATTTTCCCGGTCACCGCGAACCACAGATTGTAGAACGGGTTCGACGTCGTCACCGCGGTCGCATCCGAACCGAGACCCCACGGTATGCCGCTGTCCTGCACCGTGCGCATCGGCGGCATGCTCCACGCGCGATCGCCGTGCGCGCGGTGCATCAGCACGCCCTGGATCAGGGGCCGGGTGTGGATCTGCGCGGACATGCCGAGCCGTTTCATGCGGTCAAGCTGCGCGGGTGTGACCTGGTCGATGTGCGACAACGCCCAGCGCAGATTCTTGATGGGGCGCTCGGCGTTGATTTCCTCGTACAGCGTGAGGAACGCGTCGATCGACGCCTCCATTTCCACGTGCGAATTCACGTAGATGCCCTGATGCGCGAGCGCGCGAGCGATGCGGCCCCATTGCGCGTAGTCCTCCGGCCGCGTGTTGGCCTTGGGATTCAGCAACTGCGTGTTGATCGGGCTGTAGACCGATTCCCCGTACCCGACGTTGTCGAAATAGTCCGTGCCCTGAAACGGCTTGAAGCCCGGTATCTCGGAGACGACCTTGTCGACCGCCGCCGGATTGCCCGGCTGGCGGATGGTCTGCCAGTAGATGCGTATGTCGAGTTCGCCCTTGTCGGCGAGTTCCCGGTACGGCCCGTAATGCGCGGCGCTCATGCCGCGGCCGCCCGCATCCATCCATGCCGTCATGCCGACGGAGTTGAGATAGCGCACGACGTCGCGCGCGTTCTGCAGCCACTGCTGCTTCTCGGCGAGCGGCACCTTCGTCGCGACGAACGCGACGCCGCCGGCGCCGCGGACCACGCCGGTCAGCCTGCCCGACGCGTCCTTTTCGATGGTGCCGCCGGGCGGATTCGGGGTTTTTCCGTCGATGCCGGCCGCCTTGAGCCCGGCGGTGTTGAGGTACGTGTGCCGGTACACCGACTGCAGCGCGACCGGGTTGTCCGGCGCGAGCTTGTCGAGTTCGGCGAGCGGAAAGCCGCTCGGGTCGTCCGTGAACTGCTCCTCCGACCAGCCGCCGAGCGCCACGATCCACTCGCCCGGTTTCGCGGCCTTCGCGCGGTCCGCAATCATCCGGATCACCTGCCTGCGCGACGTAATCTCGTCGAGCCGCATCTCGTAATGCCACTTTTCCGCGACGCGGATGAAGTGCGCGTGATTGTCGATCAGTCCCGGAATGACCGTGCGCCCGCGCGCGTCGATCACTTTGGTATTCGCATCGGCCATGGCGCGGATGTCGGCGTTGCGCCCCACCGCGACGATGCGGTTCCCCTTGATGGCGACCGCCTGCGCGATCGAGAACCGGTCGTCGACCGTCACCACCTTGCCGTTGACGAGGATCGTGTCCGCAGCCTGCGCCGCCGCCGCGCCAGCAACGAGCGACAGCGCAATCGCCACTCCCTGCACCCAATTCCGCACGCTCATGTTCTTCCCCCGAAAATTGCCATGTTTCAGAAAAAATATAACGACATGATTTAATTGACTTTACCGTCGCCCAGACGATTCAGTCGATCCTCTCGCGGATCTCCCGCACCACGCGCTCGACCGACGGGATGGTGTTGTCCTCCAGCAGATCGGCCGACGGCAGCGGGATGTGCGGTGTCGTGATGCGCACGATCGGCCCGTCGAGATCCCAGAAGCACTCGTCGGCGACGATGGAAGCGATTTCGGCGCCCCAGCCGCAGAGCCGCGGATTCTCCTCCACGGTCACGAGCCTGCCGGTTTTTGCGACTTCGGACAAGATGGTCTGCGTATCGAGCGGCACCAGCGAGCGCACGTCGACCACCGTGCACGAGATGCCGTGCTCCTTTTCCAGTATCTCGGCCGCGGCGAGCGCGCGATGCACCATCAGCGCGAGCGCGACGATCGTGCAGTCCCTGCCCTGACGCAACACCTTCGCCTTGCCCAGTTCGTCCACGTATTCGCCGTCGGGCACTTCGCCCTTCATCGCGTACAGCGATTTCTGCTCGAAGAACAGCACGGGATCGGGATCGCGCACCGCGGCGGCGAGCAGGCCTTTCACGTCGGCGGGAAACGCGGGCGCGACCACCTTGAGGCCCGGCACCGCCATCGCCCAGTTCTCCACCGCCTGCGAATGCTGCGCGCCGAAGCGCGAGCCCGCGCCGTTCGCGGTGCGGATGACGACCGGCATCGTCGTCTGGCCGTTCGTCATGTAGCGCATCTTCGCCATTTCGTTCGCGACGATGTCCCAGCACACCGCGAGAAAATCGGAGAACATGATTTCGGCGATCGGCCGCAGGCCCGTCATCGCCGCGCCCATCGCCGCGCCGAGGATCGCCTGTTCGGAAATCGGGCAGTCGCGCACGCGCTTCGGACCGAATTCCTCGAGCAGCCCGACCGTGGCCTTGAATACGCCGCCGGCGGCCGCGACATCCTCGCCGAGGAACACCACGTTCTCGTCGCGCCGCATCTCCTGCGCGATGCCGGCCGCGACCGCGTCGCGATAGGTCAGTTCCGCCATGCCGTTCCCCCGTCCGCCCACACGTCTTTCATGATCGCGTCGAGCGACGGCACGGCCGAGGCCTTCGCCGTCGCCGTCGCCTCGTCGACCTTGCCCATTGCCGCCGCTTCCAGATCGGCGAGCGTGGCTTCCACGATGCCGAGTCCGAGCAGGCGTTCGCGATACCGCTTCAGCGGATCGCGTTCGAGCCAGCGGTCGAGCTCGCCTTCGGGGCGGTATTTCCCGGGATCGGCACGCGAGTGGCCGCTGTGCCGATAGGTCATCGCCTCGATGAGCGCCGGGCCGCCGCCGTTGCGCGCGCGCCCGATGAACTGGACCGCGGTACGATAGACGGCGTCGGCATCGTTGCCGTCGACCACCACCTTTTCCAGGTTGTACGCGCAGGCGCGGTCGGCCGCGGGATGCTCGACCGCCGTGACC
>CAZMBS010000023.1:0-7483 GCA_964564295.1 uncultured Streptomycetaceae bacterium
TTCATACCTCCATCCTCTCAAGAAATGGAGTCTCCGGGAATCCCGGGGCGGTTCACTGCGCTGTCCTGTGCGCTGTGGGCTGCGCGCCCTAATCCCGGAAGCGTGCAGGTTTGAATTTGTTCCTGAATGAATCGCTCGTATCGCTCCTGAGCTTGTTCTACAGTCCAGTCAGGATCGCGCATTGCGTGCCACTGCGCGTTGGCTGGAGTTTGCGAACCTCTGATGTAATCCGCCGAAACTGCTTCCTTTACCACAATGCTAATTACCCACGGCGCATGTCCAAATTCTGCAGCAACTTGCTGGGTAATTACGTTGTGCCAATAGCCGATAAAAAGACCCAGCGGGTCGGTTCGGCTCAGCGGATTCCCGGCCACATATCCAAATGTGTTGATTCCGCCCCTGAGCCCAATCGGATCACTCTGAATGTATCTCCCGATGGCCGGATCGTAATCCCGGAAGTAGTTGTAAACCTCCGCGATTTCTCCACCGCAAGAAGCGGTGTCCTGCGTCGTAGCTGTAGAGGCTTGAATCATACCGATACGGATTTCTGTATCTATTTGTTTTTATTGGCTTTTTGCGACTACTGCATCACGCGGTCCAGGCACGTGCCGTCGAAATCTTTCGCGCTTTTCGCGCCATCCAGCGTGCCGAGCGGGCCTTCGACGTATCCGCCCATCGCGCAGTGAATGCCGGCGCCCGCGTTTTTCGCGGCGCTCTGGTTGGGGCCCATCTTGCCGGGGAGTTCTTCGACGCTCAGGTTGATGCCGGAGGCGTGGCGCGCGTGTATGCCGTCGCCGCCGTTGCCGGAAATCGTGTTGCCGACCACGTCGGCCTGCGAGCTGCGATGCACGTAGACGCCGTGCTGCCTGCTGCCTTCGATGACGTTGGCGAGGATGCGCGCGCTGGAGTTGCGCGACACGACGATGCCGTGACGGCCCGCGTTGCGGATCGTGTTGCCGCTGCCGCCGACGGTCGCGGTGATGTAACCGATGCGCGCGACCGAGCCTTCGTTCACGTCGATGCCGATCGCTCCCACGTCCTCGATGGTGTTGGACGAAATGCGCCCGACGCTCGTGTGATCGAGATGGATGCCGTGACGACCGGACTTGCGGATCACGTTGCCTTCGATGTTCGCCGACGCGCCGGACGCGCCGCCGGATAGATGGACGCCGTCGCGCCCGCCGGTCAGCGTGAATCCCTTCACCGTGATTTCCCTGCCGCGGATGTAGACTGCGTCGCGCTTCACGGCCTGTATCGTCGCGCTGCCCTGTCCGTCGAGCGTGATGCTCACGACGTCCGACGGGATCGCCACGTCTTCACGACACGTTCCGCTCACGCGGATCACGTCGCGCGGTTTGGCGGTCAGCACCCTGTCCTGGATTTTCTGGCCGGCGTCGCAGTCGACCGTGATGATCGCCGCGTGCGCCGGCGCGCCGCACAGCAACGTCGTCGTCAGGACGAGCGCGAAACCGTGCATCGGAACTGGATGGTTCATGACGCCCTCCCCCGGGTTCTCGGTGCATCATGACCGAAGCGCATGCCGGCGCGCAACCCGGCGCCGCAGGGATCACTCCGGGCGGATTTTCGCGACCTTGATTACCCGCGCCCACTTCGCCGTCTCGGCGCGCAGATACGTCTCGAAATACTCCGGCGTGCTGCCGACGATGTCGATGCCGAGGCCGGCGAACCGGTCGCGGATGTCGGGCGCCCCGAGCGCCTCGAGAAACTGCGCGTTGAGGAGCCGGATGATTCCGCCCGGCGTTCCCTTTGGCGCGAGTATCGCGTACCAGAGGCTTGCCTCGTAACCCGCGAAGCCCGACTCCGCGACCGTGGGCACATCCGGCATCGCGCCGGTGCGCTTCGCGCCGGTGGTCGCGAGCGCGCGCAGCTTGCCGGTCTTCACATGCGGCAGCATCGGCGCGGTGCTCGTGAACATCATCGGCACCTGCCCGGCCAGCAGGTCGATCGTCGCGGGGCCGTTGCCCTTGTACGGCACGTGGTTCGCCTCCACCCCGGCCATGCTCTTGAACAGCTCCATCGCGAGATGCCCGCCCGCGCCGATGCCGGAAGACGCGTAGTTGTACTTGCCGGGCGCCGCCTTGAGCAACGTGACGAGCTCCGCCACCGTGCGCGCCGGCAACGACGGGTGCGTGACGAGCACGTTGGGGCCGCTGCCGACGAGCGTGATCGCGGCGAAATCCTTCGCGCTGTCGTACGGCAATTTGGACAGCAGCGTCGGATTGATGGAATGCGTGACCGAAGCCAGCAGGATCGTATGGCCGTTCGGCGCGGACTTCGCGACGATGTCGGTGCCGATGATCTGCCCCGCGCCGCCGCGGTTGTCGACCACGAACTGCTGCTTCAGGCTGTCGCCGAGCTTCTGCCCGAGCGCCCGCGCGATGATGTCGGTCGCGCCGCCCGGCGGATACGGTACGACGAAGCGCACCGGACGCTCCGGATACGATTGCGCCACCGCGTGCGGGACCGCGCCGGCACACCACGCGCCCGCTGCCATCGCGAGCGCCATAACGGGCTGTCTCATCATGTCCGCCCTCCGCCGCTCAACAGTCCGGTCAGCACGCGCGCGTCGGCGAGATTTTCCACGTCGAGCACCGCGTCGCGGATCCCCTCGGCGCGCGCGACCGGCATCACCGGCTCGACGTTGATCATGAACTTGTCGACGATCGCCTGATCCGCGGCGGGCTCGTCCGGCAGCACGCTTTCGCGCTGCGACAGCTCGCGCCCGTCGCGCAGCCGCACGATGACCTCGCCCGAGCGGGACTTCGGAAAGCCGGAATCCGGATCGATGCGATAGCTCACCTTCGCCGCGAGCCGCCGCAGCGCCGGATCGGTGTACGCCGGCGCCTCGAGCTCCTCGAGTCCGAACCGGTTTCGCAGTATGCAGCACGCGATGCCGTACGGCAGGCTGAACTGCGCGCCGTAGCTGCTGTCGGGCGCGCGCTTCACCTCCAGCGGCTCGCAGATGAGCGGCACGGCGGGTTCGGCGACGAGCGCGAGGATCGATTCCACGTCGTCCGCGCGGATGGCGTGCCGGCGCACGAGCGTGCGGGTCGCATTCATGAACGCATGCGACTGATGGCACGCGGGGTACAGCTTGATCGATGCCCGCGGGAACTCCCAGGACTCGCCGAGCGCGCGCGTGATCGCGCCGAGATCGGCGCCACGGAAGTGTTCTCCCAGAAAATGCGGATAGAGTCCGAACCGCCCTTCGTACGCGGCCGTCGGCCCGATGAAGCCGTGTTTCGCCAGCATGGTTGCCGTGATGGCCGCGACGCCGGCCCAGCCCGGATGCATGCGCTTCGTCCACGATCCGTCCTGCATCGGCTGCATGTTGCCCGATGCGGTGCTCAGCGCGATACCCTGCGCCATCGTGAGTTGCCGCGCGGTGAGCCCCATGAGCCGGCCCGCGATCAGCGTGCAGGCAAACGTGCCGAGGATGCTCGTCGCATGAAACCCCGCGCGCAGAAAACCGCCGTTGCCGGCGACCCCGAGCCGCGCGGCGATTTCGAGACCCAGCGCGCAGGCGGTGAGCAGTGCCGCGCCGGAAACGCGGCGCTGCCCGCCGACGCCCAGCGCGACCGGGACGCAGCTCGCGGTCAGGTGCACCGAACCCGGCAGATACGTGTCGTCGTAGTCGAGTCCGTGCACCAGTATCGCGTTCATGAGCACGGCGTCGCGCAACGCGAACTTCTGCGGCACGCCGATGACGTCCGAATCCCCGGCGCCGAACTCGCGCATCGCATCGAGCGCGCAGCGCGCGAAATCGAATCGCGTCGACGCGAATGCAATGCCCACCGCGTCGAGCATCAGCAGCTTCGCGCGGCGCGCCACGTCCGGCGGCAGGTCCGCCGTTCCGAACCCGGTTGCAAATTGCGCGAGCGCGTCCGCGATCGCGGGCGCACCCGCGGTCACGGCTTGATCGTCGTGCTTCATGACCCCCCCTTGAGGCCCGCTTCGCGGATGACGGCGCCCCACTTTTTCATTTCGTCGGCGAGATGCCGCCGGAACTGCGCGGTCGGCATGCCGTCAAGCTGGAATCCCGCGCCCTGCAGCTTCGCGGCGACATCGGGCTGCTGCATCACGAACAGCAGGTCCGCATGGAGCCTGTCGACCAGCCAGCGCGGCGTTTTCGCGGGCGCGATGTAACCGTACCACTGCTCCATGACGCAGCCCGGCAATCCGGCCTCGATCACCGTCGGCACGTCGGGCAGCGCCGTCACACGCTTCGTACTCGTCACCACGAGCGGCCGCAGCCGGTTCGCCTTGATCTGCGGCAACGCCGCGCCGGTCGCGGTGAACAGCAGTTGCGCCTCGCCGCCGACAACCGCCGCCGTCGACGCGCCCGCGCCCTTGTACGGCACGTGGTTGAACTTGATTTTCGCGACGCCTTCGAGGAGCACCATCGTCAGATGCCCGCCGGTGCCGGTGCCCGACGACGCGAATATCAACTGGCCCGGCCGGTCCTTCGCGAGCGCCACCAGTTCCTTGACGCCTTTTGCCTGCAGCGACGGATGCGCGACCAGCACGACCGGCGTATTGCCGATCGGGATGACCGGCTCGAAATCCTCGGGCGTGCGGTACGGCAGCTTGCTCAGCAGAAAGGGATTCGTCGTGAAACCCGTGGTGACGATGAGCAGCGTATGGCCGTCCGGCGCGGACTTCGCGACGATGTCGGTGCCGATGATGCCGCCCGCGCCCGCGCGGTTGTCGATCACGACCTGCTCGCCCCAGCGCTCGGTCAACTGCGGCGCCATGATGCGCGCCATGACGTCGAGCCCGCCGCCCGGCGTGGACGGCACGACGATGCGCACCGGGCGCACGGGAAATTTTTCGTGCTGCGCGGACTGGGCCGCACCGGCAACCGCGCCTCCCGCGAGCAGCACTGCAACGAACCGTGTCCGCATGTTGATCCTCCGTCAGATCGGCAGTTTATCGTCGGGGCCCGGTGCACCGGCGCGGGCGTCCAGCTGGCCGCGCCAGCTCTTTTCGGTGTCGAGCAGCGGTCCGTAGAGCCGTTCTTCGAGCCGGTAGAACTTCTGCAGGCCCAGAAGTTCGCTGCGGTCGATGAGGCTGCACACATGGTCCGGGTACAGCGACTCGGCGCTGCCCAGATCGCGCAGCACGCCGAGCGCGTTCTGCATGCCTTTCACGGCGGTGCGCTGCAGGAGCCCGCTGTAGGAAATGATCTTGAAGCCGATCTCGTGCAGTTTCCGGTAGTGCAGCATCGGCGTCTTGACGTTGCCCTCGCTCATGTTGGCCTGCAGCGGGGCCTTGACGGCGGCGGCGGCCTTGCGCATTTCAACCTCGGACAGCAGCGCCTCGATGAAAATCGCATCGGCGCCGGCCTCCACGTACGCGTCGCTGCGCGCGATCGCGGCGTCGAGCCCCTCGAGCGCGCGCGCGTCGGTGCGCGCGATGATGATGAAGTCCGGCGATCGGCGCGCCTCGCACGCGGCGCGCACCTTGACCGCCATCTCGGCGGCGGGAATGATCTTCTTGCCCTCGAAATGGCCGCAGCGTTTCGGAAACGCCTGATCCTCGAAAAACACCCCGGCGGCGCCCGCCGACTCGAACTCGCGGATCGCGCGCATCGTGTTGAGCGCGTTGCCGTAGCCGGTGTCGATGTCGACGATGAGCGGAATGTCGACGGCGCGCGCCATGTTGCGCACCTGCGCGAGTATTTCCGGCATGGTCTGCAATCCCACGTCCGGGTAGCCCAGCACGCTCGCCGTCACCGCGGCGCCGCTCACGAAGGCGGCGTCGAATCCGGCGCGCTCGACGACCCGCGCCGAAATGCAGTCGTAGACGCCCGGCGCAAGCACCGGGCCCGGCGCGTTCAGCAGTTGCCGCAATCGCTTGGTGGGTTCCATGGTCGTCACAGTGCAACGTCGATGATGAGGTTGAGGTCGCGGTCGACCCGCGCACGGCCGCCCGGGCCGATCACGGCCGTCGATTCCCGCTCCTCCACGATGGCGGGCCCGATGATGCGGTCCGCCGCCTTCAGCGCATACCGATCATAAACCGGCGTCGGCACGAATTTCCGCAATTCCGGAAAATAGGCGCGGCGCGGCGGGCGCGACCGCCGCCGCGTTGCCGCGGTGCGCGCCGCGGTCGCGAGCACCGGCGCCGGGCCCGATGCGCGCAGGCGCCACGTCATCGCCTCTACCGGAAGCGCGCCCGGCAATGCATCGTACAGCGACCGGTACACCGCGTGAAACGACGCCTCGATGCGTCGCACCGCGCGCGCGCCCAGTTTCCCGGCGGGCACAGCGGTCTGCAATTCGAAACCCTGCCCCACGAAGCGCACGTCGGCGGATCGTTCGAGCTTCGGCGAACGCACGCCGGCATCCGACAGCATGCGGCGGGCCTCGCGTTCCATGTCCCGGTACAGCGCGTTGACGCGCGGCCAGTCCGCCGAATCGATCGCAACGTTGCAGGAGCGCGCGAGGTCGACCGCGACGGGCGCCGCCAGCAGTCCGAACGCGGAATTCGTGCCCGCGCCCGGCGGACAGATGATGCGCGGAATACGCAAAATGCGTGCAATATCATAGGCATGCACCGGACCGGCGCCGCCGAAGGCGAACAGGCTCGAACGGCGATAATCCTTGCCGCGCTCCGCGGCGTGGATGCGAACCGCGGTCGCCATGTTCTGGTTCACGACCTGCGCGATTCCGGCAGCGGTGGCCGTCGCGCCGAGTCCGCAACGCCTGCCGAGCGCGGTCACGGCCTTTTCGGCCGCCGCACGGTCGAGCGGCATGTCGCCGCCGAGAAAATACTCCGGATCCAGATAGCCGAGCAACAGGTCCGCATCGGTCACCGTCGGCGCGACGCCGCCACGCGCGTAACAGACGGGGCCCGGCTCTGCGCCCGCGGAATCGGGTCCCACTTTCAGTAAACCCGTGCCGCCGAGCCGCGCGATGGAGCCGCCGCCCGCGCCGATTTCGATCATCTCGACCGACGGCACCTTGAGCGGCATGCCGGAACCGCGGAACTGCCGCTTCACGCGCGCCGCCTCGAACTGCCCGGTAAACGCAGGCTTGCCGTCGTCGATGAAACACGCTTTCGCGGTCGTGCCGCCCATGTCGAACGCGAGCAGGTTGCGCTCGCCGATACGCGCGCCCGCATGACACGCCGACAACACGCCCGCCGCGGGACCGGACTCGATGAGGCGTATCGGCACCTCGGCGGAGACGGCCGGCGTCGTCATGCCGCCGTTCGACAGCATGACCAGGATCGGCGCCCTGACGCGCGCGGCGGCCATGGTTTTTTCGAGGCGCTCGAGATAGGAGCGCACGACCGGTTTCACGTAGGCGTTGGCCACCACGGTCGCGGTGCGCTCGTATTCGCGGATTTCCGGCGCGACGTCCGACGACGTCGACACGGCCACGCCCGGAAACTCGCGGCGGATCTGCCGCGACACGCGCCGCTCGTGGTCCGGATTGCGGTAGCTGTGCAGAAAACA
>CAZMBS010000023.1:7583-23506 GCA_964564295.1 uncultured Streptomycetaceae bacterium
TCTGCCGCGACACGCGCCGCTCGTGGTCCGGATTGCGGTAGCTGTGCAGAAAACACACTGCGACGGAGGTCACGCCCTGGCGCAGCAGCGCGCGCACCTGGCGGCGCACGTCGGCCGCGGCGGGCGCCACCAGCGACGCGCCCGCGGCGGTCATGCGTTCGCGGACATCCAGCCGCCGCGCGCGCGCGACGAGCGGCTCGGGGAATTCGATCGCGAGATCGTACATGTCGTAGCGCATGTCGGCGCCGAGTTCGAGGATATCGCGAAAGCCCGCGGTCGCGAGCAGCCCCGTGACCGCGCCCTTGCGCTCGATCAGCGTGTTCGTCACGAGCGTCGTGGCATGCGCGACGCCGCGAACGGCTTCGGGTTGCAGCAGGCCCGCCGACTGCAGCCGCGCGATGCCGTTCATGATTCCCGACACGGGATCGTTCGGCGTGGTCAGGCACTTCTCGCGGAACAGCGCGCCCGTCGCATCGTCGATCAGCACGAAATCGGTGAAGGTGCCGCCGACGTCGATGCCGAGCCGGAAACCCGCGCGTTTCATGCGCGTGCCTTTCGCCGCGCGCGCGGCGCCGCAGCAGCGGGCCGGCCGTAGGCGGCGCGCGCGGCCCGCGTGCTCACGTAACCCTGCCGGACGTCTTCGTCGAGCGCGCGGCGGTCGCGCGCGGCAGGCGAACCGTATCCACCGCCGCCCGGCGTGCGCACGGTGACCGTGTCGCCGGGTTTCAGCAGCGTGCGGCCCTTGGGCGCGAGGTACTCGCCCCGGTTGCGGGCAAGCACCGCCGCCGCCCCTTTCGCGCCGCCGCGATAGCCGCGCGGCGGATTCTTGATGCGCTCCGAGCTCGTCGACACGTAGACGTTTTTTGCGCCGTGCACCTGAACGGCGATTTCCTGCGCGAGCCCGCCGCGATGCCGCCCCGCGCCGCCCGTATCGCGGACCAGTTCGCGCTTCAGGAATCGCAGCGGCGCCTGGCTTTCCATGATCTCGAGCGCCGCCATGCGGGTGTTCGTCGGAAACGATTTGCCGGCGAGGCCGTCGCGGTCGCGCGATGCGCCGAGTCCGCCGCTCGTGATCAGCAGGCATTGAAACGCGGCGCCGTCGTCCCGGTCACCGAAGAAATTGAGCCGCGGGGCGGGGCTGCCCGGTTCGGCAGGAACCCGGTCCGGCAGCGCTTTCGCGAGCGCGCCGAACACGACCGGCACGATCATGTGGCCGACGCGCCCGCGGCTGTTGCCGGGCGCGGGCCGCGTCGAATTGAGCAGCGATCCCTCCGGCGCCTTCAGCGTGATCGGCCGGTACGCCCCTTCGTTGTTCGGGATCAGCGGCTCCAGCACGGCCTTCGCCGCGAACGCCGCGTACCCGTAGGTGTAGTTGTAGCAGCTGTTGATGCCCTTGTTGATCTGCGCCGAAGTGCCTGCGAAATCGAACTCGAGCCGTGCGCCCCGTATGGTGAGCTTGAGCCGGATCGTCAGCGGCTCGTCGAATCCGTCCATGATCCCGACGTTGGTGTAGACGCCGTCGCGCACGCGCCGCAGCGCCGCGCGCATCGCGGCTTCCGAGCGCGACAGCACCTCGGCCGCCACGTCGTCGAGATTCGCAAGTCCCGACTCGTCGAGCAGTTCGCCCACGCGTTTCGCGGCGAGCCGCGCGGCGCCGACCTGCGCCTGGATGTCGCCGAGCACCTGGTCCGGAACCCGCACGTTCTCCGCCAGTATCTGCAGCACCTCCGGCACCACCCTGCCGGCGCGGTAGAGTTTCATCGGCGGCAGCGCAAGACCCTCCTCGAATATGCTCGCGCCGTCGGCGGAGTATCCGCGCCCGCCGATGTCGGCCTGATGCGCGATGTTCGCCGCGAACGCGACGATGCGGCCGCGATGGAACACGGGCACCGCGATCGCGACATCGTTGAGATGCCCCGCCGCGAGCCACGGATCGTTGGTCATCGCGACGTCGTCGGGATGCCACGTCGGCCAGCGCCGCAGAAAATGCTTCATGACCGTCGACGCGCAGCGCGTGAAGCCCGGCAGGGACTGAAACGGCTGCGCGAGCAGATCGCCCGACGGCGTGAGCAGCACGCACGTGTAGTCGTACGATTCGCGCACGACGCTCGAAAACGCCGTGCGCAATACCATCGCCGCCTGCTCCTCGGAAATCGCGATAAGGCGGCTCCACAGGATTTCGAGCGACACCGGGTCCAGCGTGCGGGCTGCGCGGCGGCGCGGGCGCCGGATGCGGATAACGTCCATATCGTGACCGGTTGAATTCCGCCGCGCGCCGCCGGCGATTACCGTGGGCGCGGCGATTTGGTATGCTGGCCCAAGGCTATCACAGGACCACAGTGCAGGAGCCCGGTTTTCCATGATACGGACCCAACGGAAAGCGTCGGCGCCGGCGAGCGGACCCGCAGACGTCGCGACGCTCGCGCAGTACCTGTCGTCGCTCGACGCCCGCGCGCTGCCCGCTTCCGTGCTCGACAACGCGAAGGCGTGCCTGCTCTACGGACTTGCCGTCGGAATCGGCACGCGGCGCGCCCGGCCCGCGATCCTCGCGCTGCAGGGGACCGAGCGGCGCCGCGAGCCCGGTCACGTCACGCGGTTGCTGGACGGCGCGCGCGTGTCCCAGGGCAGCGCCGCGTTCGCGAACGCCGTGCTGCTGTCCGGACGCGTGCAGGGAGACTCGCACCCGTGCGGCCACATCGGCGGCGTCGTGATCCCGGCCGCGATCGCCGCCGCGGAAGACGCCGGCGCCTCGGGCGCGGATCTGCTGTCCGGACTCGTGGCGGGTTACGAGTGCGCGTTGCGCATCGGGCGCGACCACGCGGCCGATCTCAGCCTGCGCGGTTTCCGGACCACGCCGGCTTACGGTGTATTCGGCGCGGCGGTCGCCACGGGCCGTTTGCGCGGATTCGACGGCGGCAGCCTGCGCAGCGCGATCGGCCTTGCGGCGAATTACGCCAGTGGCCTGCGCGAATACGTGGACGCGGGAACCGAGGAGTCCCCGTTTCAGGCCGGGTTTGCCGCGCGCAACGGCGTTTACGTGGCGGACCTCGTGTCGTGCGGTCTCGTATCCGCACCGAGCGCGCTGCACGGCGGCGCGGGATTCTTCCGTGCGTTCGGCAGGGACGACGTCGATTACGGGCGGCGCCTGGTCGACGGACTCGGCACCGCGTTCGAGTTCACGACAGTCACCTACAAGCAGTACCCGGCCTGCCAGTTTCTGCGCGGCATCATCCGCGGGCTCGCGGCGCTGCGCGGCGAAGCCGCCGGCGCGGCGGTGCGCGGCATGGCGATCCACATGAATCCGTACGAGGCGGACTTCATCGGCGTGCGCTTCGCCGGCCCGTTCACGAGCGCGACCCAGACCGTCATGAGCGCGCCGTTCTGCGCCGCGCTCGCGTGGACCACGGGCACGGCCAGTTTCGACGGACTGCGCACGTTCGACGATGCGGCGGTGAACGCGCTGATACCGCGCATCCGGATCGTCACCGATGCCGGGCGCCTGCGCTACGAGCCGCGCATCGACGTGCAGCTCGCCGACGGTCGGGAACTTTCGTGGGCCGAGCGCGACGGGGATGCCGATTATCGCGTGACATGGGCCGCCGCCGCGGACATGGCGCACCGGTTGTGCGCGGAAGTCGGCGTGTCGCGAACGCGCGCGCAAACGCTGATCGACACGGTCGCGCGCATCGAGTCCGCACCCGCAATCGCCCCGCTAATCGCGGCGGTAACCGCGGCGACCACACACGCGTGATATGCGGCGCTCCGGATACATGACCGCCGGGCGGGGGATTGCGATGGTCGTCACGGCGCTGGCCGCAGGCGCCGCGTGCGCCGCAGCGCATGCGGCACAGGCCGAGCGCCGGGATGCGGCCCGCTATCCGGCCGCGCCGGTGCGCGCAATCGTTCCGTACGCGCCGGGCGGCGGCACCGACATCCTCGCGCGCCAGCTCGGCGCGAAACTCTACGAGCGCTGGGGCCAGCCGCTCGTCATCGACAACCGTGCCGGCGGCGCCACGGTCATCGGCACCGAAATCGTCGCCCGCGCGCCGGCGGACGGCTACACGATACTGATCACGACCGGCACGCACGCGGTCAACGCGACGCTGCATGCGAAGCTGCCGTTCGATCCCGTCAGGAGCTTCGACCCGGTCACGCTGCTCGCGATCGCCGCGAACGTGCTCGTCGTGCATCCGCCCACGCCCGCGAAATCCGTGAAGGAACTCGTCGCGCTCGCGAAAAGCCGCCCGGCGGGCATGCACTATTCGTCCAGCGGAAACGGCGGCACCGGACACCTCGCGATGGAGCTGCTGAAGCAGATGGCGTCGGTCGAAATCGTGCACGTCCCGTACAAGGGCGCGGGTCCGGCCGTGACCGCGGTGGTCGGCGGCGAGGTTGCGACCTCGATCACCAATCTCATCGCCGCCATGTCGCAGGTGAAAGCCGGCCGCCTGCGGGCGCTCGCCGTCACGACCGCGAGGCGCTCCGCCGCGCTGCCGGACGTGCCGACCATCGCGGAGTCCGGCTTCCCGGGTTTCGATGCGAGCGGCTGGTTCGGCGTGTTCGTTCCGGCCGGCACCCCGCGCGCGGTCAACACGCGCCTCGGCGATCACTTTCGCGCCGTGCTGAAACTCGCCGACGTGGAACAGAGCTTCGCCGCGCAGGGCGCCGAAGCCGTGGGTTCCGGCGCGGACGCGCTGGGACGATGGATGCAAACCGAAGTCGCGCGCTGGAGCAAAGTGCTCGCCGGCGCGAACGTCCGGCGCGACTGAGAGTGCCCAACACGGTGCGCACCCTGCCACGGCTGATTGCGGGTATGGCGCGTGTGTTATACAATGTCTGACACCTCACCACATCTTTCCCGGAGACCGACCATGCTTGCTTTGAGACTGGAGAAGGAACTCGAATACCGCGTGGCACAGGTTGCCGCCGCGAAGGGCAGTAACAAGAGCGCGGTCGTGCGTGATGCGGTGATCCGGTATCTGGAAGATCAGGAGGACGCCGTGCTGGCGCAACGTGCGCGCAAGTCGAACGCAAAGTCGCGCGGCAAGGCCAAGTCCATCGCCGAGGTCAGGAAGGCGCTTGGCCTGGACGGTTGAAATCTCCGCATTTGCGCAGAAGCAACTGGGCAAGCTCGACAAGCCGGTCGCAGTGCGCATTCTTGACTGGCTCGACGAGCGGATCGAGGGTTGCAAGAACCCGCGGCATTTCGGGGAACCGCTTCGCGGAGCGTCGTCTGGACTGTGGCGCTACCGCATCGGTGACTTTCGCGTGATCTGCGAACTCCACGATACCCGGCTCGTGGTGCTGGCTCTGTCGATCGGGCACCGGCGGAAAATCTACCGAAAGCGCTGAGCAACCGGCCCTACGCCTTGAATTTGATTTCCCGCGTCACCGAGCGCGTGTGCGCGGACACCGGCACGAACACGGAATGGCTGCCGGTGCCGCCGGCGACGAACAGCGTGATGTCCTCGGGCCGCGCGGATATCGGAATCATCGTATCGGGCGTGATCGCGCCGAGTTCGCCTTCGCGGCCGGTTTTCGTGCGGTCGTACTCGTTGCCGCGCGCGCGCCCGGCGCGCATCTTCGACAGCTCCCACAGCCTGCGCTTGACGTCGATCTTCGCAAGCCCCTGATCGAAGAATATTTTTGCATGCTGCGGCGACAGGATCATCCACGGTGCGCCGCCGTACACGTAGTCGCTGCTCGCCGGATACGCCATCGTGTCGCCCATCATCGCGAGGATGTCGTCGGCATCCTTCGCGGTGATGTTCATGCTCCACGTGCCGAGCGCGCCGACGACCGTCACGGTGCTCGCGTCGCGCGCGAAGCCGCGCTCGACATGCAGCGGCTCCCACGGGTTCGCGTCCTCGTTCTCGGCGCAGCACATGTTCCACTTCGCGGCCTGCCCCTGCGTGGCGCGATCCATGTCGCCCGGCAGGCCGCCGCCGATGTTCTGCAGCATGAGCCGCAGCGCGCGGCCCAGCGTGCCGTTCGCCCACGCGCCGGGCCCGAGGCAGTTGCCGCCGCTGTTGACGCCGAAGCGCTTCGCGACCGGGCCGTTCAGCGCGAGCCACACCGTCGACGGATTGGTCGTCGTCTGTATCGCCTGCAGGTGAAATTCCGGCGCGCCGAGCGCCTCCGCCGCGGCAACCAGCACGGGCAAATACTCCGGCCGGCAGCCGGCCATCGCCGCGTTGATTGCAATGCGCTCGACGGATGCGGCGCCGTAGCGCGGCGCGATCGTGGACACGACCTCTTCCGGTGCGCGATCGGTGTGCGCGAGAAACCGCGCGACGCGCGCCTTCGTGGGCGGCATCAGCGTGAGCCCGTCGCCCCAGCGCCGCGCCATGAAAAGTTCGTTGAACGCCTCGAGATCGTCCGGCGCCTCGACGAGTTCCGCGCGCGGCGCGGGTCCGGGTGCCGCGCTACGCGTCGCGCCGCCGCCCGAACACGCGAGCCGCGCCACGTCGCCCACCACGTCTTCCGCGATGCGCCGCACGTCGTCGCGCCGGCGGGTGCCGAACGGGTGCGGAATCTGCGCGATCGGCAGGTCGGGAAACCCGAGCGCGGCCTGCTGCGCGCGCCCGAGCGTGTTGAAACCCGTGGAGCAGATGGTGATCGCCGCGCGGCCGCGTTTCGCGATCTCGGTGCTGTCGTGGACACTCCACGACGTGCAGGAGCCTCAGTCGCCGGATCCCGTGATGACGAGATCGCACTCCTTCGCGAGTTCGTCGAGCACCGCCGTCCCGGCGCTCATCGAGGCGCTGCGCTTGCGCCGCGTCACCACACGCGCGGCGCCGTGGCGGCCGACGAGCAGTTCGCCGAGATCGGCCGCGAGATGCTCGAAATTCGGCTTCGAGTTGTCGATGAAACCGATGACCTTGCCCCGGAGGCTGTCGAGCGGCCCCGCTCCCGCGCGCGCGACGGCATGGCCCGGCGCCGTGGGGTCGTATACCAGCGTGCTGTCAGCAGACATCGTCATCCTTTTCCACAGTCGATCATCCGGTGCCGGCGAGCTTCGCTTCCCGGACGACGCGCCGCCACCGTTCGTACGCCGGGCGCAGGTAGGTCATAAGGTCCTCCGGCGGACCGCCGCCGGGTTCGAGCCCTTCGGCGCGCAACTGCTTTTTCATCTCGTCGGTCAGCAGCACCCGTGCGACCTCGCGGTTCCACAGCGACACGATGCCCTTCGACAGCCCTTTCGGACCCCAGATGCCGTACCAGTGCACGACCTCGTAGCCCGACACGGCCTCGCTGATGCTCGGCACGTCCGGCAGCAATTCCGAACGCTTAAACGTCGTTATGCCGATGACCCGCAGCTTCCCGGACTTCGCATGCGGCAGCGTCGGCACGATGCTGATCATCGTGAAATGCGCCTCGCCGCCGATCGTGCCCAGCAGCGCGGGTCCGCCGCCCTTGAACGGTATGTGCACCGAGGTGATGCCGGCCTCGAGGTTGAACAGTTCGTGCGCGAGATGCGTGACGCTGCCGACACCCACCGTCGCGTAATTGAGCTTCTTCGGGTTCGCCCTGGCGTGCGCGATGAGCTCCTTGACGCTTTTCACGGGCACCGAAGGGTGTACCGACATCACGAGCCCGGTCGTGCCGAGCAGCGCGACCGGCGTAATGTCGTTCACCGGGTGGTACGGCAGCTTGTGGAACGCCGCCGTGGCGGTGTAACTGCTCGACACGAGCACGAAGGTGTATCCGTCGGGTTCCGCACGTGCCGCGATTTCCGCGCCGATCGCGCCACCGGCGCCGGGGCGATTGTCCGCGATGACCGGCTGTCCGATCGACGCGGAAACCGGCGGTCCGATCACGCGGGCCAGGATATCCGTGCCGCCGCCGGGCGCGAACGGAATGACGAGCCGGATCGGACGAACGGGATACGCCTGCGCGAATGCGTTCGCGGACATCGCGAACAGCAGCGCAACGATGCACCAACCCGTGCCTTTCATCCGGAATCTCCCGTGCGCCATGACGCAGGAACCTTACCCGGTCTCCGGTCCGGATTCAACCCGGCGTGAATTCCACCGCGCCGTCCGTCAGCAGCGCCCACACGTACGGCGCGTAACTTCGTTCGGCAAGCACCTGCCACGCATGCGCGGAGTCGAGCCGCCGGATGGTCACACGGGCACGCGCAAACGCGGTCACGACGCAACCGTCCGCACCGAACGCGCGCGGATGAAAATCCACGGCGCAGAACTTGCGCAGCACGTCAACGGCACGCGGTCCGGACACGGCGAACGCCGAGCGCAAATCGCTCACATCCGTCACGGCAGCGTGGCAAGCGGCAAGCGCCGACGACAGCCGCGCGATGGTATCGCGCTGACCGCCCTCGGGAACGAGTATCAGCCACTCGTCGAACGCCTGCCACAACACGTGCGTATCTCCGGCGGCAACCCACGCAGGTTTCTCGGGCAGTGCAAGGCCCAGCGCCTGCGCCGCCCCGGCCATCGCCGCCGCATCGGACGGATCGATGCGCAACCCGATCATGCCCTGCAGCGGCTGCTCGCGAATCACGACACCCGCGGTGGCACCGAACTCCGCAAGCGTGGATGCGGTGTTTCCGAGCGGCGTGTGCGCCGTAATGCTATCCATGAGAGTCATCCATTGAGCCGGGCACCCTGCGGATCGTAGCAACACGGCGCGACGATACGCGCCGCAACCGCGTTGCCGCGGGCCAGCACCGTGACCGTTTCGTTCATGCGCCGCAACCCGTCCGCAACCAGCGCAAGCGCGATCGACCGTTTCAGCACCGGGCTCGCGTAACTGGACGTGACGTGCCCCAGCATCGGCACGGGCGGCGCATTCGCGCGCACGGCATCTTGCGCGGTGACGATCTGGCTCCCCTCCGGAACGACCACCTGGGGATCGACCGTCATCAGGCCCACCAGTTGTTTGCGCCCGGCGCGCGCGTTGTCTGCCCGGGCGAGCCCGCGCTTGCCGAGAAAGTCGCCCTTGCCCATCGCGAGCAGCCGCTGCATGCCGAGATCGAGCGGATTCACCGTGCCGTCGGTTTCGTGACCCACCACGATATAACCCTTCTCCGCGCGCAGCACATGCAGCGCTTCCGTGCCGAACGGCGTGATGCCGAACGCCGCGCCGGCGGCAAGCAGGCGTTCCCAGACCGCGCGGCCATGTCGCGCCAACACGTTGATTTCCATGGAGTATTCACCGGTGAAGCTCACACGGCACGCGCGCGCGCGCACGCCGCACACGAGTCCTTCGCGCACGCTCATGTGCGGAAACGCCGCCGTCGAAAAATCGATGCTCGCACCGGCGCGCGCGAGCACCGCGCGCGTATGGGGGCCGGTCAGACAGATCGTCGCCCAGTTCGCCGTCACCGGAGCGAGGAACACCCGCAGGTCGCGCCACTCGCATTGCAGCCAGTCTTCCAGCCAGGCCGCGACGGCGTCCGCGCCGCCGGAAGTGGTCGTCATCAGGAAATGCTGCTCGCCGAGCCGCGTGGTCACGCCGTCGTCGAACACCATGCCATCCTCGCGCAACATGAGGCCGTAGCGGCAGCGCCCGACCGCGAGATTGTCCCAGCGGTTCGTATAGACGCGATTCAGAAATCGCGCCGCATCGGGCCCGCGCACTTCGATCTTGCCGAGCGTCGAGGCGTCGAGAATTCCCACGCCGTTGCGCACGGCGAGGCATTCGCGCGCCACCGCCGCGTGCATCGCTTCACTGCCCGGCGCGTAATACATCGGCCGCCGCCACAGTCCGACCGGCTCCAGAACCGCGCCGTTCGCGGCGTGCCAGTCCGTCATCGGCGTACGCCGCCACGGATCGAAGCGCTCGCCGACTTCGCGCCCCGCGAGCGCGCCGATGGTCACCGGAGTGTAGGGCGGCCGGAACGTCGTTGTGCCGACCTCCGGAATGCGGCGCCCCGTCGCGGCGCCCAGCACACCGTAAGCCACGACGTTGCCGGTTTTTCCCTGGTCGAGCCCCATGCCCGTCGTGGTGTAGCGCTTCGCGTGTTCGACCTCGGTATAGCCCTCGCGCACGGCAAGCAACAGATCGCGCGTGGTGACATCGTGCTGCAGGTCGACGAATTGCTTCGTGCGTTGTGCGGCGTCCGGCACCTGCCACAGCGGCGCTATCGCGAGCGGCTTGCTTGCGCCGGGGTCGCCCGCCACCGCGCCGAAACCGGCCGCGCGTGCCGCCGATTGTCCCGCGGCGCGCCCCTGCGCAATGCAATCGTCTATCCAGAATGCGCCGTTGGCCGCGCCTGCCGCACGCAGCGGCTGCGCCGCCGCGCCGGGCACGAAGCAGTGTTGCGCTTCGTCGAACGCGAGCGTGCTGCCCGATTGCGACCACAGGTGCACGGCCGGATCCCAGCCGCCGGATACGCACAGCACGTCGCATGCGAGATCACACGACGGTCCCGTGATGCGGGTGGCCGTCGCGTCAACCGGCGCGAGGCGCGCGCCGGTCACGCGGTTCGTCCCGCGCGCCGTCACGACGACGTGTCCCGGCACGACCCGCACGCCGCGCGCGCGCGCGGATGCCGCTTCCTGTGGATCCTGTCTCGAATCGACGACGGCCGCGATATCGACGCCGGATTGCGCGAGCGCAAGCGCCGCCGCGTAGCCGCTCGCGTTGTTTGTGAACACGACCGCACACCGTCCCGGCAGCACCGCATACTCGGACACGTAACGCTGCGCGGCGGCGGCGAGCATGACGCCCGGCAAGTCGTTGTTTCCAAATGCAATATGGCGCTCGTGTGCCCCGGTGGCAAGTACCACGTGGCGCGCCCGCACCTTCCAGAGCCGCTCGCGCGGCCGGTGCGGCTGCGCGCGCACGTCGTGGTCCGTCATGCGCTCCACGAGCGTGACGAGGTTGTGGTCGTAGTAGCCGGTTGCCGTGGTCCGCGTGAGTATCCGCGCTTCGGGCAACGCCAGGAGCGCGTTTTCTTGCGCGCGAAGCCACGCATCCGGGGTGAGATCCTCCGCCGCTTCTTCGCGGAATCGGAGCTGACCGCCGATGCCGGGCGCCGACTCCGCGAGCAGCACTCGTGCGCCGGCCTCCGCGGCGGCGCGGGCCGCGGCGAGGCCCGCCGGTCCGCCGCCGATTACAAGCACGTCGCAGTGGTCGAACCGCTTTTCATAGCGATCCGGATCCGGCCCTTCGGGCGTCCTGCCGATGCCCGCGGCGCGCCGGATGAAATACTCGTAAGTTTTCCACGCACCGCCCGGCCACATGAACGTCTTGTAGTAGAAACCGGCCGGCAGCACGGCCGACATCAGATCGTTGATTTCACCGAAATCGTTGCCGACCGCCGGCCAGCAGTTGATGCTGTGCGCGGCAAGCCCCGGAACCAGTTCGACCAGGGTCGCCGGCAGATTCGGACGCACCCGCGCGCCGTCTCCCACGCGCACGAGCGCGCACGGCTCTTCCGGACCCGCGCTGAAAATGCCGCGGCGGCGGTGGTACTTGAAACTGCGCGCGACGAGATGCACGCCGTTCGCGAGCAGCGCGGACGCGAGCGTGTCGCCGCGGTACCCGGAATAGCGCCGGCCGTTGAAGGTGAATGCAACCGGTGCGCCGCGATCGATCGCGCCGCCCGACCCGCGCCGGAACGGCTGCATCATGGCCGGCCGCCGCCCATCGGGTAGGTCCCGGCTATCTCGTGCGTCACCGTGTCGCGCGCGACGTTGAACCAGCGCCGGCAGCCGTGCGCATGAAACCAGCGCTCATGCTGCGCGCCTTTTACGTTGTTGCGGAAATAAAGGTACTCGCCCCAGGTTGCGTCGGTCGCCGTCGCGGGATCGGGGCGTGCGAGATGCGCTTCACCGCCGGCGGCGAATTCGGAATCCGGCCGCGGGCCGCACCAGGGACAGGGAATCAGCATCGCCGCTTAGTGTAACCAATGTCGTTCCCGCATCGCCACCCCGCGGATACCGGTTGACGCAACACCGCCCGTTGGCCACAGTGCGGGACTTGACACCCTGACGGAGAAGCACGATGAACATCCCCCGCCTGAACGGCATCATCCGGACGCTCGAACAGGGCCGGAACACCTTCGTATGTTTCTCGCCCGCGGACATCCAAAACGCACAGCTCGTCGCCACCGAGAATTACGACGGCGTCGTCTACGAAATGGAACACGGCGCCTACGACATCCGGACATTGCGCGACTGCCTGCAATACATGATGAACCGGCGGCAGATCGTCGAATCGGGCACGCTCGCGCCGGCCGTCACGCCGATGGTGCGCATTCCACCGAACGGCATCGAAATGAACCAGTGGATCGCCAAGCAGGTGCTCGACAGCGGCGTGTTCGGCATCATCTGGCCGCACGTCAGCACCGTCGCCGAAGCCCGCAGCGCAGTCGCGGCGTGCCGCTACGCGCGCCCGCGCGGTGCGCCGCGCTACGAACCGCCGGGACAGCGCGGCGATGCCCCGGCGTACGCGGCGAAGTACTGGGGCCTCACGCAACAGGAGTACTACGAACGCGCCGACGTCTGGCCGCTCGACCCCCGGGGCGAAATCCTCGTCGGCATCATGTGCGAGGACGTCGACGGACTGAAGAATCTGCCGCGGATACTGAAGGAGGTTCCGGGCATCGGCGTGGTCGTCATCGGCGAGGGCGACCTGTCGCAGAATCTCGGATTCCCGCGCCAGTACGGCCATCCGACGGTAGCCGCGGCCATCGGCGAAATTCTGGCCATCTGCAAGGAGCACAACGTGGCCTGCGGCCACCCGCACGTCGAGAAGGACAACGTCGAAACCATCGTCGGGCAGGGTTTCCGCTGGCTCATGCCGC
The DNA here is from genome assembly GCA_964564295.1 of uncultured Streptomycetaceae bacterium. GTDB lineage: Bacteria > Pseudomonadota > Gammaproteobacteria > Burkholderiales > SG8-41 > CAZMBS01. The sequence goes on from CAZMBS010000023.1 coordinate 20,359, forward strand.
GCCCGGCGCGATCGAATGCAGTACTGGAAGCGGGGCGGAAGCTGTCCGGACGGTGAAGCGGGCGTTCGACGGAATACCGCGCAACGTCTCCCCGCGCAACATCACACGCCGCGCGTTACTCCGCCCGCACCTTTCCTTCCCGCGCGACCCTGGCCCAGCGCGCGATGTCGCCACGGATCTGCCCGGCAAACTGCTCGGGCGTGTTGCCGATCGCGTACGCGCCTTCCGCGGCAAGCCGCTGCTTCACGTCGCCCAGCGCCAGGATGCGCACGACTTCGCCATGAAGTTTCGCGACGATGTCTTTCGGCGTTGCGGCGGGCGCGAGCAGTCCGTACCAGGAGCCGGCCTCGAAGTCCGCGATGCCGGCCTGCGCAAACGTCGGAACGTCGGGCGCGCTCGACACGCGTTTGGCGGCGGCAAGCGCCAGCGCGCGCAACCGGCCGCTCTTCATCTGCGGCACCACGGCCGGCAGCGAGTTGAACATCATCGGCACGTGCCCGCCGAGCACGTCCGCCAGCGCCGGCGGACCGCCCTTGTAAGGCACGTGCAGGATATCGATGCGCGCTTTCATGCGCAGCATTTCTCCCGCGAGGTGCGCCGAGCTGCCGGTGCCGAAGGACGCGTAGTGCAGCTGCGCCGGACGCGAGCGCGCAAGCGCGATCAGTTCCTGCAGCGTTTGCACCGGCATCGACGGATGCACCACGAGCAGAAACGGCGAATCGGCAAAGTTGCTCACCGGCGCGAAGTCCCGGACCGGGTCGTACGGCAGCTTCGCGTATACGACCGGATTCGTCGTATGCGAACCGGTGGTGCCCATGATCAGCGTGTAACCGTCCGGTGCCGATTTCGCCACGAGTTCGGTGCCGATGATGCCGGCCGCGCCCACGCGATTGTCGACCACCACGCCCTGCCCCAGCGATTCGCTGAGTTTCTGCGCCAGCACACGCGCCAGGATGTCCGCATTGCCGCCCGCGGGAAACGGCACGACGATGCGTATCGGGCGCACGGGATAGTTCTGCGCCAGCGCGGCGGGCTGCGGCAACAGCAGCGAAAAAAGCGCAGCGGACAGCGCGCCGGTCGGGAAACATCGTTTGAATATTTTCATGTCATCGGCGCAACGCGAGGTCGGAACTCGGGAATATGATTTGCCGTCTTCACGGCCGGGCCGGCCCATGCTGGTGATCGCGGTAGTGCTGGCGCAGCAGGTCCTTGCCGTAGTCGTTGCCGTTGGGCGTACGCACCACAGTATGAATGTGGTCTGTACGCGGCGCCTTGGGATTCGCGTGCATGAACCGCAGGCTTGCGGGCGTTTGATGGTCGAACTCGATCAGGATCACAGGGCTATGTATGCGGTAGTAGAACACGGACCCCGGCTCGGTGCCGCCGATCCAGGCAAACCACGTTCGGTCAAGCTGCGCGCGTACTTCCTCCATTTTCACGCGAGCGTGACCGTCGGCCATGTTATGCACATAGAGCGCTATCAAGTCGACCAGTTGCCGGCGCTGGCCGGACGACAGGTCCCTTGCGTTGACGCCGGCATAATCGAGCACGACATTGTCCTTCCACGCCTCGGTAAGTACCTCGTTGCCGGTCTTGGAGACCTTCAGGATCGCGCGGCTACGCTGTTCCGCGTCCAGCGCATTGACCAGAGCGAGGCCCCGATTCTGCTCGTCCTGCAGAACGATAGTGCCCTTGTACTTTCCCGCGGCGGCGAATACCGGTTCCGAACCGGCGAAGGTCGGCGTCATGACCACCTGGTCACCGAGCACGAAGTAGTTGATCACTGCATGGTGCCCGTCCAGTTGCCAGCCCCATGGCGTGGTGGCGGAGGGCTCGCCCATGACCGTGATGTGATATTGCCACTCGCCAAATTCGGCATGGTTGTTGTTGGTCAACTCGGCGAGCGTTTCGTTGAGGCGCATGATGTCGCGCGTCTGCTTCAGTCCCTTTGCGCTCAGGCCGGCGCGCAACAACTGGAACGCAGCCTCGCGCTGCGCGTCATTCATTTCCAGGAAACTCACGCCCTGACGAACATAGAAGCTCTGGTTCATCCACTTGCGCCATTCGTCATCGGCCACGGGGAATTTCGTCCTGGCCCGTTGCGCTTCGTCGAGGCCGGCAAGAAACGCGGCGGCGGCCCGGCGCACCGGTTCGGTGGAAACGCCGGTCGAGCGTATGCCGAACAGGCCGGGCTCGACCTGCCCGTCAACCGTGATGCCCCGGAACGGATCGGCGAGTCCGGGCGTCTCCGCCGCGAGCGACAGGCGCAGCATCTCCGCCGCGGTACGCGGCGCCGGCGGCTTGGGCATCTCGGGTGATTGCGAAAAGCCCGCCTGCTGCAGCATGACGAGCGCCAGTGCAACTGCCGAGCCGGCAGCAACCAATGCGATTCTCGACATGATTCCCCTCCTTTGAATTCCATTCATGATACACGCGGCGCATCCGCGATGCCGGTCACACCGGCCGCCGCAGCCCGACATGCGCGTCGAGCATGCGCTCGATTGCCGCGGTGCACGCCACGCAGAAGTAATCCGTCTGCATCGAAAACATGATGCAGTTGACCTCGGCGCGATACAGGCCGCGTGCGTAACCGCCTGCGCCTTCGAAGCAGCCGACGTCGCGCGGATTCGGGTTCTTCGCAAGCAGCATCTGCTGCCGTCTGCTCCCCGTTTCCAGGAAAGCGTCGATCTCGGCCTCCGGCGCACCGGCGGCACGCAGCGCCTCGTACTGTTTCACGTATCCGGCGAAATAGCGGTCGTACTCCGCCTTGTTCCATGGTGTCGCGCCGGCCGACGCGGCACGGCGGTCGCGCCACTTCGCGCGATCCGGTGACCGCGTGACGTTCGGGTGCCACGGTTCGAACCCGGCGGTGTACGCGGGGCCGTCGGCGGCCGGCACGTAATATTCGTCCGCGAGCCCGCCGAAAACATGCGCGAATTCATGGACGACGAGGTAGCGCGCAGCTGCGCTGTCGATCGCCGCGACCGCCGGATCGCCGAATATCGCGCTTCCGCCGTATCGCCGCGCGTTCGCAAGGATCAACGCGAAATCGTATGGCACCGCTGAAGCCGCTTCGCGCACGGCGCGGAAATTCCCGGCCGAAATTACCCGTTCCGAGCCATCGTTGCCGTACGCGGATTTGTACATC
>CAZMBS010000024.1:0-23347 GCA_964564295.1 uncultured Streptomycetaceae bacterium
GAGCGTGAACGGATAGCCGTACGTCCACTTGAGCTCGGGCATGTGCTCGAAGTTCATGCCGTAGATGCCCGCGATCATGGTCGGCACCGCGACGAGTGCCGCGTACGAGGCGAGCCGCTTGACCGTTTCGCTTTCCTGCAGCGTGATCAGCGACAGGTTCACCGACGTCGCGGCGATGCCCATTTCGCGCAGGCTGTCGATTGACTGGTTGATGCGCGACAGGTGATCGTCGATGTCGCGGAAATATTCCTGCGTGTTGCGGCAGATTTCCGGCACGCGACCGCCGTGCAGCCTGCTCACGTATTCCTGCAACGGACCGGTGGCGTGCCGCAGCGTGACGAGCTTCTGCTTCAGCGCGTAGAGCGCCACGATGTTCTCCCGCGCCGGCGTGCCCTCGAAAATGTGCGATTCCACGGCCTCGAGTTCGTCCTCCAGCCGCTCCAGCACCGGAAAATAGCGATCCACCACGGTGTCGATCAACGCGTACAGGACGAACGCCGGACCATGCGCGAGCAGGTGCGGCTCGCGCTCGGCCCGGGCGCGCACGTTGGTGAATCCCTCGCGCACGCGACTGCGCACCGAGAGCACGTAGTTCTTCCCGACGAAAATGTTGATCTCGCCGACCGCCAGTTCGTCGCCGATGTATTCCACGGCCTGCACCACCGCGAACAGCGAATCGCCGTATTCCTCGAACTTGGGACGGCCGTGACCGTGCCGTGCGTCTTCCACCGCAAGTTCGTGCAGCGCGAATTCGCGCCGCATTTCGTCGAGTTCCTCCGGCGCGGGATCCTTGAGGGCGACCCAGACGAACGTGCCCGGTTCCCGCACGTAACGGCCGACGTCGGCCTTCTCGATGTCCGCGACCTTGGTGCCCTCGCGGTAGGCCGCGCAGTTGACGAGCATCGGCGGTGCGCCCGATCAGGCCGCGACCGGGCGCCGGCCCGCGCTATTTCTTGGCCGGCGCCTTGGCATCCTTGTCCTTGCCCTTGGCATCCCGCACTTCGATGCTCGTTGCCGTCATGTTGTACTGGATCGTGACCCGATCGCCCTTCTTGATGCCGGCCGGCGCCTTGGTCGACTTGTCGCGCGCGATTTCCCAGCGCTCCTTGTCCTTCTCGACCACGATCTTGGTATCGGTGACTTCCAGCACCGGCCCGGTGACCTGGTACGCATGGGCAGTGGAGGTCAGAAACATCGTCACGGCAAAAACGGTGCTACCCCAGTGGGCTGGCGATCGCGTCATCATCATCTCCTTATCGAACGACGGACACCATAACAATAGAGAATCACGGCATTTCGGGCAAGCGCGCTGAATCGCGGCGGCCGGCGCCATTCACGGACGGCATCCATTGTGCAAGAATCCGGACACCATCCCGTGAGACACGCCATGCCCGCTCCCGCGCTTGCCGCCACCCTGCTCTACGCAGCGTTGCTGTGGCCGACGGCCGCGCACGCTGCGCCGGCGCAGACCGCGGCCGGTCCGACGTACCCGTCCCGACCGGTTCGCATGGTTGTCGGCTTCGCCGCCGGGGGCGCCACCGACGTCTCCGCCCGATTCATCGCCCAGAAGCTCACCGAGTCCCTCGGCCAGCAGGTCGTGGTCGACAACCGCCCCGGGGCATCGAGCAACATCGCGAGCGAGATCGTCGCGAACAGCACGCCGGACGGACACACGCTGCTGATCTCGAACGCCACCGTCGCGATGCCGTCGCTGTTCGCGAAACTGCCGTTCGACGTGCGCCGCGATCTCGCGCCGGTATCGCTCGTCGGTTACGGGCCGCTCGTGCTGGTCGCCCATCCGTCGCTGCCGGCAGCCACGGTCCAGGAACTGGTCACGCTGGCCCGCGCGAAGCCCGGCGCGCTGTCCTACGGCTCCGCCGGCGTGGGCAGCATGCTCCATCTGGCGATGGCCCTGTTTGAAAACATGACGCAGGCGAACATCGTGCACGTGCCGTACAAGGGCGGAGCGCCCGCCGCGGTCGCGGTGCTTGCCGGCGAAGTGCAGGTCGCGTTCGCGTCGATCGCCGCGGCGCTGCCGCATCTGCAGCAGAAGCGGGTGCGGGCGCTCGCGGTGTCCTCGCTGAAACGCAGCAGCGCGCTGCCGGAAGTTCCCACTGCCGGCGAGTCCGGGCTGGCCGGCTACGACGCCAATTCGTGGTACGGCATCTTCGCGCCGGCGGCAACGCCGCGCGGCATCGTCGCACGGCTGGGCGGCGACACCGCGAAAGCGCTCACGAACCCCGAGCTGAAAAACCGGCTCGTGCAGCAGGGCATAGAGCCCGCGAACGGCGGAGTCCGGGAATTCACAACTTACCTCGGCGGCGAAATCACCAAGTGGGCGTCCGTGATCCGGGCGGCCCGCATTCCGCCGCAGTAATTCGCGTTGTCGTCCGATTCATTGCATCTTCATACCGGAGAACTGGCATGGCCAAGGCATACTGGATAGGGTTCTACAAGTCGATCAAGAACCCCGAGCAATTCACGGCTTACACGAAAATCGCGCCTGCCGCCGTACAGGCCATGGGCGGTCGGTTCCTCGTGCGCGGGCAGCCGGCCAAGACGTACGAGTTCGGTCTGAATCAGCGCGTCGTCGTGATCGAATTCGACAGCCTCGCGCAGGCCATTGCGGCGCACGACAGCCCGGGATATCAGGAGGCGCTGCGCGTGCTCGGCGACGCGGTCGAGCGCGACCTGCGCATCGTCGAAGGGCTCTGAACCGGCTCAGGCGCGGTCGGGCATCGCCTTCACGGGGATGCCGCCCGCGCGCACCCACCGGTAACGGTCCGCGAGCGCCGCATCGAGCGGGCGGCGCCGCGCGTCGTCCACCGCAATCCACATGCGCAGAAGATGCCGTTCGCGCCCCGGTTCCGGATGGTCCACGTACGCCTCGCGCGCGTGCAGCATCACGTGATTGTTGATGAGCTGGATGTCGCCTTCCTTGAATTCCATCGTCAGCATGAGTTCGGGTCGGTTGGCGATTTCCTGCACCTTCTCCAGCGCCTCGCGCTGAAACGGCGTGGGACCGTACTGGCGGCCATGCCGCGCGGCGGACTCGTAATACGGCAGGCTGTTGATGCGCGTCGTCACGCGGCCGTCGCATTCGCTGAACATCGGCAGCGTGAACCACGGCTGCTCGCCCGCCGGCTCCTCGCCGCGCCAGTCGACGTGAAAGTCGCCGTACAACGCTTCCAGCAGGTCCGGACGCTCTTCGCGCAACACGTTATGCACGGTGAGCGCGCTCGTCAGCTTGCTTGCCCCGCCGGATTTCGCGGTGCGCAGGCAGAAGAGTCCCAGCACGTCCACCGGCAACATGTCGGTGTGAAAATCCATGCGCTGGCTCGTCTGGTAACCGCGCGCGTTGGGATCGGCATGAATGCGGCCCTCGTCGCGGACATGGCCCAGCACGTGGCCGCGCGTGTTTTGCGACACTGGATTGCCGAAATGCGTGCCGATTCCCCAGTACAGGAGTTCGCACTCCGCGTCGCTGTAACGATTGCGCGGGATGCCCCGCAGCAGCACGAATCCCCGGCCGTTCTCGACTTCATCCAGGATCCGGTCCAACTGCCTCGCCAGGCGCGGCAGCGGAAAGTCCGCCTTCGCGAACGGTATGCGCGCGCCGCGCTGCCGGGCATGCGCGAGCGCCGCGTCGAGTTCCGCGACGGCGGCCACGTCCAGTTGGTGTATCCACGACGCATCCTGCTGTATCTGCGGACCGATCCACGCGCCCGGATCGCGGATGATGCCGTGCAGCCGTCCTTCCATCCAGTTTCCCATGCGATGCGTTCCCCGTTACTCCACTTTGATGTTCGCCGCGGCGATGACCTTGCGCCATCTGGCGATTTCGCCACGCAGTATTGTACCGAAAGCTTCCGGTGTGCTGGCGGCAGGCTCCAGTCCGACCGACGCGAACCGCTGCGCCAGAGCCGGAGATGCCAGCGCGCGGTTCACCTCGGCGCTGGTCTTGCCGATGATGGCGCGCGGCGTTCCGGCCGGAAACAGCAAGCCGTACCAGACATCGAACGCGTAGCCCGGCACCCCCGATTCCGCAACCGTCGGCAGTTCGGGCGCGGCCGACGAACGCTTTGCGCCGCTCACCGCGAGCACGCGCATGCGCCCGGACTTCATGTGCGGGACGACCGACGAGATGCCGATCAGCAGCAGGTTGATCTCGCCGCCGAGCAGCGCCGTCATCGCGGGGCCGGTGCCCTTGTAAGGCACGTGCACGAACTCGGCCCCGGTCATCACACGCAGCAGCTCCATGCCGAGGTGCGACGATCCTCCGCTGCCGCCGGAACCATAGCGCACGTCGCCGGGTTTCGCTTTCGCCGCGGCCACCAGTTCCTTGATCGATGTCACGTTCAATGACGGATGCGCCGCATATACGAAAGGCTGCGTTGCGATCATCGAGACCGGCGCAAAATCCCGTTCCGCGTCGTACGGCAGCTTGCGGTACAACGACTGCGCGTACGAGATGCCGAGACTGCAGAGCAGCATGGTGTAGCCGTCCGGCACGGCTTTGGCAGCGAGCTCCGTGCCCACGATACCGCCACTGCCGCCGCGGTTGTCGACCACGACCGACTGCCCCCAGGCCGTTCCGAGATCCTGCGCGAGCAACCGCGCGATGATATCCGTGCCGCCGCCGGGCGCGAACGGCACCAGCATGCGGATCGGCTTGACCGGATACCGCTGCGCTGCTTCCGCTTGCTGCGCGTAAAGGGGCGTGGAATGCGCCCAGAAAGCAGCGAACAAAAAAAGCAATGCGCGTGTCACGGTCTTCGTTCGGTGAGTGCAGCAGGGTCGTCTAGTTTAGCAGCACCGTGGATGCCGATCGGTGCGAGCGGCGCGGGGTGATGCAGGCATTTGTTTTTATTTGCGTTTTCGGCCCGCGCTCCGCGTGAGCACGCAATACGCGGCAGCCGTCGCGATTTGCGCGAGAATCGCGACTTTGCAGCAAAGGAATCCGGAGCCGCCATGAGCAGCGAAATACCCGAACACACCACCGCGTTCGCACTGTACAGCAGCACGGGAGAGACGCTGACGCGCTACAGCGTCGACGTCGAACGTGCCGAGCTGACCCGACAGGAAACCATCACGCTGCCCGGCAACGTGCAATACCTGTGGCCGCATCCGTCGCGACGCACCGTGTACGTCGTATCGAGCGACGGCGGTTCGGCGTCGGCCGGCGTCCTCGGCACCGTACACCGCCTGTGCGCGCTCACGGTGGACCCGGCGAACGGCGCCCTGCAGATGCACGGCGCGCCGCAGCCGCTGCCGTCGCGGCCCATCCATGTCTGCGTGGATGCCACGGGACGGTACGCACTGACTGCCTACAACAACCCGAGCAATGTCACGGTGCACCGGATTAACGCCGACGACACGGTCGGTGCACCGGTCGCGCCGGCGGAAAAACTCGACACCGGCATATTCGCGCACCAGGTGCTGGTAACCCCGTCGAACCGCGCCGCGGTGCTCGTGACCCGCGGCAACGATGCCGCCGCCGGCAGACCCGAAGATCCCGGCGCGTTGAAGTTCTACCGCATGACCGACGGCGTGCTCGCGAATATCGCGTCGATCGCTCCCGGAGGGCGCGGCGGACTCGGGTTCGGTCCACGGCACGTGGACTTCCATCCCGGGAAGCCGTGGCTCTATGCGTCGATCGAACGCCAGAACAAGCTTCACATGTACCGGTTGCAGGGCGACGCGGTCGCGCCGGAGCCCGACTGGGTCCGGGACACCCTCGCGCATCCCGGCAAAACCGTGGGCCGTCAACTGGCCGGCGCGATCCACGTGCATGCGAAAGGCCATGTGGTTTACGTGTCCAACCGCGCCGACAACACGGAAGAATTTGAAGGCCGGCGCGTGTTTCGCGGCGGCGAAAACAGCATCGCGGTGTTCTCGATCGATCCGGACACCGGCGAACCGGCGCTCATCCAGCACGCGGACCCGCGGAGTTTTCACGTGCGCACGTTCGCGCTCGATCCGTCGGGCCGCCTGCTGGTGGCGGCCAACACGATCCCGATGCTTGTGCGCGACGGTCCGGGCGTGCGCAACGTCCCGGCCGGACTTGCGGTGTTCCGGGTCGCCGCGGACGGCAAACTCGACTTCGTCCGCAAGGTCGACGTCGAGACGCCCGGGAAGAAAACCCAGTTCTGGATGGGAATCGTTCGGCGCTAGCCGCGCGCCGCGCTAGGCGCCTTCCGCAGCCGCCGGATTCCACTGCCCCTTGCGCATGCGCGTGATCGTGATGCTCGCGAACACGCCGTTCTGTGTGAACGGATCGCCGTCGGAGAATTTTTTCGCCTCGTCGCGGCTGTTCACGTTCACGACGAACAGACTGCCGATGGCGACCGTGCCGTCGTCGTTCTGCGTCGCGCCCGCGAGCACGAGAATGTTCTTCCGGCTCTGCAGGTAGTCGCGGTGCGGTTGCAGCACCTTGTCGCGGATCGCCGCGGTGTCCGGCTTGTCGGTGCAGGATATGGCCCAGAGCATGTGCGTTCTCCCTTGAAAAAAGACTTTCCGCGCGGCGAGAAATGCGCCACGCGCGCCCTCAGTAGGGCTTGATTCCCAGCAGTTTTCCGGCGGTCTCCCCCAGCATCGCCCGCCGCTCGTCGTCGGTGAATCCGGGTGCATTCAGTATGTGATCGACCGGATTCGGGTGCCACGGAATCGGATGGTCGGTCCCGACCACAAGCTGGCTCGCGCCCACTTCCACCGCGAGATGGCGCAGCGCCTCGGAAGTGAATACGAGCGTGTCGAAATACATCTGCCGCAGGTACTCCGTGGGCCGCTTCTTCAGCCTGACCCCGGTGTCCATTTCCGGCGCGACGCGCAGGCAGTTGTCCGAACGCGCGGCGTACGACGGCAGAAACCCGCCGCCGTGGGCCGAACACACCTTGAGCCCCGGAAACCGGTCGAGCGTCCCTTCGAAAATCAGATGCGACAGCGCGATGGTGGTGTCGAGCGGGTTGCCGATGGTGTTGGACAGCCAGCCGTTGCCCCTGAAACGCGCCGACAGCTCCGGGGTGCTCTGCGGGTGGATGAAAATCAGCACGCCCAGCTCTTCGGCTTTCGCCCAGAACGGATGAAACTTCGGGTCCGAAAATTCCGAGCCCGCCACGCTCGCGCCCACCGCCGCGCCGCGCAGCCCGAGTTTTTTCACCCCGTGCACGAGCTGCTCGACCGCCAGTTCGGGATACTGCAGCGCGACTGACGTAAACGCGACGAAGCGGTCCGGCCAGGTGCCGCAGAACTCGGCAAGCTTCTCGTTCTGGATCCGGCACACCTCGGCCGCGACGTCGCGCTCGGCCCGGTACCACTGTGGATTGATGCTGATCGCCTCGACGTCGACGCCCTGCTCGTCCATTTCGCGCAGCCGGCGCGCGCCGACCTCGCCGATGCCCGGACCGCGCTGATTCTCGACTTTCTTGCCAAGCAGCTCCAGAGCCTCCGGAATCACGCAGTGAGCATGCACGTCGATGGTTTTCACGCGCTTGCCTCCGACCGTGACCTGCCGGCGCTGTCCACCTGCGGTCGGCGAATGTGCGGTGTTGGTCACGCCACAGCCGTGAAATTCGAGTTCGGCTGTGCCGCCGGGAACGTCCTGCGACTTGAATCTGCGCTCGGGCATGGATTCTCCGTAAAACAAGGTTGGTGTTGCGGTTCTCGGTTCGATCGCTGCGGCTTTTTTTCCGGGCGGGATTATGGCACACGATGGCGCGGGCATCGCGCGGCACGGCTCCGCACCACGGCCGTCACCTGCGCTATAGTTCCCCTGATGAAAACACCAACACTACTTGCCGCTGCGCTGCTGGCGATCCTTGCCGGCGCCGGCGCCCTCGCGCAGCAGCAGAAATACTCGGTCAAACCCATTCGGATGATCGTGCCGTACGCGCCGGGCGGCGGCGCCGACATCATGGCGCGCGTGGTCGCCCAGAAATTCGCGGACGTGTTTCAGCAACCGGTGGTCGTGGACAACCGCGCGGGCGGCGGCGGACTCATCGGCTCGGAAACGGCGGTGCGCGCCACACCCGACGGGCACACGCTTGCGTTCGTATCCGGCGCATATACCACGATGGCCGCGCTGCATAAATTGCCGTACGACCCTCTGAAAGATATCACTCCCGTGGTGATGATCGGCGAAGCAAGCTCGATACTCGTGGTTCACCCTTCGGTTCCGGCCCGGACGACGAAAGAACTGGTCGACTACGCCAGAGCCAACCCGGGCAGACTCAACTACGGCAGCGGCGGCACCGGCGGATTTTCGCACCTGATCACGGCGCTGTTTGACCTCATGGCGGGAACACGCATGACCCACGTGCCGTACAAGGGTACCGGTCCGGCGCTGAACGATCTGATCGGCGGCCAGCTGCAGGTCATCATCGGCAGCACACCCTCGACCGCGCCGCACGTGCGTTCGGGTCGGCTGCGCGGGCTGGGTGTCAGTTCGAAGACACGCTCCAGCGCGCTTCCCGACGTCCCGGTCATCGCCGATACCGTGCCCGGCTACTACGCGCCGCTGCTGTACGGAATCTGGGGACCGAAAGGATTGCCGTCCGACGTCGTTTCGCTGTGGAACCGTGAAGTCGGAAAATTGCTGCAATCCGCGGACATGAAGGACCGCCTCGCGCTCGCGGGCATCGACGCCGGCGGCGGAACGCCGTCGCGTTTCCACGAGGAGCTCAGCGCGGATATCGCGCGGTGGCAGAAGGTGGTCAAGGCGGCCGGCATAAAGGCCATCGACTGACCGGCATCACGGCGCGAATCCGGCACCCGGACGTGCACCTGCGCGTCGGCGATCCGCAACGGGAAACGCCCACGGATCGCGCACACGTCAGCGAAACTCGCGGTGCACGAACTCGATGATCTTCTCGATCGCCGATTTTGCCGCGGCCGAATGCGGATCGTTGGTGATGAAGGCCTCACCCACGCCGTCGAACAAATGCAGTTCGACACGCCCGCCGGCTTTGCGGTAGTCGGCGATGAAACGGTCGCGATAGACCACCGGATGCGCGAGATCGGCCGTGCCCTGCAGGTAAATCACCGGCGGCATGCGCACCGGTTCGCCGCGCGCGAGCGCGCGCGCAGGGTTGCCCTCTTCCATGTCGGACTCGCGCGGCCAGTACGCGGTGTGGCTTCTGATCCACTCCTTCGCCTGCTTGTCGTGCTGGCCACCCTGCAGCCCCCGGGCGTACTCGAAGCGCCCCAACGGGTCGATGACCGGCCAGCACAACACGACCGCGCGAACCGAAGCATCCACCGCCGGATGTCCCGAGAGCGGAATGGCGCCGTAACGCGCGTCGGCCGGCCGCATCGCGGCGAGCATCGCCTGATGTCCGCCGCTCGAGACGCCGAGGATGCCGACCAGGTCGGGACGCGTTTTCAGCTCCGCCGCGCGCGACTTGCACCAGCGGATCGCGTAATTGACGTCCGCCAGCGACGCCGGGTACTGCGCCTGCGGCGGCATGCGAAAGTCGAGCGCAACGACCACCACGCCGCTTTTCGCGAGCGGTTCGTCGGTCCCGGCGTCGCTCGTCCGGTCTTTCTTGCACCACGCGCCGCCATGCAGGTCGATGATCAGCGGAAACGGCCCCTCGCCACGCGGCTTGTAAATGCGGGCGAGCAGCGGCTTGTCGCCGTGGCGAAGGTACTCGATGTCCTCGACATCGATCGCATGAGGTGTCTGCAACGGTGCGTTCATGATAGCCTCCTGACTGGACCCGGTAGTGTAGCGCGACTTGCCGATCCGCCGGGGCCGGTCTGCTGCCTGGGTATCCTGGCATTTGCCGATTCAGCACGGAACATGCGTCGAATTCTGCTCGTGCATTTTTGTTGGTTGGGCATGGTCCTGGCTCATCAGGCGGGCGCAGCTTCGGCTCCCCCGCCCGGCCAGTGCCCGCAACCCCGGATCACGGTCAAAGCGCCGCCGGATTACCTTGCGCGAACCAACCCGCTCTCCGCATCGCCGGAGGTGCTGGAGGCCGGCGAGCGCATGTTCATCGGCAAGTCCCGTGCGCTTCCTTGCCTGTTTTGTCACGGCATCCGGGGCGATGGAAGAGGAAATCTTGCAGGACAGTACGAACCGCGACCGCGCAATTTCACGTGCAAGGAAATGATGGCCGAGATACCCGACGGCCAGTTGTTCTGGATCATCCAGAACGGTTCACCGAGGGCGGCCATGCCGCCGTCGACGGGCGCCGGCATGCCGTCCTCCAAGAACCTGACCGACGAGGAAATCTGGCAGCTCGTGCATTACATCCGGACGTTCGCGCGCTGATCCGGCACGGGCGCCGCCGACTACTCTATCTTCGCGCCGCTGATGCGCACCACGTCCGCGTATTTCCGGTAATCCGCCTGCACGCGCTGTGCAAACTGCTCCGGCGTCATCGGCAGCGGATCGAGCGTGAGATCCGAGAGCCGGGACGCGACATCCGGCATCGAGAGCGTTTTGTGAATCGCGGCGTTCAGCGCGTCGATTACGGGCCGCGGTGTGCCGGCTGGTGCGAAGCAGCCGACCCAGCCCGTGAACTCGTACCCCGGCACACCTTCGGCGATGGTCGGAATTTCGGGAAACTGGACCGTTCGCGCCTCAGAGCTCACGCCAAGCGCCCGCACCTGCCGTGCCTTGATGTTCGGTCCGATGGACCCGAGCGTGGTCAGCATGGCCTGCGTTTCACCGGCCATGAGCGCGATGTTGCCGGGACCGGCGCCCTTGTATTGCACTGCGAGCATGCGCGTGCCCGACATCGACGCAAACAGCGCCATCGACATGTGCGCGTAACTGCCGTTGCCGGAACCGGCATAGGCGATCTCGCCCGGCCGCTTTTTTGCAAGCGCCACGAGTTCCTTCGTCGTGCGCACGGGCAACGACGGATGCACGACCAGAACGCCGACCTGCCGCGCGAGCGTCGTGACGGCCGCGAAGTCCTTCAGCACGTCGTACGGCAGTTTCCTGTACAGATGGGCATTGGCGACGTGGGTCGTGGACTGCACCATGATCGTGTAACCGTCCGGGGGACTCTTTGCGACGAGTTCCGAACCGATGGTACCGCCCGCGCCACCGCGGTTCTCCAGCACGAACTGCCGGCCCATCCATTCCGACATTTTCCCGAACACGATGCGCCCGGTCACGTCGTTCGAGCCGCCCGCGGGAAAAACGATGACCACGCGCACGGGCCTGGATGGATAGGATTGCGCGTGCAGCAGCGCGGCCGGCGGCAGCAGCAACAGCGCGACAGCGGCGGGGACGATGCGCGTCATGGGCATCTCCGGTGCGGGCACGGCATGTTCAAAGTTCAAGCGGCAGGCGCACGCGCTCGCCCGTCTTCACCGACCGCTCGATGGCGATGGTCGTCTCCAGCACGCGTCGCGCTTCGTCGGGCGTCGCATGCGGCACCGGATTTCCCGTGACCAGGTGGTCGAGCCACGACCGGGTTTCGTTGCCGAGCGGCCCCCAGTAATCGCCGATCGCCCAGTCACCCGACGGATTGCTGCCGCTGAAAGCGAGATGGATGCGGTGATCCGGCACGTACGCGTGCCCGAGGCCTTTTTCGGAGTACAGCAGGTGGTCGCGATGATCGTCGTCGATGATCATCGTGCCCTCGGAACCCAGCAATTCCACGCGATCGGACTGCCCGAGTATCGGGTAACGCGCGGGCAACGCGTAGCTGATGCCCAGGTTGATCACGGCGCCGTCGGCCAGCGTGACGATCGCCCAGGTCACATCGTGAATGTCGAACCCCGCTTTTCGGAATACGCCCATCTGGCCGCGCCCGACGACCTCCACCGGCGGATTGCCTTCGTTGAACCACAGCATGAGATCGACGAAGTAGGTCAGCACGTCGATGACGGGCGTCGCCTCCGGATTGCGTTTCAGAATCTCGAACGCCTGCGCCCGCGTGTTGTAGACGCGCGCCGTGCCCCCGCAGATCGTTCCCAGATGCCCGTCGAGCACCTGCTGCTTGGCACGCGCGAAACAGCGCTTGAACCGCCGGATGTAGCCGATGCGGAGATTGCCGCCGGTTCGCGCGACCGTATCCAGTATCTGATCCGCGTCGCGCAGCGTGAGGCCCAGCGGCTTTTCCATCAGCACGGGCTTGCCGAGTTCCAGCGCCTGACAGACCGGCTCGACATGTTCGTGCTCGGAGGTCGAGACGATGACCGCGTTCACCTCGGGTCGCGAAATGATCTCGAGGTTGTTGGTGGAGTGAACATCGGCTCCGGCGCGTTCGGCCAGGGCCCGCGCGCGACCGGCATCCCGGTCGGAAACCGCCAGAAACTGGACCGACGGGTGCCGGGCAGCGAGCCGGGCCCGCAGCGTGCCGATGCGCCCCGATCCGATGACCGCGACGCCGAGTGATTTCCGCTGCATGATCCGCTCAGCCGCCGCGCACGTGTTTGTTGAAAAAATCGAGCGTACGCTGCCACGCGAGCTTCGCGGCCGCTTCGTCGTAGCGCGGCGTGGTGTCGTTGTGAAAACCATGCTGAGTGCCGGGATACATGTGCATTTCGTAACGCACGTTGCTCGCCTTCAGCGCCGCCTCGTAGGCCGGCCAACCGGCGTTGATGCGCGCGTCTTCGGACGCGTAATGTATCTGCAGCGGCGCCTTGATCCGGGGCACATCCGCCGCCGCCGGCTGGCTGCCGTAGAACGGCACCGCCGCCGCGAGATCCGGCAGCCGAACGGCCAGCATGTTGGATATGCCGCCGCCGAAACAGAAGCCCACGACACCGATCCTTCCCGTGCAGGCAGGATGGGCTTTCAGAAACGCCGCTCCCTCCACGAGATCCTCGGCGCGCTTTTTCGCATCCTGCTTCGCGAACAGCGCTCGCGCCGCATCTTCGTCGCCCGGATAGCCGCCGAGCGGCGTCAGCGCATCGGGCGCAAACGCCACGAAATTCGCCACGGCGAGTCGCCGCGCAACATCCTCGATGTATGGATTCAGTCCGCGGTTCTCGTGGATGACCAGTATGCCCGGAAGTTTTCCCGATGCTTTTGCCGGCCGCGCGAAATAGCCGCGCATGTCTCCGGAGCCCTGCGGCGATGGGTAGGTCAGATACTCCGTCCGGATTCGGCCATCGTCCTTGGGAACCTGCTGCGCCCACGCAAAGTTCGGCCGCAGGCTCTCCAGCATCGCCGCCGCGGTGAATCCCCCGATCGCGTACTTCGCGGCGCGATCCAGAAACTCGCGGCGGCTCAGCGACCCGTGCACGTAGCCGTCGAACAATTTGAGAACTTCCGGCGGAAAATCGCTCGCCTTCTTGCGTTCCGTCATCACCACTCCTTTCCGGCTCTTGGGTGGAATACAATTACATCAATAAAATCAATGGCATACATTGATGCCGCCGAGCTACTTTCGCGGGGCCTGCGGCGGCTCCAGTCCGCGCGCGCGATACGGTGCCTGCCGCGCGAGTTCCAGGGCCTCTTCCATGCGGCGTCGATCGTTCGCACGCAACGCATCCGCGAACGCCTGCGACGCCTCGCTGCGCAACTGTGCGTACCGGCGCGCCACCTCCAGCGCCGGCGCGGTCGGCGCCGCGGGGTCGAGATGCAGCGACGACAGATGTTCGAAACTGTCACGGTACTCGCGCGCGACATCCGCCTCGATGCGCTCCGCCTGCTGCGCGAACGTTGCACCTTCCCGCCGTCCGTCGTCAAGTATTTCCTGCCAGCGCTCCAGAATGCGGCGGTCATCCGCAATGAACTCCCTGACTTCCTCGCGCGCGACCTGCTCCTCGCTCCATTTGTACGGCGGCGCGGGCACCGCCGCGACCATCGCCGCCACGCTCGCGCAAAACACGGTGCCGGCAATCCATCGGCCGGAACCGGCGCGCGGGCTCGTCGCTGCCAGCGGTCTGCGCAGCATGGTACCGATCAGCGCACCGGAAAGCAGTCCGCCGACATGCGCGGCGTTGTCGATGCCCGGAATCAGCAATCCAAATCCGATGATCAACGCGGAGAATATCGCAGCGCCGCCGAAGAGCCAGCGGAATTCCACCGGATGCACGACCCGGCGCTCGCGCCACAGGCATGCGAGCAGCGCGCCGTAGATACCGAACACGGCGCCCGACGCCCCGCCCGATACGGCCCGGTCGCCTTGTGCGATCAGCGACAGCAGGTTGCCCGCGAGGCCGCTCGCCGCGAAGATCGTGAAGAACCGCAGCGAACCGTACAGCCGTTCGACCAGTCGCCCCGCGTCCCATAGCGCCCAAAGGTTCATCGCGAGGTGCACCAGGCCGAAATGCAGAAACATCGCGGTGCCGAGCCGCCACCATGCGCCTTCCTTGGTGGCCGGCCCGAAACTCGCACCCCACGCGAGTTGCACCTGGTTCGGGGTATGCCAGAGTCCCGCGCCGTGCGCGAGCATTGCCGCGAACACGAGCACGTTCGCGGCAACCAGCAGCACGGTCGCCGGCGTCTGCAAGAGCGGTCCGCGCATGAGGTCGGTGACACTGATCTGTCGCCGGCCGGCGGATGCTGTGGATTCTGCGTTCATGTTCCGTATGCGTTCCGCCGCTGCGATGCGGTCTGCGCGCGATGGCGGAACCCGGCTTGGATCAGCCGCGCGGCAGCAAGTTCACCGGCCAACGCCCCGCGCCACGCAACGAACGAGCCCTGTTACTCGGCCTTCGCGCCCGTCTGTTTGATGATTTGCGCGACTTTCGCGATTTCGGCCTTCAGGAACGCGCCGAACTCCGGCGGCTCGTTCGGTGCGGAGAGATACCCGACCTTGCCGAGTTGCGCCACGATTGCAGGCTTGCGCAACGCGTCTACCGTGGCGCGATGCAGCAGCGCGGCAGCGCGCGCCGGCGTGCGCACCGGCACCATCAGCCCGTACCAGTTGTCGAATTCGTAGCCCGGCACGGTCTCGTTGACCGTCGGAAACTGCGGGAACTCGGGCAGGCGTTTGCCGTGCGTGACGGCGAGACCCCGCAACTTGCCCTGCTGGATGTGCGGCATGGCCGTCGGAATCGGGCCGATCATCAGCGACGTCTCTCCGGCCGCGAGCGCAAGGATCGCCGGCCCGCCGCCCTTGTAGGCGACGTGGACAAAGCGCACACCGGTCAGCGCGGCGAGATACTCCGCGGCCAGGAACGAATTGCCGCCCAGTCCCGAAGACGAGTAATGAATCGTGCCGGGCTTCGCCCGCGCGAGTCCGACCAGTTCGCTCACGGACTTCGCGGGAAGCGATGCGTGCACGGTCACGAGGTTGGTCTGGATCGCGAGCAACGTGACCGGCGCAAAATCCCGCACGAGGCTGTACGGCAGTTTCGGATAAAACGTCGCGTTGATCGCGAGCGTGATGCTCGTCTGGAATATCGTATGGCCATCCGGCACCGCGTTCGCGGCAAGCTCCGCGGCGATGTTGCCCGCGGCGCCGGCCCGGTTGTCGACCACGATCTGCTGGCCCAGCGTCTGTCCCACGTCGGCCGCCATGATGCGCGCGATGAAATCGTTGCCGCTGCCCGCGGAACTCGGAATGATGTAGCGTATCGGGCGCGTCGGGTAGGCTTGCGCCCAGACCGGTGCCGCCAGCGGGCCTGCGAGTGCTGCCGCAAGCAATGCCGCCGCCGCTCGCCGGCCGGACCGTCCGTGTCGGAGTCTGCTAGACATGCCGCGCGAGAAACGGTTGCACTGCCGCGACGAATCCCGCCGGATTGTCGAGCGTGACGTGGTGATCGCAGTCCGGCACCTCGACGCATTCGACGCCCGGGCAACGCGCCCGCACCGATTCGACGACCTGCGGCGTGATGCGCGCGCTGCGGCCGCCCTTGACCAGCAGCGCCGGAATGCGGATTCGGTCCCAGCATGGCAGACCGTCAAACGACTCGCGCGTGGCGTAGACATTGCGGTCGAATTTGTGCACCCAGTTGCCGTCCGGGCCCTTCCTGCCGCCGTATTGCGCGAGGTGGCGAATCACCTCCGGCGCCGCCGTGGTGCCGGCAGGCCGCAACCGGTAGCGCGCGACAAACTCTTCGCGCGACGTGTAGGTGCTGCCTTTCCGGTTGCCGACTTCGCGCATGCCCGCGATGCGCTCGGGCGTCAGGTGCAGCGTGGTATCGACGATGATCAGCTTGCGCACCCGCCCGGGGTAGGTCGACGCATAGACCAGCGACACCGTGCCGCCCATGGAATGGCCGATCAGCACGAAATCGCGCAGATCGAGACGCTCGACCGCGGCCGCGAGATCCGCGGCGTGCCGTTCGTAGCTGTAGTCCGGCGGATGCACCCACGGACTGTCGCCATGGCCCCGCAGATCGATGGCGCGCACGTGATGGTCCGCGCACAGACTGCCCGCGACGAAGTCGAACCAGTGCGCGTGCGCAGCGCCGCCATGCACGCACAGTATCGGCGCGCGTCCCGCCGTGCCGTAATCGAGATAATGCAGCCGCAGGTCACCGGCCTCGACGTAGCGGCTGTCGAATCGCGCGGGCCGCAGCCCGGTATCAGCCGCGGACACGTCAAGACTTGCGGAAACCGATTCGCCTAGCATCATTTTCTGAGTCCGATCTTCCGCCCGATTTCCGTGAAATCCCGGATCTGTTCGCGCAGGATCCGGTCGTGCTCGACGGGCGTCGTCGGCGCGGCCTGATACCCCTGCGCGAGCAGTCGCTCCTGTACATCCGGCAGTTCGAAAATGCGCGCCACTTCCTTGCTGATCTGATTTCGAATGGCCATGGGCGTGCCTGCCGGCGCCATCAGCGCATGCGATCCATCCCGGCCGAAGCCCGGAATATGCTCGCCGATCGTCGGCACATCGGGAAGCAGCAGCGAACGCTTTTGCGTGTTCACGGCGATCGGTATGAGGCGCCCCTCGCGGATGAACGGCAGCGCCGACCCGAGTCCCACGATGCAGTACTGCGTGCGGCCCGCGGCCACCTCGATCAGCGCATCCGGCGTGCCCTTGAATCCGACATGCACCCCCTTGATGCCGGCCGCGAAATTGAAGCGTTCCGCGCTGAGATGCGTGCTGCTGCCGCCGCCACCGGAGCTGAACAGTATCTTGCCGGGCCGCGCGCGCGCATACTCGATGAAATCCTGGAGGCTCCTGACGCCGAGCGACGGCGCGACCGGCAGCACGCTCGTGCTGACACCGATCTGCGTGACGCCGGCAAAATCCTTGTGCGGATCGTACGGCAGATTCGGGTTCAGCGCCGCGCCGATCACGAACTGGGCCGAGATCAGCAATAACGTATAACCGTCCGCGGGCGCCTGGGCGAGTATGGTCGCCGCGATCGTGCCCGCCGCGCCGGCGCGGTTTTCGACGATGACCGGCTGGCCCCAGCTCTCGCTCATCTTCGGCGCGAGCAGTCTTGCCAGGATGTCGCTCGGGCTGCCGAATGCGCCGGACAGCATGCGCACGGGCTTGACCGGATAGCCGCTTTTCTGCTGCGCCCCCACCGGCATGGTTGCGAGTGCGCACACCACGAGCGCCCACGCTGCGAGCCGCATTGCAGATCCACGCTGTACAGCCATGCTGGCTTATCTCCCCTCAAAGACCATCATATCATTGAGGAATCCGGTTGCCGACTACGCCGCGTGCGGGTAACCTTCCGGCTGGTTTTCCGTCGTTTACCACTCAGGAGAAATCGCATGGCAGTAGAAGCAGGCTCCGCGGCACCCGATTTCACGCTTCCCTCGCATACCGACCAGAAAGTCTCGCTGTCCGGCTTCAAAGGACGGCCCGTCGTGGTTGCGTTCATGCCATTTGCCTTCACGGGCGGGTGAACGAACCAGGTCAACGGGTTCCGTGCGAACTACGAAGAATTCAAGAAGCTGAACTGTGAAATCCTTCAACTCTCCGCCGATCCGGCACCGAGCCTGAAGGGTTGGGCCGAGAAACTCGGCGGCGTGCCGTTCCCGCTGCTGTCGGATTACTGGCCGCATGGCGCGGTGGGCAAGGCCTACGGCATTTTCAACGAGGAGCGCGGCATGGACAAGCGCGCGGCCTACGTCGTGGATGCCACCGGCAAGGTCCGGTACGCCAAAGTCTACGAGCCGGGCACCATCCCGGAAAGCAAGGAGTTGCTGGACGAGTTGCGCAAACTCTGATCGCGACCGCAACAAGAAGGCCTGCCTCCGCATTGGAAGGCAGGCCTTGTTTCTTGGCGATGCGCCGGCGTCAGCCAGTCTGTGACTTGGCGTACTTCCCGGTCAACTGCGGCGTGTAGCCTTTCAGGCCTTTCTCGGCCCGTTCCAGGCGCGTTTCCCGCGCCCAGGTACGATTGTGTTCGTCCTGAACCTTGATCGAGAGTTTCCCGAGCCCGTCGATTTCGAGATCCACGGAGTCCCCGCCCTGGAACGCCGACAATCCACGGTGGTTCGTGCCGGTGGCGATGATGTCGCCCGGTTCGAGATCGTGTATGCCGGAGATCCACTCGATGCAACGCGGAATCTTGTTCGCCATGTCGTCGGTGTTGAAGTTCTGCTTGATCACACCGTTGACCGCGAGTTTCACCTGCAGCTTGTGGGGATCCTTGATTTCGTCCGCGGTCACCAGATACGGTCCGATCGGCGCGAACGTATCGCGCGACTTCACCTGATAAAACGAATTGCCGAGCCGCGTAGCATCACGCGCAGAGCCATCGATGAAATTGGTATAGCCGAATACATGCTCCATCGCCCGGGACGCCGGCACGTTTTTCGCGCGTTTGCCGATGATCACCGCGAGTTCCGCTTCCCCCTCCAGTATCGACAGCGCAATGTCGGGCATGATCATCGTGTCGCCATGTCCGACGATGCACCCCGGCGATTTGTGAAACGCATTGATCGGCGCAGCTTCCTTGCGCGTGCCGTCTTCCATGTAGTTCACCGCCATGCAGTCCACGTTGACGGGCTTCGGCAACGGCGGACGTATCTTGACCTGGCTCACGGGCACGCCGCTGCCTGCGTTCGCCGCCCGGTCCAGCGCACCGCGAACGTCGGCCCAGCGCTCGATGACACCGATGATGAGATTCCCGGGACCGGTATGCGGAACGTTTTGTACCGCCGCGGTCACGTCCACGACGTTCGCGCCTTTCAGCACGCCCAGACGGAAATCATTGAAATAGAGCAGTTTCATGGCACCCCTCCGTCAACAAGTTAACCAATTCATTATTAAGGACAATTTACCTTCCGTCGGAGATCGCTCAACATCATGTGAAATTCGCGCCGCAATAGCCGGGAAAGTGTAGTGCATGCCGGCGCGCGCGGCAAACCTTCCCGGACGCAGGCGGCAGACGGTATGATGGTGTTCGAAAGTGCGATTTCGAGGGGAGAATTCGATGAAACCGGTTTCCGTTCGTCGCAGACAAGTTCTGATGGCCGGCCTTGCCGGTGCCGCGGTTCCAACGGTCCTCTGTGCCGCGCACGCTGCGGCGTCCGGTCGGGTTGCGTCTGCCGCCGTGACAAAAACGCCGCTCGTGGTTTCGGGCCGCATCGTCACGCCGGACGGCAAACCGCTTTCCGGCGCGGCGGTGGAAGTGTGGCACGCGGGCGCGCAGGCACCCGAGACGTGTGCGCCGTGCGCCTTGGTATCGACGGACGGCGACGGTCGCTTCGTGTTTGCGGTGACGACGCCCGCCAGTCGCGCCGGCGCACCGCGGGAGATTCGCTACCGTGTTAGCCACCGCGATCACGCGGCGACGGTGCGGGAGCTGCATTTTGCGCGTCGGCGCGGCGCGCCCGGACAGGAAATCGCCCGGCTGCACCGCGACGAATCCGGCACCTGGCGCACGACCTTTGCGCTAACGGTTGCCTGACGCAGGCCGCTACACAACAATTTCCCGCGCGGCGCCGCGTACGTCCATCTCGAATTCAAGTCCGATGACCGGCGGACGGGCGTAATACCAGACGAGTCCGCCCGCGCAGGCGCCGCGCGCCGCGAGCGTTTCACCGACGAGATGCCCGATGTTCTGCACGGTATAGGCCTGCGTGGTGACGGCGTCCTTCCACGTGAATCCGAGCAGTCCGAGCCGCCGCTCCATTTCCTTCGCGACGAACTCCACTTTCTCGCGCAACCCCTCCGGTGACGTGTCCCCCGGCCGCACGAGGCGGTCGCGATACGTCTTGCCCGCGGGCTTCGCGTCACCGCCGCCCGCAAGGATGAACGTGCCGGGTGCGTCCGCGCGCGACGCGGGAACGGTGTACGAAAACGCATGCATCACCGGAACCGCGGGCGTATCGTAGACCGGACACACGTTCGTTCGCGCGACGGGGTTCACCGGATGATCGCCGCCCTGATAAATGCCCCAGCGTTCGAGCGTGGCGACGTAAGCCTTGTTGAAATCGATGAATCCCTGATCGGTGAACTGCGCCGGCGAGCGCAACTCGCAAGCAGCGAACGCGGTGCAGGGCCGGCCGATGCGCGCGAGGTGCGATTCCACCGCCGCGAACCCGTCTGCGAGCGGCAACGGATTGCGGAATCGCGCGCGCTCGATTTCGTACCCGGGCTCGGCGGCCACTCCGCCCGAATACTGGAATACCGCCTTGATGTAACGGTAATTTCCCGCCCGGAAAACCGGCACTTCCGTCATGATTCCGCCCGCTTTTCAGTCGATTTTCATTTTCGCATCGCGCACGATGCCCGCGTACTTCGCGATCTCGCTGCGGATGTGCTCGCCGAATTTATCCGGCGTGCCGCCGATGGGTTCCAGTCCGCGCTCGATGAGCGTGGACCGCAAGCCCGGCACCGTCAGCGCGCGATTGATTTCCGTGTTCATGCGCGCCACGACGTCCCGCGCCGTCGCGGCCGGCGCGAGCAGGCCGTACCAGGAGTCCGTCTCGAACTTCGGGTATCCCTGCTCGGCAATGGTCGGAAGATCGCGCGCGAGGTCGACGCGCTCCCGGAACGTCGTGCCGTACGCCTTCAGCTTGCCGGCCCGGACATGCGGCAGAAAGTCCGGCAGATTGCCGAACATGATGTCGACGTTGCCCGCGAGCAGATCGAGCAGCGCCGGCCCCTGCCCCTTGTACGGCACGTGCAGCATGTCGATGCCCGCCATGACCTTCAGCATCTCGCCCGCGAAATGCGCGGTGGTGCCGTTGCCGAACGAGGCGTAGGTCAGCTTGCGCGGATGTTTCTTCGCGTAGGCGATGAGTTCCTTCAGCGTGCGCGGCGCGACGCTCGGATGCGCGGCGAGCACGTTCGCGGTGCGCGCCATCAGCACCACGGGCTGCAGGTCCTTCAGCGTGTCGTAAGGCAGATCCTTCACGAGCGTCTGGTTCACGGTGAAGCTGTTCGCGACACCGACGAACGTATGACCATCGGTCGACTTCGCGGCAATGTCCACGCCGATCACCGTTCCGGCGCCGGGTCTGTTTTCGACGATCACCTGCCGGCCGAGCGCTTTCGGCAGATCCTGCGCAAGCAATCGCACGACCGACTCCATCGTGCTGCCGCCCGGCGGAAACGGAACGATGACGCGCACCGGGCGTGCGGGCCACGCGCCCGCCGGGGCCTGCGCCCAACCCTGCGCGGAAACGCAAAACGCAAGCGCGGCGCACGCGCCCAGTCCCCGCCGCCAGCAACGACGCATCATGACGATCTCCCGTAAAAAAACGGCCGCTGAAACCGTTGACCTATTGTATACCCCGCCACGCACGGCTTGATCCTGCGCAATTTCCGCGGGTTGCCGTGGTGGTATCGTGGCGCCTTCATGCCTTGCGCAGCACCCGAATCCGCAGCACGACACGCCCCCGCGATGCCCCGCGACGGGGTTATCACCGTCAGGCTGGTGGTGTTCTGCCAGGTGATCCACTTCCTGACCTTTCCGGCGCTTCCGCTGTTTCTGCCGCTGATCCGGGAAGATCTCGGCATCACGTTTACCCAGGCGGGGATCCTGTCGGCGGCGAGCATGGTGAGTTACGCGCTATGTCAGATTCCGGCGGGATACCTCGCCGATCGATGGGGACCGCGCCGGCTGTATTTTTCCGGCTTCCTCGGATGGTCGGCGCTCTGCATCTCGTTCGGCCTCATCGAATCGTTTCCGCTTGCCGTCGCGAACCAGTTCGTCGCGGGCGGATTTCGCGCGCTGCTGTTCGCACCCGGGCTTTCATTGCTGGCGTCGTGGTTTCCGAAGGATCGCCGCGCCACCGCGATGAGTCTGTTCATGCTGGGCGCATCGGCCGGCGCGATCGTGCTGTCGCTCGCAGGGCCGCTCGCCGCGCAGGTCTGGGGCTGGCGAACCACGTTGATCCTGTTCGCCGTGCTCGGCGTCGTTTCGGCGATCGGGTTCGGCCTGTTCGCAAGGGATCGGCCGTCCGAGGGAACGCCGCGCCCGGCGACGCTTGCCGATCTGCGCGCCATGCTGCGATTTCCGATTCTCTGGGTCTGCAACGCGCTGCAGTTCGTGCGCTACGCGGTCGTCATGGGATTCAACGTGTGGCTGCCGTCGTTTCTGGTCGCCGACCGCGGCTTTTCCGTCGCATCGGCGGGACTGGTCATGGCGCTGAGCGCCGCGCTGTCGGCGCCGTCCAACACGCTTGGGGCCTACGTGTCCGACCGCCTGCGCAACCCGCCGCTCGTAATCGGCGGCGCGCTCGCGATGCTGACGGGTTCCGCGCTGCTGCTGCCGTTCGCGGAATCGCTGACTCCGCTGCTGGTCGTCGTCGCCGTCTATTCGGTGTTTCAGGGCTTTTACTTCGGCCCGCTGTTTCTGGTGCCGATGGAAGTGCTCGGCAGCCGGGTCGCGGGTACCGCGACCGGTTTCTCAAACCTCTTCGCCAACGCCGGAGCCTTCTGCGCCGTCTACCTGCTCGGCGTCGTCAAGGACCTCTCGGGCAGTTTTGCCTGGGGATTCATCGGCATCGGCATCGCATGTCTCGCGGGCGTCGCGCTCGCCGGTGTGCTGGGCCGCATGCGCGTGCATGCGCTGGCCCGCGCGAGCGACTGAATCGCCGTCAGCGTCGGATTTCCATGTCATTGACTGCCCGACCGGTGGAAGATAGATTGCCGGTAGGTGGATCAGCGTATGCGATATTCCCGTAGCGCAATGAATTTTTCCCGGTTACTCGCGTGCGCGGCCGGCGCGCTTTCGCTCCTCCCCGCCACAGCGCACGCACAAGCTTTTCCCGCGAAAACGATCCGCATGGTCGTGCCGTTTCCGGCCGGCGGCGGCGTGGACTACATCGGGCGCATCCTCGGCAAGGGCTTGTCCGATCGACTGGGACAGCAGGTGGTGATCGACAACCGCGCCGGCGCAAGCGCCATCATCGGCATGGAACTCGTGAAAAACGCGCCGCCGGACGGCTACACCGTCGGCGCCACGTCGTCCGGCCCGCTTGCAATCAATCCGCATATATTCAGGAAGCTGCCGTACGACAGCGTGCGCGACTACACGCATATCGGCATCATCTCCACGTTTCCGTACC
>CAZMBS010000025.1:0-23087 GCA_964564295.1 uncultured Streptomycetaceae bacterium
GGAACGGTCAGCAGGATGATCGAGATCGAGTCGATGAGACAGCCGAGCACGAACCAGACGAGGACCATCACCGCAAGCACGCCCCACATGCCGAGGCCCGAGGTCAGGAAAAATTCCTTCGCGGCATTGGTGACACCGGTCATCGACAGCACGCGCGAATAGAGCTGGGCGCAGAACAACAGCAACAGCAGTGGCGCGGAGGTCCGGCCCACCGACAGGACGACCTCGAACAATTTCTTCGGGCGCATGCCTTTCCAGATGGCGAGCAACAGCGCCAGCGCGGCGCCCACTCCGGCGCCTTCCGTGGGCGTGAAGAAACCGAGCCAGATGCCGCCGAGCGTCGCGACGACCAGCGCGACGACCAGCGCCGTGCTGACCAGAAGCTCCCGAAATGCTTCCGAACTGATGTCGGCGTCCTCGGCGTCTTTCGCCGCTGCCGCCGCCGACCCGATGCCCACGCGAGCCGGCTGCAACACCGCGACACCGAGTATGTAGGCACAATAGAGCAGCGTCAGCACGAGCCCCGGCAGTATGCCCGCGATGAATATCTTTCCTATGGCCTGTTCTGTCAGCACGCCCCAGACGATCATCAGCACGCTGGGCGGGATCAACATGCCAAGGCACGCGCTTCCGGCGATACAGCCGAGGGAGAATTTGCGCTCGTAGCCGTAACGCTTCATCTCGGGATAGGCGATACGGGAGAACGCGGCCGCGGCGGCGATCGAAACGCCCGTCACGAATGCGAATATCGCGTTGGCAAGTACCGTGGCGATGCCGAGCCGTCCCGGCAGCCATCGCGTGAGACGATTGGTCAGCGCGAACAGGTCGCGCGCAGCGCCGCACTTGGCGAGGAACTCGCCCATGAGCATGAATAGCGGAATGACGGCGAATACGTAGTCGCGCAGCGATTCGTAGGCGGTCTGCGCGATGAAATTGCGCACGACGGTCATGTCGCCCTGCATCCAGTAGATGCCGATGACACTCGCCATGCCGAGCGCCACCGCGATGTGCACTCCCGCGAATACGATCACAAGCAGGATCGCGAGCAGCAGGAACATTTCGCCGGTGCCGAACATGCGCGGTTGCTGCGGGATTGTCCGGCTTCGGCCAGGGCGCGACGCGCTAGCCGAGTTGCTCCGATGGCGCCCTTGGCGCGGGCGGCGGCGCTTCTCCGCGCAGCAACGCCTGCGTGCGCTCTACCGCCAGCAGCAGGTAGCTGAAGGCTGCGAGGAAGGTGCCGAGGACGACGACAAATTTCGCCGGCCACGCGGGCACGCGCAGCGCGCCTTCGCCTTCAAATTCGTTGGCGTTCCATGCATAAGCAGCGGGCTCCCAGGCGCCCCAGCATACCAGTCCGAAAAACACGATTCCCAGGAGCGCGCCGCCAATCTCGCACAACCGCTGGACCGGCATCGGGAGATGCGTCACTACCGCGTCCACCCAGATCATTCCGCCGGAGCGGATTGCGAAGCCCGCCTGCAGAAAACAGACGATCACGATCGAGTAGGAAACGATTTCCGGCGTGCCTTTCACGGGACTGTTGAAGACGACACGGCCGATGACATCCGCGCACACGAGAAAACACGTCAGAAACGCGAGCACCGCCGCGATGACCAGCAGCGCGCGAACAATCCAGTCGTTAATCCGTGTTATCACGTAACTTGTTGATTATTATCATAATTGTATACACACACCGCATGCGCCGGGCAGCAGATCGAGCCTGCTCCGGCGCGCGCGGCGGGCGCGGCTACTTGATGCCGTAACGCACGGGCCACTTGTGCCCGGCCTTCTCGGCTTCCTCCAGCGTGAGTTTGAGCACCTGGCTCGCGGGCAACTTCTGCTTGTCGAGTTCCAGTGCCTTTTCCTGCGGCCAGCCTTTCAGGGAATTGGCCCACTCGACGCGCACGGAATCCGGCAATTTCTTGACGGTGGCGCCAAGCGATTTCAGTTGCTCGAGCTGTTTGGGATAGTTTTCTTCGTTGACCGTGCCGGTGCGCGCCTCGTACTCGCGGGCGACTTCCGCGATGATCGTCTGCACTTCTTTCGGCAGCTTTGCCCAGCGCGCCTTGTTGATCGTAAGACCGTGCCACGTGATCGCGCCGAAACCGATTTCCGTGTAGAACTTCGACACTTCGTACAGCTTGAAGTTGACGTAACCCGACGGGAACATGATCCAGCCGTTGTAGACGCCCGTCTGCATGGATGTGTACGCTTCCGGGAGCGAGGACTGCACCGGGGTCGCGCCCGCGTATTCCAGCCATTTGAGATTGAGGCCCGCGCCGGCAAGCTTGCGACCCTTGAGATCCGCGACCTTGTTCCACTCGAAAGTCGTGCCGAGGTTGTAGCCGTTGTCCGCGATCAGCGCGAGCAGGTGCTGGTTGAATTTGTCCTCGAACACCTTGGAAAGGTAGGGAACCTTGTCGTACACGGCGCGCGCGATCTTGACGCTCGCGACCGGGCTCATGGTGCCGAACGGCAGCATGACCTGGAACGCGTTGAGCGGCAGGTTGGACGCTTCGAAACAGAAACAGTAGCCGCCGATGTCGATGATGCCGGACTGCACGCCTTCCAGCGTATCCGCGACTTTCACCATGGAACCGCCGTAGCCTTCGATGAACTCGATCTTGTGCTTCGTGCGGGCCGCCACGCGTTTGGTGACCTCCGGCACGAAAAAATTCTGCATGAGGTTCACGTAGGTGTTCGCGGCCGGATGGCCCGATGCGATCCGCAGCTTGATGGCTTCCTGCGCGCCGGCCGGCAGCGCGCCCGCGAGCGCGGCGGCACAACCCAACATCCATGCAACGATGGTGCGATTCATGATGCTCCTCCCTGTGATTGTCCGGCACCCCGTTACGGAGTACGCCTGATGCCGGCGGCTATTCTACAAATTATCGCGCACCGGCGTGCGACATGTTGCGCGCGGCCGGTGGCTCAGACCATGCCTTCCATGACCTGAACGTCGACGAGCGTGCCGGCGGCGACGTTGCCCTGGTCGGTCGGCAGCACGATGAAGCAGTTGGCCTCCGACATCGAACGCAGGATGCCCGAGCCCTGTTCTCCGGTAACGCGCACGCTCCAGCCGCCGGACGCATCCTGCGCCAGTATGCCGCGCTGAAATTCGGTCCTGCCCGGGGCTTTCCTGAGACTTGAAGTGCACGGCACCTTGAACGTCGGCAGCACGGGAACCGGGTCGAGTCCCGAGAGTTTGAGCAACGCGTCCCGCACGAACTGGTAGAAGGTGACCATGACGGAGACGGGATTGCCCGGCAGTCCGAAGAAATGCGCGTCGCCGATTCTGCCGTATGCGAGTGGTCGGCCCGGCTTCATCGCGATTTTCCAGAACAGGACCTCGCCGAGCTGGTTCAGGAGCTCCTTCACGAAATCCGCCTCACCCACCGAGACGCCGCCGCTCGTAATCACGACATCGGCTGCCGCGGCGGCCTCGCGGAACGCCGACTCCAGCAGCTTCGGATCGTCCCGAACGACACCCATGTCGATCACGTCGCAACCGAGCCGCTCGAGCATGCCGCGGATGGTGTAGCGGTTGCTGTCGAAAATCTGGCCCGCCCGGGGAATCGCGCCGATGGATACGAGTTCATCGCCGGTGGAGAAGAATGCAACGCGCAATCTGCGATAGACGGTGACTTCGCCGATGCCGAGCGACGAAATCATGCCGACTTCCGCCGGCCGAAGGGCTTGCCCGCGCAGGAGCGCCGCCTGTCCGGTCTTCAGGTCCTCGCCGGCGCGCCGCAGATTCTGGCCCGGCTTGTGGCCCTTGCCGATCGTGACGGCGTTCCCCGATGCCTTGACATGTTCCTGCATGACGATCGTGTCGGCTCCTTCCGGCACGACGCCGCCGGTCATGATGCGCACGCATTCACCTGCATTCACGACGCCGGCGAACGGAATGCCCGCAAAGGCGGTGCCCGTGACGCGCAGTGTGACTTCGCCGTCGGGCTTCAGGTCATCGAACCGCAATGCGTAGCCGTCCATCGCGGAGTTGTCGTGCGCCGGCACGTCGATCGGTGAGATGACCGCATCGGCCAGAACGCGGCCGAGCGCGCCGCGCACGTGGACGCACTCGGTTGCGCTGACGGGCGACAGATACCGCGCGATCAACTCGCGCGCCTTGCCGACCGGCATCGAATTGGGATCGTAATCATCCGCGCAGGACAGGTCGCGCAGCATCGGGGCAGGGGAGTTCACGACGAATTCCTCACTGTTTTTGAGGCGACGATATTACATGAATTTCTGCATGCACGGCCGTTGCGTCTGTGCCCTCTCGCGTACAATGTTTCGATGAGCGGCTTCTCCACGGCCTTTGGCGAGGCATGGCGTCTCGTCACCACCTTCGATCCGGATCTCGTCGGCATCGTGTGCCTGAGTCTGCAGGTCAGCCTGGCCGCAGTGGCGTTGGCATGCGTGCTGGGGTTGCCGCTCGGCGCTGCCGTGGCGGTCGGGCGGTTCCCGGGCAGGAAAACGCTGATCGTTGCGCTCAACGCGCTCATGGGACTCCCGCCCGTCGTGGTGGGCCTCGTGGTTTACCTGTTGCTCTCCCGCGCCGGGCCGCTCGGCAGTCTGGGCATTCTGTTCACGCCAGAGGCGATGGTCATCGCGCAGACCGTGCTGATCTTTCCGATCATTGCGGCGTTGTCGCGGCAGGTGATCGAAGACGCGTGGCAGGAGTACGCCGAGCAGCTGCGCTCGCTCGGGGCGGGGCCGCTCGACAGCGCGCTGACGCTGTTGTGGGACGTGCGCTACTCGCTGGTGACGATCGTGCTGGCCGGATTCGGACGCGCCGCGGCCGAAGTGGGTGCGGTGATGATCGTCGGCGGGAACATCGACGGCGTCACGCGCGTCATGACGACCGCGATCGCGCTCGAGACCAGCAAGGGCGATCTGCCGCTCGCGCTGGGACTGGGGTTGGTACTCATCACGCTCGTGCTGGTCCTCAATGCGGCGGCGTTTGTGATCAAGGAAGCGGCGCAGCGCCGCTACGGTTGAGCGATGCTGCCGCTCGAACTGTCCAGCCTGAGTTTCGCGATCAACGGCCGCGCCATCATCGATGGTGTTACCACTACCATCGAGGCAGGCCCACGCACGGTGATTCTCGGCCCCAACGGTGCCGGCAAGAGCGTGCTGATGCGGCTTTGCCATGGGCTGCTGAAGCCGACCGGCGGTGCCATTGCCTGGCGCGGCAACGTGCAGGGCGCCGGCGGACGTCAGGCCATGGTATTCCAGCGTCCGGTCATGTTGCGGCGGTCGGCGCTCGCGAACATCCGGTTCGGGCTTCGGCTTGCGGGTATCGCGCCGGCCGAGCGCGAATTGCGCGCGCGGGATGTGCTGGATGCAGTAGGCCTCAGCAGCTTTGCCCATCGCCCGGCGCGCGTGCTGTCGGGCGGCGAACAGCAGCGACTGGCGCTCGCGCGCGCGTGGGCGCTGGGCCCCGAAGTGCTGTTCCTCGACGAACCGACGGCCAACCTCGATCCGGGCGCGACCCGGGACATCGAGAACATCATCGGGCAGATCCACGCGACCGGCACCAAGATCATCATGACCACCCACAATCTCGGGCAGGCCCGTCGCCTCGGCGACGAAATCCTGTTTCTGAGTCAGGGCCGACTTGTTGAGCGCGCGCCCACTGACCGTTTTTTCTCCCGACCCGCGTCGAGCGAGGCTGCATCATTCATCAAAGGGGAATTGCCATGAATTTTGCCCGGAGCATGATTTGCAACTTGCTGTCTGGATTGTTGCTGTGGGTGCCGGTCACGCCTGTTGCCGCGCAACAGTTCATCACGGTTGCCTCCACGACATCGACCGAACAATCCGGCCTGTTCCGGCATCTGCTGCCGGTGTTCGAGAAAAAGACCGGCATCCGTGTTCGTGTGGTGGCACTGGGCACCGGACAGGCGCTCGACATGGGACGCCGGGGCGATGCCGACGTCGTGTTCGTGCACGACCGGGCCGCGGAAGAAAAATTCGTCGCCGACGGATTCGGAGTCAGGAGATTCGACGTGATGTATAACGATTTCGTACTGGTCGGACCGAAAAACAATCCGGCAAGAGTTGCGGGGGGGAAGGGCATTCTCGAGGCATACCAGCGTATCGCGGCGGCCTCCGCCCCGTTCGCATCCCGCGGCGACAAGAGCGGTACGCACGCCGCGGAACTGCGGTTGTGGAAACTGGCTGGCGTGGATCCGGCGGCGGGCCGGGGCACGTGGTACCGCGAAACGGGCTCCGGCATGGGATCGACGCTTAACACCGCGTCGGCCATGAATGCCTATACGTTCACGGATCGTGGTACCTGGCTCTCGTTCAAGAACCGCGGCGACCTCGGGATCGTCGTCGAACGCGACGAACGCCTGTTCAACCAGTACGGTGTCATGCTGGTGAATCCCGCGAGACACGCGCACGTGAAAAGGGACATGGGGCAGGCGTTCGTGGACTGGGTAATTTCGTCCGAAGGGCAGAAGGCGATCGCCGATTACAAGATCGGCGCGGAACAGCTGTTTTTCCCGAATGCAAAGCCTGGCGGCAGTTGAAGCGCCTCCGGATTGCTACCGTCGGGTCTGCAGAGCCATCACCGTCCGTATCGCCGTTCCAACGCAGCGAGCACGTTCGGCGTGCGGGGTGGCGCGAGCGCCCAGCCCAACGCGACGCCGCAGGTGTTGGCGATCATGTCCGCAATTTCAAAGCTGCGCGTGCCGCTCCAGCGTTGCACCAATTCGAGACAAACGCCCAGCAACACCAGGTCGATGGCGATGTGTGCTCGTTGGGGAAGTGCCGGGAAAGCCTGAGCGAACCAGCACATCAGAGTACCGTAGGCAAGCACATGCGAGTACTTGTCGGCATGCTCGACAGATACCCGGGGTAGCGAGGGCGCGACAGACAAATACACGACCAGCAGCACGAGCATCCATCCGAACGAAATCCATCCGCGTCGTATCATGTTCTGCATCTCCCGGGCCGCTGGCGCACAGCAAGTCGCTGGTGGCTTGCATCGCGAACCGAGGGTGAGAAATAATTCATTGCAATCAATGTGTTACAATAATGACATGCCATGGCGCGCCGGGCTTTCGGCGGCAAGAATGTTGCGGCTAATACAGGACTCTCGGATGCGGTTTGGAGCATGGGCGATGACGCGCTGCGGCGAAATTTCCGCTGTGCTGATGCTGCTTTGTGCCATGCAGGTGGCCAGCCCGCGCGCGTCTGCGGCATCTCCCAAGCCCGAAGCGCCAACTGCATATCAGTTGTCGGTCAATCCCGGCGCGTTTCGTATTGCCGTGCCGGAAAAACCGGCACCGCCGCCACCACCGATCCCGGCTGCGCTCGCGGACAAACCGTATGCCGCGCTGATACATGCGGCCTCGCTGGAGGTGGCTGTGGACCCGGCGCTGGTGCATGCGCTGATCTACGTGGAGTCCCGCTACAACGCCGCGGCGCGGTCGCCCAAGGGGGCAATCGGGCTCATGCAGGTCATGCCGGATACGGCCCGTCGCTACGGTATTTCCGACGTCGGCCGGTCGCCGGAAATCAATCTGCGCGCGGGTACGCGCTATCTGCGCGACCTGATGCAGATGTTCGACAACCGGCTTGAACTCGTGCTCGCCGCCTACAACGCCGGTGAGAACGCCGTGCTGCGCCATGGAGAACGCATACCTCCGTATCCGGAGACGCAAGCCTACGTTCCTGCGGTTCTCGCCAAGTATCAGGAACTGCGCGAGCCGGACCCCGTGCCGGATCCGCCGTCCAAACCGCAGTTCATCGAATACCTCCCGGGCACACGTCTCGATGCCAGGCGCGCTGTTGTAAATCCGTAGGCGCGGCGGTTGCACGGGCTAGCCCCGTCCGTAGGTGTCCTCGAAGCGCACGATGTCGTCCTCGCCCAGATAGGTGCCGGACTGCACCTCGATGATTTCGAGCGCGGTCTCTCCGGGGTTTTCGAGTCGATGCCGTGTGCCGAGCGGGATGAAAGTGGATTCGTTTTCCGACAGAAGGAATACATCATCCCCGCGCGTTACGCGCGCGGTGCCGCGCACGACGATCCAGTGTTCTGCCCGGTGGCGGTGCATCTGCAACGAAAGCGCCGCGCCCGGATAGACCACGATGCGCTTGACCTGGAACCGGTCGCCGGCATCCACGCTGTCGTAATATCCCCAGGGGCGATGTATCTTGCGGTGTGCATCGGCTTCGGGACGATGCTCCTGCCTGAGGCGCGCCACGACGTCCTTGATTTCCTGCACGCGACTGCGGTGCGCAACCAGAACGGCATCCGGCGTTTCAACAACCACGGTATCGGAGAGTCCGACCAGCGCCACGAGACGGGAATCGGAAACGGCGAGTGTGTTGCGGGTATCGACCGCGATGATGTCACCGCGCAGCACGTTGTTGGTCGCGTCTTTTTCACCGATTTGCCACAGCGCATCCCACGCGCCCACGTCCGACCAGCCGGCGTCCAGCGGTATCACTACACCCGTTCCCGGCGGCAAATGTTCCATGATCGCGTAGTCGATGGAGTCTGCCGGGCAGGCGTCGAACGCTTCTGCACCCACGCGCAGGAAGTCCCTGTCCCGCTGGCGGGCGGCGTACGCGGCGCGACAGGCCCGGACTATCTCGGGGCGGGCTGCCTCCAGTTGCAGCAGCCATACCGATGCACGCATCATGAAGATTCCGGAATTCCAGAGATAGTCTCCCGAAGCCACATAACGTTTCGCAGCGGCTGCGTCCGGCTTCTCGACAAAAGCGTCAAGCCGACGACTGCAATGGTCCGCACTGAACGGCGCACCGGTCCTGATATAGCCGTATCCGGTTGCGGCGCGGACCGGCTTCATGCCAAAGGTCACCAGTTTCCCCGCGGCGGCGTGCTCCATGCCGCAGGACACCGCGTCGCGAAATGCGCCGCCGTCGGCGATGACGTGGTCCGCCGGCATGACCACGAGCACCGGGTCGTCACCGGATTCGACTGCGGCGAGGGCCGCCAGAGTCAAAGCCGGCGCGGTATTGCGCCCGACGGGCTCCAGGATGATCGCGGACGGATCACATCGCACCTCGCGCAACTGCTCCGCCGTGATGAAGCGATAGCTCTCGTTGCTTACTACCAGCGGCGCGCGTACTGGTCTGGTTTCCGTGGCAAACGAATGGTCCACCCGGACGGCGGCCGCCTGCAGCATGGTCGCGTTGCCGGAAAGGCACAACAGCTGCTTGGGATATTGCTCGCGGGACAGCGGCCAGAGGCGGGTGCCGGATCCGCCGCACAGTATCACCGGCTGCAGAATCATTTCGACCGGCCGGAGGATCGTCCGTCGAGAAATTTCCGAAACTGCTCGCCGACTTCGGCGTGGCGACGCCCGAACTCGACGGTTGCCTGCAGATAGCCGAGCTTCGATCCGCAGTCGTACCGCACGCCCTTGTATCGATAGGCGAGCACCTGCTGTTCCGTCAGCAGTGAGGCGATGCCGTCTGTCAGCTGGATTTCACCGCCGGACCCTGGATTTACTTTCTCGAGGTGTTCGAAAATGCGCGGCGTCAGGACGTAGCGGCCCACGACCGCCAGTGTCGAGGGCGCCGACTCGGGGTCGGGCTTTTCAACGATGGCGCTGACTTTCTCGAGCCGGTCCGCGAGCGGGGACGCATCCACGATGCCGTAGCTGCGCGTATCGGCCCTGGGCACGTCCTGAACGCCCAGAACCGAGCAGCTGTAATACATGTGCGCGTCCACCATTTGCTGGATCACCGGCGGGTCGCCGTCCAGCAGGTCGTCCGCAAGCAATACGGCGAACGCCTCGTTTTCCAGAACGGGCTTGGCGCAGAGCACGGCGTGTCCCAGACCCAGCGCCTCGGTCTGGCGGATGTACACGCAATTGACGTGCCGCGGCACGACGTTGCGGACGGCCTCCAGCATCGCCTTCTTGCCGTGAAGTTCCAGCTCGGTTTCGAGTTCGTAGGCTTTGTCGAAATGATCCTCGATCGCGCGCTTGTTGCGGCCGGTGATGAATATGAGGTCGGTGACCCCAGCTGCAACCGCTTCCTCCACCGCGAACTGGATCAACGGCTTGTCGACGATGGGCATCATCTCCTTCGGGCTCGCCTTGGTTGCCGGCAGGAAGCGGGTTCCCAGTCCGGCCACCGGAAATACGGCCTTGGTGATGCGTTTCATGATTCGCGGTTGCTCCAAATGGAAAAAATCGTGCTTCCGGCGCGACTCAAAACAATCAATATCGTATCGCTGCTACCGGGATCCCGGACGGCCTATCGCATGGTACTCGAACCCGTGCGAGGCGACATATTCCGGGTCGTACAGATTGCGGCCGTCAAAAATGACCGGGGTTTTCAATGCCGATTTCAAGGCTCGAAAATTCGGGCTCTTGAATTCGCGCCATTCCGTTGCGATGATAAGGCCATCACAATCGGGTACGGCATTCATCGCAGAGTCGGCGTACGACAGTCCGGGCTGCGTGCCCAGTGCGGCGCGCGCACTGTCCATGGCCACCGGATCGTAGGCGACCACCGCGGCACCAAGCGCGCAGAGTCCGTTGATGATCTCGATGCTGGGCGCTTCGCGCATGTCATCCGTATTCGGTTTGAACGCGAGGCCCCACAGCGCGAACCGTTTCCCGCTCAAATCGGCGCCAAACCGTCGGGCGACCTTGTCGACGATGATTCGCTTCTGGCGTTCGTTCGCAGGCTGTATGGACGACACCAGATTCAGATCGATGCCGTATTCAGTTGCCGTCTTCTGCAAAGCCCTGATGTCTTTCGGAAAACAGGACCCGCCGTAGCCGATGCCCGCGTACAGAAAGCTGTATCCGATGCGTTGATCGGACCCGATGCCGAGTCGCACGTTTTCGATGTCGGCGCCCGTCGCGTCGGCAAGCAATGCCAGTTCATTCATGAACGTGATGCGGGTCGCAAGCATGGTGTTGGCAGCATACTTGGTGAGTTCCGCCGATCTCACATCCATGGCGATCAGCCGGTCGTGATTGCGATTGAAAGGGGCGTAAAGACGTCGCATGGACTGCATGGCGGATTCGTCGTTTGCGCCGATCACGATCCGGTCCGGACGCATGAAGTCTGCTACTGCCGCGCCTTCCTTCAGGAATTCCGGGTTGGACACCACACTGAAAGGAATGGAGACACCGCGCCGCCGGAGTTCATCGGATATGGTGTTGCGGACCTTGTCCGCCGTACCAACTGGGACCGTGGATTTGTCGACGACAACCTTAGGCCCATTGATGTGCTGGCCTATCGTCTTCGCTGCAGCCAGGACGTAATTCAAATCCGCCGAGCCGTCTTCGCCGGTCGGCGTTCCCACGGCTATGAACAGGAATTCGCCGTGTTCGACGGCGAGTTTTGCGTCGGTCGTAAACACCAGGTGGCCCGCCGCCGCGCAGTTGCGGACCATGCCTTCCAGTCCGGGCTCGAAAATCGGCACGCGGCCCTGAATCAGTCCTGCAATTTTTCCGGCGTCCACGTCCAGGCATACGACCTCATTGCCGACGTCGGCCAGGCAGGCGCCCGTAACCAACCCCACATAGCCGGTACCAATAATCGTGACTTTCAACGGTTCAACTCTCCGCGGGTTTCAATCGGGTTGCCAAAGTGATTAATTTGCCATTGCCCCTGCAGCATCGTAACCGCCGGGATTCGGGTCCATTCGCGCGTCGCGAACTCCGTCACGTCAACGTTCTTCGTGTCCGGAACGAAGTCGCGGCAAAATGGCGTCCAGAAGTTGCGCGACGCTTTTCTCCACCGTCAGTTTTCCGGTATCCACCGTAATCGTCGGGTTCTCCGGAATTTCATAGGGCGCGGAGACACCGGTGAATTCCGGTATCGCTCCCGTGCGCGCTTTCTGGTACAGGCCGCGCGGGTCGCGGCTTTCGCATACTTTGATATCCGCCGCGACAAATACTTCGATGAAGCGATCCGGTCCCAATATCCGGTGCGCCACGGCACGGTCATCGCGGTAGGGGGAAATAAACGCCGTGATCATGATGATTCCCGAGTCGTTGAACAGCTTGGCGACCTCGGCGATCCTGCGGATGTTTTCGCGTCGACCTTCCGGAGAGAATCCGAGGTCCCGGCTGAGGCCGTGTCGGATATTATCCCCGTCCAGCACATAGCTGGCATGTCCCAGATCATGGAGCCGACGCTCCAGTTCGTATGCCAGCGTGGACTTTCCCGAGGCCGACAAGCCGGTCAGCCATACCGTCAGCGCGTTTTGCCGTTGCAGTTTTGCGCGTTCGTGAATCGATACTTTGCTGGTGTGCCAGGTGATATTTTCGCTGTTGTCCATTTCGTTTCGTGTTTCGGATGGAGATGACGTGATTGCGCTGTGGGATCGAGGTCGGGATGTCGCCGGGTCAACCATCCCGGACCGGCAAGGGTTCATGCGCCTGCTCCACTCCAGCGTGTGCGTGTCGCAGCGCGTTGCTGGCTCCTGAGGGCCGGGGTTTTTCGCTGCGGAACGCGGGCAGAGGATACTCCGAAGGCGTGATGGGTGTCACCTTGCGGCGGCAGAAATTCGCGCCATTGCGGCCGGCCGATCCGGCCGGTCGTGCCACTCAACGGAATTCGGGTCATGGAAATGTCTCGGCCTCGGAAAACGGCACACCGTTGGCGTCCTTGACGGAAACGATTGGATTCTCCCGGTGGGGCCAGCTGATGCCAAGTTGCGGGTCGTTCCAGAGAATGCAGCGCTCGTGCTGCGGCGCGTAGTAGTCCGTAGTCTTGTACAGCACCTCGGCATGATCTGCGGTCACCTGGAAGCCGTGCGCGAAGCCCGCCGGAATCCACATCTGCTTCTTGTTCTCCGCGGACAGCGTGTTGGCAACCCATCG
Organism: uncultured Streptomycetaceae bacterium; assembly: GCA_964564295.1. Taxonomy (GTDB): domain Bacteria; phylum Pseudomonadota; class Gammaproteobacteria; order Burkholderiales; family SG8-41; genus CAZMBS01. The sequence goes on from CAZMBS010000025.1 coordinate 12,837, forward strand.
TCCAAATGTCGGTGAACTGCGGCGAATGTCGACGGCAACGTCAAAGACTTCTCCTGCGATCACGCGGATCAGTTTGCCTTGCGGCTGCGCGATCTGGTAGTGCAATCCCCGCAGCACGCCTTTCGCCGATCTCGAGTGGTTATCCTGCATGATGGGCGGCTCGATGCCGGTCAGGCGCTTGAAATCGCGCGCGTTGAAACTTTCGAAGAAAAAGCCGCGCTGATCTCCGAATACGGCTGGCTCGATGACCAACACGTCTGGAATTGCGGTCGCTACGACTTTCACGGACCAATACTCTCCACGCAATTCAGGCAGGCCACCGGACAGTCGCACCGTGCGGCACTACTGTCAGGGAGTCAGCGAATTGCACTTTTTCGCGGGCCGCCTACCTGCTTTCCGGCAAACGCGCGCAAGGCGGACGGAAAAATTCAATGTCGGGCGCGCTGGCGCACCGACTGTCGGCCCTATGCCCGGACTTCGGTCGATTTTATCTTTTGCCGGAGCATGGCGCTCGTCACGATTCGCCCAGGCCGCTCAGGCGCCTGCGCTCCGCGGGTGGCACTGCTGCCAGCAGTTGACTGACGAAATTGTCGTGCAACTCGTTTGCGCGCCGCTGGTTGCGGTCGATGGACGATATTCGAAACAGCATTCCATCCGGAATGCGGCCGGTCAGGCCGTAGCTGAGGTCCACGAGCCGCTTCTGCAATTTACCCTGCACGGCCTTTTCTCCGACCGTGAACCAGTAAGTCACGGGCTCTTCCCGTGCTCCCAGCGTCGTAAACAGGCGTCGCACCGGTATGGTGCCGAACGGCGTCGTGAGAGTGGACTCCTGGTTGCGGTGCAGGACAAATCCCTGTGCCGGATAACATACCTCCGGTTTGTGTGCCTGCAGGCTGCCGCGCTGGTCCGACCCGTACGCGAGCGACAACATGATGCGCTCGCCGGCCGCATTGACGGATACCCGGGTAAGAATCTGGCTGTAGAGCTTGTCGAGCAGTTCCTGTGTCTGGGGATTTACCACCTGCGCGGTGCGCTGGGGCTCCTCGCGCCAGTCGCCAAACGACTTGGGAACCATAGTTTCCAGCGAAATGCCGGGGCCGACTTCCGCGAGCCTGACGTTTGGCCGCAGGGCGAATGCGCCGGCGCTTGCGGCGACCATCAACACGGCGGCGAGCATCGCGATGCGATTGGTGAACATAGACACTGGTCCGGCATGAATCAGGTTACTGGGTGAGTGCATGGAATACCACTCCGGCGGACTGCATCATATCCACCCCCCCGGCCGTATTCAAGTTGAGAAGACATCCGGACTTCAAAGTCGCACGGCCACCGGCACGAACGCGCTCAAGCCGGAAACCGCGCCATTCTAACGGCGGGCAACGGGGTATACCGTGTTGTTTTTCTGCAACTAATGAGGATATTTTATTCCTTAATAATCAATCATATTTTGACATGTTTCAAATTATCTACTATAACAATAATGCGTAAGTAGATGATTTTATTGAATGCGAGATAAATCCGTGAATACCACCAAAAGCTCGTTGATATTGATCGCGCCACTTGCGTTGGCGTTCATGCTGGGTACGGCCGCCAACGTGGTTGGCGCAGCCCAAAAAGGCGCTCCGGCAGGTGACCATGGCTGGTACGGCGGAGCATCTCTGGGGTGGTCCCAAATGAACGTGAATGAAGGGAACATCAACGGTGGCTTATTTTCCGCGGGTTTCACTTCTGCCATATTGGGGGCGAATGACGATCGGGGCATGGGCTTCAAGGTATTCGGCGGCTATCAATTCGGGCGTCACCTGGCGGTCGAGGGGGGGTATTTCGATTTGGGCCGCTTCGGTTACACGTCGACTACGATTCCTGCGGGCACCTTGTCGGGAAGCGTAAAACCCAAGGGGTTCAATCTAGACGCCGTTGGAATGTTGCCGATATCCGCGCGCGTTTCGGCATTAGGCCGATTTGGCATCCACAATACCGATTCCAATGAAACGTTTTCCGGATCCGGCAGCGTAGCCGTGATCAATCCGAGTCCCGGTAGCCGGGAGTCCGGATACAAGCTGGGTATCGGCGTGCAGTTCAGCCTTACGGAATCTGTCCGCCTGCGGGGCGAAGTCGAGCGCTACCGCATCAACAATGCCTCCAGCACGCGGGAAGTCGATCTGTTCTCAGCCGGGATCCAATACCGGTTCTAGGGTCGGCACTCGCTTGCCGGCGCAGACAGCGGGCGACCCCGATCGCGCTACTGAAGGTTTATTTCAAACAGTCCGCCGGCCCGTTCCACTGCAACGAGTCGCAGGAAGGATGCCAGTTGTGGCCGAACGGACTCCGGCACGCGTGCGATAGCCTTGAACGTGGGAGCCGACCCGGCGTTCCACGTGCCGTCGCCTTCTATGTGCAGAGGTCCCTTGTGAGTGATAAGCGCGACAGAAACGCGCCTCCCGTCGCTGCGCCACTGCAATTCGTAGTCGCCCAGCGGGTTTATCGGTGTAGTCGTGGAGCCTGCGTCGGGCCAGATCATTGTGGCGTTTCCCGTAATCTCACGGCGCGCCAGCGTCAGGCTTTCGAGTCGGAGTAACAGTTCACCGGTCAACTCAAGGCGGCCCAGACGATCGTCAACCAGTGCCAGCACTGCCGGCGGGATTCGCAGTTCAAGCGCGTCGACCTGCAGGCCTGAGGCCGTCAGTCGCAGGCGGCTCGGTTTGGCCTGCCCGATCGTCACCGCGTACTCCAGCGTTGCGGAAAGCAGGGACAGGGGACGAACCTCCCATTCCAGCGGAGTCGAAAATACCGCGCGGCGACTCCCGTGGTTCAGTTCCAGTTGCCCGGTTCCAGCCCACAAGGATCCCTGCGCGCCACTCACACGCGCCCGGGCGTCGGATGCGTGTCGCACGGTGGCATCGACCAGGGTCGCGGGCGCAGTAACGAGAAGCGCGCAAACGTACGCGACCAGTCCAAAAACGAACAGATGCCATCGCCTCATCGACGAGAGGTGCGAACGAGCGTGGCGGTCACCGAAACCATGCCGCGGGACGAGAGAGCCTCGACGCGGCAGGCCTCGATGCGGACATGCTGCGCCCTGAGTCCGGCGGCCACACTGATCCAGTCCGCGAAAGACAGCGCGCCCAGCGTCAGCAAAACCTGATTCGAGTCCGGAGCGTCCAGGCGTGTAATGGCGCGTGAGAGTCCTGCCGCGTCGAGCTGCGCCTGCACGAGCGACCGGAGACTGCCCTGCGATGGAACGGGAGGCGTTTGCTTGCGCAAACGCTCCAGTTCCGCCGCATGCGATTCAAAGCGGGCAGCCTGCTCCCGTAGCGCGGCAACCGCGGGCGTCAGCGCCGATCTGGCCTTTGTCGCGGCGTGAACCAGCGCGGCATACGATCCGACGGCGGCGATCGCGATCAGCGCAATTGCGACGACGCGATCCCTGGGATTGCGAGACATCCAGAATTCGTGCCATCGCGCGTTCATGCGGCGCGTACCGTGATTGTGATGTTTCCGTTTTTGTGGCGGCGCCATTCGGCGGGCGTATCAGCCACGAGGCCGGATTGCGCAAGTCGCTCGACCAATTGGCGCACGGCTGCTTCGTCCAGACCGGATAACTCCAATGCAGCCCGTCCACTGTCGTAGGCGAGCGCGCGCAGGCTTCCCGCCGGAAGCGTAGTGATCGCGGCGGCGACGCGATCAATCATCGGAAGGAAATCACCGGTGTCGGCGACACCCGCGGTGTGACGGGCCTCCGCCAGCTTGCGCCGCATCTGCAGCGCGGGATCGACCACCGCCACCGTATCCGGGAACGTCGCGCGAAACCGCTGCTCCATGCTTTTTCGAATCGCGTGCTGCTCCCGCGCAAGCATCGACCAATCCACCACGAGTGCGCCAGCGTGCAATACCAGTGCTACGGCGGCGATCCAGATCGCGGGCTTCAGTGCCGGGAGCCACGCCTGCAGGCCGCGCCATTGCCGGCGCTGCCGCAGTAACACAACGCCTTGATTTTTCGGCGAATCGAACCACTTCCACGGACGGCCAAGACGAACCGGTATGCCCAGTTCACGCTGCCAGACCTGCAGGTCGGGCGCGGTGTCTTTCGAAGTCGCATATATTTCAATTGCCTCCGGTCGGTCCTGCCGGCCAGTTGCTTCCGCAATCGCAGTCCTAAGGACCAATGGAGGAGAGTCCCGACTGCCCCTGTCGGTAGCCATACCCTCCACCTGACCGGTGCGCAGCAGACCTTCCCGGCCGTCCCATGAGAGGCTCCAGGCGCCTTCCCGCAATGGCAACAGCAACGTTTCGCATTGCACTTCGCAATCCGAGAATCCAAGCGCGTAGACGGCCTCCAGCCAACGGTCCAGCGCGATCCGGTCCATTACTGCCAAAACGTCCTGCCCTCCTGCACTCCCTACCCATAAAACCCGGGCCGTCTCCGGATCGCAGGCGATCTGTTCCTCGACAGCATAGGCCAGTACAGGGTCGGACTGCCGTCGTACGCCCTTCGGCAGGCGCATCCGCAACAACAACACTTGCGAGCCTGGAATCACCAACTGGACTCGCCCGGTACCACGGGGCACCTCGCTGAGCTGTCCTTCTCCAGGATGCGTGTGCACGCCGTCGGAGGTGGCCCACGTGCAACGCAGCGGCGGATCCGCAAGCGAGCACCGGATTCTGACGGTACTCAATATACTTTCCTCCAGAGCACCACCGGCCACCCGGAGCCTTCCCGCGCGAGCAATGCGGCACCGCTGGCGACCGATCTGCCTATCGTGACGCGCGCCTGAACTAGGAAGTAGGTGCTCGACACCGCGACGCCTTCCGCCGGTAGTTTGACTGTGCGCGGCAGGCGACTGGTGAAGTCTGCCAGGTCACGAAAGTAAGCGCGTTCGCGTTGACGCACGATGGTGCGAGCCTGGTCCAGTTCCAGGCCGTCGATTACTGCAGCCAGCACTTCCGGCGGTGCGGTATTCACGTTGATGACTGTGGCGCGCGGAAGGGCGGTCACGAACGGGAGCAACCGGTTGCGCGTGTCGTCGTCGAACCCGCGCACCAGCGCAAGATCCGCGAGATCGACGAGCAGCTGGTTTGCGGCCAGATAGGGCGGATTCTGTGCCATGTAATACGGATCCTCCGCGCTGTTCAGCGACCGCAGCTCGTTGTCGGCATCGAGCCAGTCCGCCAGCGCGTCGGCCAGCGTCGCAGGGAGCCCGAGCAACGACAGCAGACGCCGGAAACTGGCGATTTGCCGAACGTCTGATTCGCCGCTCTTCACCAGGTTGTTCAGGTTGAACAGCCCCTGCTGGTCGTCAATGCGGCCGGAAAGTTTTCCACCCTCGACGGTCGTCGGCGGCAGGCGCAGCGCCCACGGTTCGCCCAAGTGATCCACGCGGCTGGTCCGGCGGTCGTCGTCCAGCAAGGCTCGTGCCCAGTCAACACCCGCGAGCACCGTGTGGCGTGCCTGCGCATGATCCGTGGCCAGTTCGCTTTGGCTTGCCCAGTTGCTCTGGTTCGCGACGATTGCTGTGGCCGCGACGGCAGCCACGGCGACGACGCCCATGGCGAGAACGATCGCGATGCCCTTCTGGAACCGCGCGGTGAATTTTCCGGTCATGAATTCAACGCGAACACTCGGACGATTTCTTCGCCGGATGTCAGGACGAGCCGAACCCGTACCGCGCGTGGCAGGGCGGCGACCGCGGAGCCCGGCCCCGGCCAGCTGTCCGCCCAGGAAAGACCGGGCGTGAGGTACTGGAGTTCAAATGTCGAGACGCCGGACAGCACGACATGCCGGGCGGGACGCGATGCCGGCGCCATGTCTGCCCCTGGCCATAACAGGAGTTCGACTACATGGTTGTCGCCGAGCCGGTAGGCAACGCGTTGCACCGCGTCGTAGCCTTCGGCACCTGCAAACCGGCTGAATTCCAGCACCGTGTCTGCAGCGCTACGCTTTTCTCCGAGCCAGGGTGGTGCCGGACCGACTGCCGTGCGCGCGGCTCGCGGTGCGGCAAGCTGAACGTCATGCTCAAAGCGGGCAAAAAATGCGGCGAGGCCGCGCCATTTGTCGGTTTCGCGCTGTACGTGCTCGCGGGCATCCAGCGTGGCCGTGAGCCCTCGATAGGACAGCAGCGACAGCAGCGACAGCAGCAGCAGCGCCGCGAGCAGTTCGATCAGCGTGAATCCACGCGATGCGCGACAGGCGATCATCGTGGTCTGCTGGACGGAGGCGTTATGAACCCGGTCATGCGAATCAGCGTGCGAGACTCGTCGGAGACGTCGTAGACCCAGATGTTGACACGGCGGAACGCCGCGTTTGGTGTGCCTACGACTTCGGCGCGCCATGAAAAGTCGATTCCGGCCTGGCGGCTGGTGCCGCGTCGGACTCCGAGCGCCAGCCAGTCGCCGCGCGCGCGATGCTCCGACAGCAGGTTTTCGGCCACCCATCCCGCGAGCACGCGGGAACGCATTTCGCCCGCATGTGCCGTGCCCTGACCGGCAACGCGCAATGCGGCGAGCAGGGCCACGGCCAGTATGGCAAGGGCCACCAGCACTTCGATGAGCGTGAACCCCGTCCGATTACCGCGGCGCGCTGCTGCCATGGCCTGACTCCGGTTGCGTCACGACCTGCACGTGCCCGATCGGAGACCCGGCAACGTGTTGCACTTCGCCACCGTTCATCAGTTCCACGGTAAAGGAGCGCGCTGCGCCGTGCGCAGAAAACAGAATTTGCAGTTCCTCCGACCGACGTGCAGTTTCGTGCCTTACCGCGGCGATTTTCATACCGGCAGGCAGCGCGCGCGCACGAAACCGGTCGTCGTCCGGCAATGCCTGCATGCTGCCGTCGTCATTTCGCCGCCAGAACTGGTAACGGATTCCGTCGGAGGTCCACGTCATGGTTGTGCCGGTGTAGCGCGCTTCCCAGGTCGCGAGCCGAAAGAGTTGCGCCAGTCGCTCCGCCTCGACGCGGAGTGTGTGCCGGTCGTCCGGTCGTGCGGTAATGGCGACCATGCCGAGCCCGATGCCGAGTATGAGCAATACCACGAGCACTTCCACCAACGTGAAACCCCGCCTCGCGGCGTGCGCGGTCGGGCTTTCCGTACGGCTAGAGATTCCACGAGCCGATGTCGGCATCATTGCCTTCACCACCCGGCGCGCCATCCGCGCCAAGGCTGAACACGTCGATTTCTCCGCGTACGCCGGGATTCAGGAACTGGTACGGATTTCCCCAAGGGTCTTTCGGCAGCCGTTCAATGTAGCCACCGGATTTCCAATTGGATGGAATCGGCGCGGTCGTCGGCCTCGATGCCAGCGCCTGCAATCCCTGCTCCGTACTGGGGTATCGCTGGTTGTCGAGGCGATACAGCTTCAGCGCCTGCAGCAGGCTCGCGATATCCTGTTTCGCGGCGATGATACGCGCCTCGTCGGGGCGGCTGATGATCCGGGGGACCACCAAGGCCGCCAGAATGCCGAGAATGACGACGACCACCATGACCTCGATCAACGTGAACCCACGTTGCCGGGCTATTGCCGTCATGTGCTCTCCAAGCGGGCCACCGGGGCGGAGTTTTTCTCCGTTTCCCATCGTGCAAAATATAGCATAATAGCGCGCTTACGGGATGTTCCGGAGCGCGTCGCCGGTGCGCTCGCGGCGTACCCTGCGGCTCGTGTGCACGTGGTATCCAGTCTCCTCGAATGTGGCGAAAGCGGGTTCATGGACATGCGCCGCATCACTCGATGTAGCGCACTGAACGTCAGGCATGCGGCAACTTTCAGTCGACGGAAAACAGCTGGCGCGGACGACGATGGCGGTCGTGCCGACGCTGCTCGCAGTCGCCCTGCTGGGCTGGGTACTGGCTTACTGGACATGGGCGTGGTTCGCGCCGAAACCGAAACCCGGAGAGCGGGCGTTGGCTCAGCTACAGGAACGCACCGGTGCGGCAGCGGGGTTATTCGGGCGTGCCGAACGCGGCGAGCCGACTTCTGCCGTGACCGGAGCACCGGTAAAGCTGCTTGGAATCGTCGCGGCGAGCGGCGGAAAGCCTGGCTATGCCGTATTGCAACTGGATGGGCGGCAGATTCTGGCGGTACGAAGCGGTGAACCCGTCGCGCCGGGTATTCGGCTCGAAGAGGTGCGCCGCGATCATGTTGTCCTGACGCGCCAGGGCGTGCGCGAGAAGCTCGTGTGGCCCACCCACGTGCCGGCCGCTGCGCCGGTTACGCGGACAACCAAGTAGAACGGGACGCGTGGCATGAAGCCAACGGCATGGGGAGAGCGGGCATGAAGACGATACGGTCGCACGTTGCCGTGGCAGGGTTCTTCGCGGTGGCGGCCGCGGTGCCGGCGCTTTCGGCTGATTCCGCGCCGTCCGAGCGCGTGCGCGACGCGACGAGCGGGGGCGCGCGAACGACGCAACGCAGTGCCGGCGATACCGTCACACTGAATTTCATCAATGCCGACATCGAAGGGGTGGTGAAGGCGGTCAGCGAAATCACGAAAAAGAATTTCCTGATCGATCCGCGGGTCAAGGGTACGGTCAATATCGTCAGCGCGCAGCCGATGAACCGGTCGCTGGTATACGATGTCTTCGTGTCGGCGCTCCGGCTGCAGGGCTATGCCGCGATCGAAGACCGGGGCATCGTCAAGATCATTCCGGAAAGCGATGCCAAGCTGCACCTCACGCCCCTCGTTGCCCCGCAGGGCAAGCCGCGCGCCTCCGGCGATCACATCCAGACGCGCGTGTTTACGCTGAAGTACGAATCCGCTGCGCAACTCGTGCCGATGCTGCGCCCGCTGATTGCGCCGAACAATACGATCACCGCGTATCAGAACAACAATACGCTGGTCATTACTGATTACGCCGGAAACCTGCAGCGCATCGAAAAAATCATCGACGCCATCGATCAGCCTACCGGGACCGATCCGATCATGATTCCGTTGCGGCATGCCTCTGCCGTCGATGTCGCGCACAATGTGAACCGCCTTTTTGCCGAGTCGGCGCAGCAGGCGGCAGGAGGTGGGTCTCCGGACGCGACGCAGCGCATCACCATCGTGGCCGATACGCGTTCGAACAGCCTGCTCGCGCGTTCCGATAATCCTTCCCGGATCGCGCGGTTGCGTAGCCTCGTTGCAATGCTGGATACGCCGACCAGCGCGGCGGGCAATATACACGTGATTCATCTGAAGAATGCCGAAGCGGTCAAGGTTGCGGAAACGCTGCGTGCCATTTATCACGGCGATGTCACGCAGCCGACGCGTGCCGCGACGTTGAATCCCATGGTTACGTCCTCTGCCGTTACCGGCTCGCCGCAACCCGGAGCAGCGCAGCCGAGTATATTGAATCCGTCGAACGCGCCGCTCGGTACCGGCAACCAGCCACAGTCGGGCGGGGCGCAACCATCGGGCATCATTCAGGCCGACCCGGCGACCAACTCCATCATCATCACGGCGCCCGACGCGATCTACAACAATCTCAGGGCGGCCGTCGACAAGCTCGACGTGCGACGTGCGCAGGTATATGTCGAGGCGCTGATTGCGGAAGTCACGGCCGACAAGGCGGCCGAATTCGGCGTGCAGTGGCAGGATCTGAGCGGCGCCGGCGTGACCGGCAGTCGTGCGTTCGGCGGAACGAACTTCGGCACGCCGGGGCAAAACATTGTTGGCATAGCTCAGAATCCCGCGGGCGTTGCGCGGGGGCTGAACATCGGAGTGATTCGCGGTACGGTGACGATTCCGGGTGTCGGAGAGATACTGAATCTCGGAGTGCTCGTCCGGGCGCTGGAGTCGGACAACAACGCCAATATCCTGTCGACCCCCACGCTGTTGACACTGGACAACGAGGAGGCCCGGATCATCATCGGGCAGAACGTACCGTTCATCACCGGGCAGTACGCGTTGTCCGGCGCCGCGACGACGCCGACACCGTTTCAGACCGTGGAGCGGCGTGATGTCGGGCTGACCCTGCGGATCAAGCCGCAGATTTCCGAGGGCGGCACGGTCAGGCTGCAGCTCTATCAGGAAGTGTCGAGCGTGCAGGACACGAGCAATGCCGCCGGCGTCATTACCAACAAGCGCGCGGTGGAATCCACCGTGCTCGTGGATGACGGGCACATCGTGGTCATCGGCGGTCTCATTCAGGACTCGTTGCGGGACGGCACGGAAAAGGTGCCGCTGCTGGGCGATATACCGCTGCTGGGTGAATTGTTCCGTTACCGGACGCGCACGCGCAGCAAGACCAACCTGATGGTGTTTTTGCGTCCGACGGT
>CAZMBS010000026.1:0-22759 GCA_964564295.1 uncultured Streptomycetaceae bacterium
GAGATGTTTGCGGACAGTTGCGTGTCGGGCAAGGTGCCGGAGCTTTCCGCGCACAACGGCAACGTTGCGGTCGCGATGGTTTACGCGGCGTTGCGCTCGATCGACCGGAAGGGCCAGTACGTGAAAATATCCGAGATCGTCGACGAAGTCCGCGCGAGAGTCGGCTCGCACGCGAAAGCCGCCTAGGAGCCCCGGCAATGGCGAACCTGACCACCCGCTATTTCATCGATCTCACGCAGCCCGAGATCGCCGCGCAGCTGCGCCGGAACCCGCTCGTGATTCTGCCCGCGGGCAGCGTCGAGCAGCACGGTCCCCACCTGCCGACCGGCACCGATATCTACGCCTCGAACGTGATCGGGCACGCGGTGGCCGAACGCATGGACGGCCTCGTGCTGCCGGGCGGCCCGCTGGGCGTCACCCCCATGCACATGCCGTTCGAGGGCACGATCACGCTCACGCCCGAGACCTACCAGCGCGTCGTCGTCGAGACCTGCGAGTCGACCGCGAAACACGGCGCAAAGCGGCTGCTGATCCTCAACTGGCACGAAGGCAACATCCCGTCGCTCGCGATTGCGTCCGAAAAGCTCCACCGCGACGTCGGCATGAGCGTCATCGTCGTGCAGGCATGTTACGTCGCCGCCGAACTCTACGGGCACGACTGCGGCGGGCTCACGCACGGCGGGGAAATCGAGGCGCTCGCGGTGCTCGCCTACGAGCCCGGCCTCGTGCATCTCGACCGCATCGAGTATTCGTCCGATCACTCGCACGGGCGCAAGTGGGACAAGCTGCGCCGCACCCGGAGCTATCAGCCCGTGCTGCGCGACATCAAGACCATCGCGCAAACGGGATGGTACGGCGCGCCCGAACACGCGACCGCCGCCAAGGGCCTGAAAATGCTCAACGACATCGCCGATGCCATCGCGAAAGAGTCCGCGGACATATTCCGCATGCTCGATGAAGCGCAGGGCGGCACGGCCGAGATCAAACACCTCAAAGTGGCGGGCTGAATTCCGATGAAACACGATGTCATCTGCCTGCGGCCCGAGGCCGACTTCACGCGCGTCGGCGTCACTCCGCCGAAGTCGCTCGACATTCTCTACACCTCGCACGACCATCCGGACCTCGCGCAGCTCGCGTCCGGCGCGCGCGCGCTGGTGGTTCCGTCCACGGGCCCCCGGCTGCCGGACGCGCTGTTCGCGCACTCGCAGCTGAAGCTCGTGCAGTTCAACGGCGCGGGCTACGACCGCATCGACGAACCGCTCATGAAGAAGCTCGGCATTCCCGTGTGCAACGTTCCCGGCGGCAGCAATACCGCCATGGCCGAGTACGCGGTCGGCACGGCGCTCGTGCTGCTGCGCCGGTTTTCGTGGTCCGACACGGAAATTCGCGCCGGTCGTTACGCCTCGGCGCGCCAGAAGATGTTCGCGGACAATCTGCCCGGCATCGAAGGCCTTACCGTCGGCGTGCTGGGCATGGGAATCATCGGATTGTCGGTCTCGCGCGCGTTTCACGCGTTCGGCGCGAACATCGTGTACTTCGATCCCGCGCCGCGCGAAGCTGCGGCAGCGGCGCAGATCGGCGCAAAAGCGATGGCGTTCGAGGCTCTGCTGCGCGCATCGGACATCGTCACGGTGCACGTGCCGCTGCTGCCGCAGACGCGCGGGCTCATATCGACGAAAGAGCTGGCGATGATGAAAGACGACGCCGTGCTGATCCAGGCCTCCCGCGGCGGCATCGTCGACGAAGCTGCGCTCGCGGCGCACCTTGCCGCGGGAAAACTGCGCGGCGCCGCGGTGGACGTCTATTCCACGGAGCCCCCGCCCGCGGACAATCCGCTGCTGAAACTCTCCGGCGATGCGGCGGACCGGATCCTGTACACGCCGCACGTCGCGGGCATCACGCGGCAGTCGTTCCAGTTCCTGTTCCGGCAGTCCTGGAACAACGTCGAGCAGGTCCTGCTGCACGGCGCCGCACCGCAACACCGCGCGGTCTGACCGCATCGAACGCGTCGGAAATCCGCTGATGGCGCGCGTGTCTTCCGCAGGTCCGGAGAAGTTCGCCGAAGTGGCGGACCACATGGCGCGATGGAAACAGCAAAAGGGTTATCCGCCCAACAGCTGGCTCACGATGGTGCGCAAGCCGGCGGTGTTCCGCGCGTATCGGGACCTGCACACGGCCGTGATGATGGAAAACGGGGAAGTCCCGAAGTCGCTCAAGTTCATGGTCGCTCACGTCGTCAGCATGGCCTGCGGCGACCCGTACTGCGCGGCGCATAATGCGGAGAATGCCGCGCATCTGGGCGAGGTCCCCATCGGGAAGGTGGAAGCCCTGCCGGACTTCCGTTCGGACCCGCGGTTCACGCCCGCCGAGCGCGCGGCACTTGCGTTTGCGGAAGCCGCGGGCAGGGGCGCCGCCGCCGTGTCCGGCGCCCACATCGACGCGCTGCGGCCCCATTTTTCCGAGGACGCGATCGTGGAACTCGTGGCGGTCGTCTCGCTGCTCGGCTGGCTCAATCGCTGGAACATCACGCTCGCAACCGAACTCGAACCGGCGGCCGCCGCGTTCGCGGACAAACATCTTGCGCCACGCGGCTGGTCGCCCGGCGTGCATGCGCGCGGGCGCTGAGCATATCTCGGTCTGGTGACCGTCAAAAACAGGGAGAGCGGAATGAAAGGCAACGGCATCGGTGTGGCAGTCATCGGCTCGGGACGCATCGGCACGCTGCGTGCGCGGCTTTCGGCGCAGCACCCGTCGGTGAAGTTTCTCGCCGTATCGGACATCGATCCTCAAAAGGCCGAAAAGCTCGCGGGCCTCGCGGGTGCCCAGTTTCACACCGCGGACAATTTCAAGGCGATCGAGCATCCGGATGTCGACGCCGTGTTCGTCTCGACGCCCGAGCAGGAGCACGCCGAGCCCATCAAGCACGCCCTGAAGCTCGGCAAGCCGGTGCTGTGCGAGAAACCCATCGGCCTCACGCTGCAGACCGCCGACGACATCCTCGACACGCTCGCGAAGACCGGCGGCAAACTGCGCTTCGGCTACAGCCGGCGCTACAAGGAATGCTACCTGCGTGCGAAGGAACAGGTGGTGCAGAACCGGCTCGGCCGCATCATCGGCGGACACACCCGCGTCTACAACTCGCGCGCCCAGACCTTCCAGATCCTCAAGCGCGACCCGCACGCGACCCCGGTGCTGGACGTGCTGACCTACTACGTGGACCTGATGTGCTGGTTTCTCGAGGGCCGGCGGCCGGTGGAAGTCGTCGCGCGCGGCCAGTACGGCGTGTTCAAGGAGGCGGGATACAACACGCACGATGCAACCTGGGCGATCGTGACCTTCGACGACGGTGCGGCGGTCAACTTCGGCATCAGCTATTCGCTGCCGGCGCAGTATCCGACGCAGGGCCAGTCCGGCCGGGTCGAACTGCTCGGCATGGAAGGAACCATGATGGTCGACGATGACCACAAGGAGCATCTGCTCTTCACCGAGCAGGGTGTGCCGCATCCGTACGTGCCGGGGCACAAGCTGCAGCTCGCGTTCCTCGGCAGCAATTCCGCGGGCGACTGGGCGCTCGGCAATTTCTGGGGCTCGCTCGGCAACGAGACGCGCGCGTGGCTCGACCACCTCGTGACGGGCGCGCCCACCGCGCACACGACGCCGGAACAGGCGCGCGTCAATCTCGAAACCACCGTGGCGATCGAGCGGTCGGTCGCGACAGGACAGGCTGTGCGTCTGCCGCTCGAGACCTGATCCGATAGCACCGGATCAGGCCCGCGCATCCGTCGCGGTCTCCGGCGCGGGCAACACCGCGTGCGCCCCCAACGCGTCGCGCCAGTCGACGCGCGCGGTAACCTGCATCAGCACGAACAGCGTGACCACCGCGCCGATCGTGATCGCAAGTCCCGTCAAACCCTTGAAGAAAAACGCGTAGGAAAACAGCACCAGGTAGACGAGCTGCGCGCCGCCCGCCGCCGCAAACGCGAAACGATTTCCGAACGCGACGCGCAGGTACGTCGTCGTCAGCAACAGCGACACGACGGCCGCAATGCCGAACGCGGCGTGTATCGACATGTGGTCCGCGAGGTACGCGAGCATCAGGTGAAACGAGAAAAACGACGCGGCGAGAAAGAAAAAATGCATCGGGTGCAGCGCGACGCCGCGCACCACGCCGAGCGTGAGCAACACAACAATGAAGAAAAACAAGGAGATAGGCGCATTCCGCGCGATCTGGCTCGCGAGCGGCCCCGGCTGCAGCTTCTCCGGCATCAGCAGCGTTATTCCAGAACCGCTGACGAGCCGCCGGAACTCCCAGGCAAGCGTCCACCCGGCGTCCGTGCGGGATTTGCGGGTCGGCGACATGCCACCATCGGGAAAATCGATGTCGGCGAAATCGGTGATCATCGCAAGCCGGAAGTTGCGGACCTCGGTGACGCCCGTGCCGAACTGGTAACTCCAGCGATCCATGCCCTGGCTGCGATAGCCGATCCTGAGCGTTGCCTGCTCGCCCGGGGCAAGGGTGATCCAGCCCGACATGCGGTCCTCGCCGGCCACCGGCGCCTTGGTCCACGGCTTGCCGTCGATCTCGAATCGCAGGTCGTCGAATACGGCGTGTTTCGCGGGCATCGGCAACGTCACCTCGAATTCGCGCCCGGTGGCGGCGTCATTCGCGAACGCATAGGCACCGTCGAAGCTTACGTTGTAGGTCGAGTACCACAGCAGGCCCTTCTGACGATAATCCAGGCCGAGCGTGACCCGGATGTCGCCGCTCGCGAGCGGCGCGCGATGTTGCGCGACGGCATCCACCTTGCGCACGACTCTCCGGCCGTCCTCTTCCGTGACCTCGCGCTTGACGTAGCGTTCGTGGGCGGTGATCACGGGCGGATG
This sequence comes from uncultured Streptomycetaceae bacterium, assembly GCA_964564295.1. Classification (GTDB taxonomy): domain Bacteria; phylum Pseudomonadota; class Gammaproteobacteria; order Burkholderiales; family SG8-41; genus CAZMBS01. The sequence continues at coordinate 4,885 of CAZMBS010000026.1, forward strand.
CTGCACCTGTGGCGACCCCCAGAGCCGCTGCACCTGGTGACGCAGCCTGCCGTCCGCGGAATCCGTGCGGCTCGCGGTAACGCCCGCGAGGATGAACCACGCTATCGATGTGCAGGTGAATATGAACCCGATGGCTACGAGGCGCTTGATCATGCGATCTCTCTTGTATGGGCGCGGCGCGGACTCGCGCAAGGCGCTGGGGGCCAGGGGCCGGAGCACCGGCGCCACGCGAAATGCTGAAACGCGGCGCCACGATGTTTACCACCCCGGCCACCGACCCGCAGCGTCCTGCGCGCGTACCTCACGGCGTCACGCACGGCGTCACGCACCGACGACCGCGAGCACGGTGACCACGCCGGCCGCAGCGAGCGCGACAGCAACGCCGATCATCAGGGCGTACGACGACAGCCACAGCATTTCCAGCGTGACACGCCCCACCGGCACGGCGCGGGTTTCGGGTTTCGGTTCCATGATCGGCTCCTCGTCTACGGCCGCGACGCGCGGCCACGGATGCCATTACGGACCCGCTTTGTGCGGGACGCCGGGCACGCGCGGGGCATTCCGATGATGAATTGTGGCGAAATCATGGCGGCGCACCCTGCCCCCTTGCTCCGGGAACGGCGTGCGGTATAGTCCTCGCGCCGGTCCGGAGAGGCACCATGAGCCGCCACATCGCCATCGTCGAGGATGACCCCGTCATCCGCGCGAACTACACCGACGTGCTGAGAAAGCACGGCTACCAGGTCTCGGCCTACGCGGGCCGGCCCGCCGCGCTGCATGCGCTGCGCGCAAGCCTGCCGGACCTCGCCGTGCTGGACATCGGGCTCGGCAACGACGTGGACGGCGGATTCACGCTGTGCCGCGAGTTGCGCGCGCTGTCGGCAACGCTGCCCATCATTTTTCTGACCGCGCGCGACGGGGACTTCGACGCGGTGTCGGGCCTGCGCATGGGCGCGGACGACTACGTTGCCAAGAACGTGAGCCTGCCGCACCTGCTCGCGCGCATCAGCGCGTTGTTCCGGCGCGCGGACGTCGCGCGCGAGCCCGCGGGACAGGACGACGCCATCGTGCGCGGCAGCCTGCGCATCGATCGCAACCGGTTCACAGTGACCTGGCGCGGCACCGCGGTGGATCTCACGCTGACCGAATTCTGGATCGTGCATGCGCTCGCGCGGCACCCGGGCCACGTGAAAAATCGCGACCAGTTGATGTCCGAAGCGCACATTGTCGTCGACGACAGCACGATCACGTCGCACGTGAAACGCCTGCGGCGCAAGTTCCAGGATGCCGACGCCGCGTTCGACGCGATCGATACCGTCTACGGCATGGGATATCGTTGGAAACCCGAGGCGTGAAACGCGGCCGCTGGCCGGCACCCGGCCTGCGCGGCAAGATGGTGCTGGCCGCGGCCGTGCTGCTCGTCATTCCGTGGGTCGGTTATTCGTACCTGAAAGCCATGGAGCGGCTGCTGCAGGAGACGCAGGCGCAGCAGCTCGTGGCCACGGCGCGCGCGGCCGCGACCGCGCTGCAGGACCGCCCGAAGCTCGTCGAACTGCGCACAGCCGGGAGCGAGGACGGCAGTCCCGCCGCCACACCCGCAACCGAGGAAGTCCGGCTGCTGCTTGCCGGACTCGCGCGGGCGGGTTTGCGCATCTGGGTTGTCGACAGCAAGCTGCGGCTCGTTGCGGGGGCCGGCAGCATCGACACGCCGGCCGCAGGCGCGGCGCCCGCGACTTTCGGCCCGCTGGAGCGGCTGCTGCACGCCGTGCTCGCGCCGGTGTTCGATCGCGTGTATCCGGCACCTGCGCGCAGCGGCGAGGAAACGATACCCAACGAGTTGCTGGCGGGCCGCGACGTGGAGCGCGCGCTCGACGGCGCTGCATCCTCCCGCCGGCGCCCGGGCTCCGACGGGCGCTCCGCGATTTTGTCCGCGATCCACCCGGTCTGGGTCGGCGACGCCGTGGTGGCCGCGCTCATCGTCGAGGAAACCACCGATGCGATACTGTCGCTGCGCGATCGCGCGTTCGAAAAACTCGTCGCGGTCACGCTGATCGCGTTCTGCGCGGCGGCGCTGGTGCTGCTGCTGTTCGCCTCGCGCATCGCCACGCGGTTGCGGCGGCTGCGCGATGAGGCCGAAAACGCGATCGATTCGCAGGGCCGCGTCCGGCACATCGCGGCGGGCGGGCATGCGCGCGACGAAATCGGCGACCTGTCGCGCAGCTTCTCCACCGTGCTCGCACGACTCGCGGAGCACAACGCCTATCTGGAGCAGCTCGCGGGACGCCTGTCGCACGAGCTGCGCACGCCGATCGCCGTGGTGCGTTCCTCGCTCGACAACGCGCGGCTCCACGTCGGCGCGCCCGAAGCCGGGGTCTATCTCGACCGTGCGGAGACCGGCGTCGCGCGGCTCGAAACGATCCTCACGCGCATGACCGAGGCGACGCGTCTCGAACAGATCGCGCGCGACGGCGAGCGCGAGCGATTCGACATCTGCGCCGTGGTGTCCGGCTGCGTCGCCGGTTACGCCGCCGCTTATCCCCGGTGCCGGTTCGCGCTGTCCGCGCCCGATGTGCCGCTCGCAGTGCACGGGATCCCCGATCTCGTCGCCCAGCTGCTCGACAAGCTCGCGGCGAATGCGGTGGATTTCAGCACCGGCGGCGGTCCGGTCGAGGTCTCGCTTGCGCGCGAGGGAGCCGACATCGTGCTCGCGGTGTCCAATCGCGGGCCGTTGCTGCCTGCAGAAATGAAAGACCGCCTGTTCGAATCGATGGTGTCCATCCGCCCCGACCGCCAGTCCGCCGAGCCGCACCTCGGACTCGGCCTCCACGTCGTGCGCCTCATCACCGAACTGCATGGCGGCCGCGTGCGCGCGTTCAACCGCGCCGACGGCGGCGGCGTGACGGTTGAAGTGCGTCTACCCGCTGCGGGTTGACCCGGTGGCGTGGACGCGTGCGTGCGGCGCGGCTACCCCGGCGGCCACTGGAACGGGCGGCCCGCGAGTATGTGCAGGTGCAGGTGAAACACGCTTTGCCCCGCGCCCGCGCCGTTGTTGATCGCGAGACGAAAGGCATCCCCGACGCCGAGCTGCCGCGCCACTTTTCCGGCGGCGAGCAAAAGGTGACCGAGCAGCGCCTGGTCACCGGGCTGCGCGTCGGCGAGCCGCGGAATTTCTTGTTTCGGAATGACCAGCACGTGCGTCGGCGCCTGCGGGTTCACGTCTCGAAACGCAAGACACAGCTCGTCCTCATATACGATGTCCGCCGGAATCTCGCGCCGGATGATCTTGCCGAACAAGGTGCTCATAATAGTACCTTTATAATCAACAGGTTACCGTTTCACGCCGCGCAGAGTCTGCGTCGACCACGCGAGCAGTTCGGCGGCCGCGGCGTCACTTGCCTCGGTCAGCGCTTTCGCGGCGCCCGCCGCGTTCGCGCCCGCCGGACGTGACGCGGCAACCGTGCGCTGCGCCACGAGCGCGCGCGTCGCGGCATTGACGAGCGTTGCGCGCAAACGCACGTGCGCGCTGCTGCGCTCGGGTGCATCGAACGCCTGACTGAAATCCTCGACGTCGATCCGCAGCAGGTAGTCGGCGCGTGCGCCGTCCTGCGCAGTCACAACGCCGCGAAATGCGGGCATGAATCCGGCGCGAATGCGCTCGGTCAACAGTTGCGCCGGCGGCGCGGACCAGCGACTGGCCGAATAGGTTTCCGGACGCGACGCGTCCACGTGATTCAACCGGTAGACGATGCCGGTGTGGTCGAGCGCGTGCGGCGCGCCCACCGCCGGAATCAAGAGCGTCACGGGCAGCGGCGCGGCACGATCCGCCGCGACGGGACGGGGCGCGCCGAGATCGTATACCGCCGGGGCTTCGCGCTCGCGCGGTCCGAGCGAGCACGCCGAAAGCAGCGCGGCGCCGATGAGTATGATCCATCGCGTGGTGTTCATTTGGCGCTTCCTTGTGGGTTGTATCCCGGCTCGCCGGGGCCGGGCCGCGGCGGGCTGCGGCCGAAAACAAGCCCCTGCGGCTGCTCGTTCAACTCCATGATCAGCCGATCGACGTTGCGCGATGTGCGCGCAAGCTCGTCGAGCAGCGCGTTCAATCGTGGCACCGTATCGCCGATCGCCGCATCCGTTACGGCATCGGCGGCGCCGCCGACTTGCTCCGCGCTTTTCGCGATGCGCTCGATCGCGGCCGCCTCTTTCCGGATGGCCCGGGATAGCTCCGTGATCTCCGTGAACACCGCCTGTGCGCCGGTCAGCGTCGTGCGCGCATCCGCGACCAGGCCCGGGACGCCCTTCACCCCAGGTGCGAGCTCACGCGCGAGCATCGCGGTGCTCTCGGTCGCGGATTCGAGCGAGGCAAGCGTGCGCAGCAGCTGTGCCTGGTTCTTTTCACCCAGCAACAGATTGAGCTTGCGCGCGATCTGATTCACCTCGGTCACGAGATCCTTTCCGGACCCCGACAGTTCGTCCAGGAACGACGGGCGCACCGGGATGCGCGCCCCGGCATCCCGCCCGGTCGGCAGCGGGTCCGGTTTCGATCCGTCGTCTTCCAGCATGACATAGGCGAGCCCCGTCACGCCTTGCGAGCCGAGCTGCGCCACGGTTCCGCGCGTGATCGGCGTCCCCGTTCTCACGCCGATGCCGATCAGCACGAGTTTCTTGTCCGCCGCGTCGAACGCGATCGATTCCACCTTGCCCACTTCCACGCCGCGCAGCCGCACCGGGGCCTGCAGATTGAGCCCCGATACGCCGTGCTTCGATTCGAGCGTGTACAGGACGCGCTCGTAGGTGTTTCCCGACAGCCACATCGCGGTCACGATCATCGCGATGCCGAGCAGCAGCGTGAACGTTCCTGCGGACAGCGCGTGAGCGCGATTTTCCATGTCGGTATCCTATGCGGTCTCGCACGGCGCCGGCCGCTGCGCGTTCGATTCGGTGACCACGTCCTTGATGGCTTCGAGCGCGCGCTGGCCGCGTTCGCCCTGGAAAAAGTTGCAGATGAACTTGTGCGAGTGTCCCGCGATCTCGCGCACGGTGCCGAGCGCGACCAGTTGCTGGTCCGCGAGCACCGCCACGCGGTCGGACAGCGCCACGAGCGTGTCGAGATCGTGGGTGACCATCACGACGGTCAGGCCGAGCTCGCGCTTGAGGTCCGCGATGAGGGTGACGAAACTCTCGCTGCGGTCGGGATCGAGTCCCGCCGTCGGCTCGTCGAGGAAAAGCAGTTCCGGCTCGAGCGCGAGCGCCCGCGCGAGCGCGATGCGTTTCACCATGCCGCCGGACAGCTCCGAGGGCATCTTGGCCGCGTGCCGATGCTCGATGCCGACGCTGTCGAGCTTCAGCAGCACGAGGTCGCGGATGAGGTCCTCGTCGATCGTCTTGAGTTCGCGCAGCGGCAGCGCGATGTTGTCGTACACCGACAGCGCGGAGAACAGCGCGCCTTCCTGAAACAGCATGCCCCAGCGGCTGCGGAGCCGGCGCAGCTCCTCGGGGTCTCCCTCGTGCAGCGACCGGCCGAACACGCGGACCTCACCCTGCACCGGCCGCTCGAGCCCGAGCATCTGTCGCAGCATGGTCGTCTTGCCGCTGCCGGATCCGCCGACGAGCGACAGCACTTCGCCGCGGCGCACGCACAGATTGATGTCGCGGTGCACGACCTGGGTGCCGAACCGGGTCCACAGGTTGCGAATGTCGATGATGCATTCGGACATCAGAAACTTCCCACGTCGCGGAACATGACCGCGAATGCCGCATCGACGATGATGACGACCGTTATCGCGCTGACCACCGAGTTCGTCGTGCCCTGTCCCAGGCTTTCGGTGTTGGGCTCGATGCGCAGCCCGAAATGGCATGCGACGAGTGCGATGAGGATGCCGAACACGACCCCCTTGCCGAGCCCGAGCCACAAATTCGACAGCGGCACGGCGTCCGGCAGGCTCGACAGAAACACGCGGTAGCCGATGCCGAGTTCCGCCTGCGCCGACACCATGCCACCGATCAACGCGATCGCGTCGGTCCAGAGGATGATGAGCGGCATCGCGATCGCCAGCGCGATCATCTTCGGCAGCACGAGCCGCAGCGTGTGCGGGATGCCCATCACCGTCATGGCGTCGAGTTCCTCGGTAACGCGCATGACGCCGAGTTGCGCGGTCATCGCCGAGCCCGACCGCCCCGCGATCAATATCGCCGCCAGCACGGGCCCCAGTTCGCGCACGATCGACACGCCGAGCAGGTTGATGATGAAAATGTCCGCGCCGTAGGTCCGCAACTGTTGCGCGGTCAGATACGACAGCACCACGCCCACGAGAAATCCGACGAGCGCCGTGATGCCGAGCGCCTGCGCGCCGGTCCGGTGCACGTTGGCCGAGATTTCGCGCCACGGAATCCGTGCCGGCGCGCGCACGAGCGACAGCACGTCGATCGCCACGCGGCCCAGCAGCACGAGCGCCGCGCCAAGGTGGTCGAGCAGCAGCGTGACGCGATCGCCCAGAAACCGCACGACGATGAGCCAGTCGCGGGTGACAACCGGCACCGGGTCGCGCGGCAATTCGAGGTGCGCGAAGAGCGGCTCGTGTTCGGGCCGCAGACGCAGGCTGCCTGCGCGCCGCCGTCCCCAGGCACGCCACAGCAGCAGCGCGCCGGCATGGTCGAGCGCCGAGATGCCGCGCAGGTCCCATGCTGCCGCTTCCGCGCACGTGCCGAGCCGGCGCGTGAGATCGGGCAACAACGGCTCCAGCGCGCGCAGATTCCACGGACCGGAGAGTTCGACGGTCAAGCCGCTGCCGCTGCCCTGATTCAGGCGTAGGGCGGGGTAAAGCCCGGACTGCGGATCAGCTTCGGACATACCTTCGGGCGGCGCAACGCGTTGGGAAAGGGAGGCGTGTTTCCCTGGCTAGCTCCCTGATTGAGAAACACTTTTTAATGCTATCGGGTGGCCCGGGATAAGTCAAAAGTCTGCATAAGCGGGCGCTTACTATATTGCACCGCAATAAAAAACTTCGGAAAAGGGCTTGACTTGGTGTTTTATGCCCCTATAATTCGTCTTGTGCAACGCAGCAAAACAGCAACGACGAATCGTGTGATTTAAGTTAACCACTTGTTTTTAAAGGAGTTCACCATGTATCAGACCCCGGAACAACTTATTGCGCTGAACAAAGCGAATCTCGACGTCGCCATGCGTTTTGCCGGTGTGGCGATCGACGGCGCGGAGCGCATGATCGACCTGCAACTGAAAGCCGCCAAGACCGCGTTTGCGGACGGCATCCAGGGCGCGAAAGCCATCGCCGCGGTAAAAGATCTGCGCGAATTCGCGACGCTGAAAGACACGCTGGCCCAGCCCTCGCTGGAAAAAGCCGGCGCGTACGCGAAGAGCGTCTACGACGTGGCTGCCGCGACCCAGGCCGAATTCGGCAAACTGGTCGAAGCGCAGGTCTCCGAGTTCAACAAGGAAGTCGTGACCGTGCTCGACAAATTGGTCAAGAACGCGCCAGCGGGTTCGGAAGTCGGCGTTGCCGCGATCAAATCGGCGATCGGCGCAGTCAACGCGTCCTACGAGAACCTGTCGAATGTGGCGAAGCAATACGCCCAGGCAACGCAGTCGAACATGGAAACCGTCGCCAAGCAGGCGGTTGCCGCCGGCCGGAAAGCGAAGAAGTAAGCGTTCCAGCCCGAAAAAAAGCCCCGGACTTCCGGGGCTTTTTTGTTGCCGGCCCGCGCTAGGCGGACTCCGTCCACGGAAATCCGAGCGCCGACACACCCGTCTTCAGCGCCGCCAGCGCGACCGCGACCTCTCCAGGGTCTCCGCGCGCGCCGAGCTCGATAAACCGCTCCGGCGTCACGCGCGGCAGGCTGAACACCTTCACGCGCGTATAGCGCTTCTGGCAATCGTTCATCAGCTCGATCAACTGGCTTTCGCCGGCCTCGCGCACGATGATCGCGCCCTCGCCGATGCGCGTCGCGTCGAACAGCGCGTGATAATGCGTATCAAGAGCCCAGGCCATCATCGGCCAGGCCATCTCCGGAAATCCCGGCAGGAAATAGTGCTCGCGGATGCTGAAACCGGGTATCCGGTTGTACGGATTGGGAATGATCGCGGACCCGACCGGAAACTCGCCCATCATGAGCCGCTGCGGCGTCACGCCCTTCGGATCGGCCACGAACCGGCCGCGGATCTCCGCTTCCGCTTCCGGATGCAGCCGCAGTTCGACGCCCAGCGCGCGCGCGGCGCATTGCCGCGTGTGATCGTCGGGTGTCGCGCCGATGCCGCCGAAACTGAACACCACGCCGCCGGTCTCGAAGCTGCGCTTCAGCATGGCGGTAATGCGCTCGGGATCGTCTCCGAGATAGTGCGCCCACGCGAGTTCGAGTCCGCGCGCCGACAGCGTCTCGATGGCCTTCGCCATATGCTTGTCCTGGCGTTTGCCGGACAGAATCTCGTCACCGATGATGAATGCGCCGAATTTCAAGTTGCACCGCCCGCCTTAGCTGTGAATGTAACTTTCGAGCTGCTTGATCGTCTGCTCCTGCTCGGCGATCACGGCCTTGACCAGGTCACCGATGGAGAGCAGGCCCGCGATGGCCTCGCCCTCCAGCACCGGGAGATGCCGGATGCGCTTTGCGGTCATGAGCGCCATGCAGTCCTCGACGGTCTGCTCCGGGCGCACGCTCAATACCTTCTCGGTCATGATCTCGCGGACCCGCACGTCGTGCGAGGACTTGCCCTGCAGTATCACCTTGCGCGCGTAATCCCGTTCCGACAGGATGCCGACCAGTTTGCCGCCCGCGACGACGAGCAACGCGCCGATATCCTTGTCCGCCAGCAGTTTCAGTGCATCGAATACCGGCGCATCCGGTTCGATGGAGTGGATTTCCCGGGATTTCCGCTGCAGCAGCTCTCGAACAATTTGCATGGTGCGCCTCCTGTCCCCGACCGGTCATGCCGCGAACCGCACGAATGATACCCCGCGACCAGTGTAGCCAAATCGGCGGCGCGGATAAAGCGCCGGCCCCGTGCCGGCGCGCCGCGCGCTATTCGCGGGCCGCGGGCGCCCGCAGCGGCTGGATGCTGGCGCGTTTCAACAGCCCTCCCGGCTGGGAAAGAATCCGCGTGACGGTTTCGGCAGGTCCTGCGGGACAGAAGAAATTCCCCTGCGCCGCATCACACGCAAGCCCCTTCAGGAAGTCGCGCTGCTCGACGGTTTCGATGCCTTCGCCGATCACCGTCAGTCCGAGTCCGTGCGCCATGCCGACGGCCGCGCGCACGACCGCCGCGGATTCGGTGTTGCCCGGCAGCGCGAGCACCAGCGAACGATCGATGTTCACGCCATCGAACGGAAAGCGCCGCAGGGAACCCAGCGACGAGTAACCGGTCCCGAAGTCGTCGAGCACCAGCCGCAGCCCCGCCTCCTTCAGTTGCGGCAGCAATCGGGTCGCCCGTTCCTCGTGCCGCAGCAGGACCGACTCGGTGATTTCGAGCTCGACCTGGCCCGGATCGAGCGCGGCATGGTGCAGCGTCTCGCGCAATCGCTGCAGGAAGTTGTCCTGCGTGATCTGGCGCGCGGAAAGATTGACCGCCACCCGCATCGGCGCGAGGCCGATCTCCCGCCAGATTCGTGTCTGCGCGCACACGGCCTGCAACACCCACTCGCCCATCGCCGCGATGAGACCCGCGTCTTCTGCGACCGGCACGAACTCCGCGGGGTTGATGATGCCCTGCAACGGATGGCGCCAGCGCACGAGCGCCTCGACGCCCAGCACGCGCTCGTCGTCGAGCGCGACCCGCGGCTGGTAGTACAGCAGCAGTTCCCCGCGCTCCACGGCGAGCCGCAGACTCGATTCGAGCGACAGCCGCTCCGTCAGATGCGTGTTGATCTCGTTGGAGAAGAACTGGAACTGGTTCTTGCCGCGCTGCTTCGCGCGGTACATCGCGACATCGGCATGCCGCAGGAGCGTCTGCACGTCGCGCCCGTCGGCGCCGAAGGTCGCGATGCCGATGCTCGCGGTGACCTGCCGGCTCTGCTCGCGCAGCAGAAACGGCTGCGCGACGGTTTCGAGCAGCTTGCGCGCGACCTCCATGAGCTGTGCCTCCTCGGCATACTCCTCGATCAGCACCACGAACTCGTCGCCGCCCATGCGCCCCACGGTGTCGCCTTCGCGCAACGATTCGCGCAGGCGGTCGGCCAGTTCCATGAGCAGCGTGTCCCCTGCGTCGTGCCCCAGCGTGTCGTTGACCGCCTTGAATCCATCAAGGTCCACGAACAGAACCGCGAGCGTGCGCTCGTGCCGTTGCGCCTGTGCGAGCGCCTGTTGCACGCGCTGGATGAACATCGCCCGGTTGAGCAACCCGGTGAGCGCGTCGTGGCTTGCGACGAACTGCAGGTCGTGTTCGGCCTGCCGGCGCGCGATGAACTGCCCGATCTGCCCGCCCACGCTCGCGGAAAGCCGGATCACCGTCTCGTCGCGTGCGCGCGGGCCGGGCCCGAAAAACTCCATGACGCCGAAGAACTCGCCGCCGACGACGATGGGAAACGCGAACGCAGTCCCCAGACCGGCCGCGAGCGCCTGCTCGCGCCGCTCCAGCGTGGGCTCCTGCCGCAGATCGTCGAGCCACACCGGCGCGCCGGTGGTCCATACCCGCCGCAGCAGTCCCGCATATTGACCCGGCTTGTCCCGCCGAGACTCGGAATATTTGTGGAAGGCCTCGACGCCGGGACTGCGGATGCACCAGTACTCCGCGCACCGCAGAACCATTCTGTCGCGGTCGACGACCCAGCGCGCGCCGTAGTCCCACGCCAGCGTCTCGCACAGGAATCGCAGCACACGCGGCACGGCTTCCTCGACGGACTGCGACTCGGCGAGCAGCACGGTGATCGCGCTTTGCAGATTCTGCTGCTGCTCGGCCCTTTTTCGCGCACGGATGTCGCCGATCATGGCGACGTAGCCGGTGACGTTGCCGTCCCCGTCGAAGAGAGGGGCTGCGGAGAAACTGACGAGTATGCGGGTGCCGTCCTTGTGCAGGCGCGTCGTCTCGGTGATGGCGATGGTTTCCCCCTTGAGCGTGCGCTCGCGGAAATCGTTCCCCTCTTCCGCGAGCTCCGGCGGCACGTAGGGCACCTGGCTGCCGACAAGTTCCGGCTCTTTCCAGCCGAAAATACGCGCGGCGGCGTCGTTCCATTTCTGAACGCGGCCCTCGCGGTCGCGCACGACGATGGCGAGCGGCGATGCGTCGATCAGCGCCTCCATGTTGTTCGTGGCTTCGCGCAGGCTTTCCTCGGTCCGCCGGTGCGCCGCGTTCTGCTCGTTCAACCTGCGGTTGGCTTCGCGCGACTCCCCGTGCGCCTCGTAGAGCTGGCGCACGAGTTCGTTGTTCTCGAATCGCGCGCGCAGGGATTCGCGCACGGATCGCGCCATCACGGGTCCCGTTCCCAGCATCACCATGAGAAACACCGTCATCAGGACGCCCATCTGGTAATGCAGCGTGGATCCCTGCAGCAGAACCGTGACGACGAGCGGACTCCACGCCGTCAGCACGAACACCATGTACGCACGGGGCAGCGGCGCAAGGATGACCATGGCCGACATCAGCATGCCGCCCACGACGAAAATCACCACGAACTGGTGCGGTATGCTCGTGTCGGGATAGAGCAAAGCCCCGAGCACACCCCACATGGCGCCGCCCGCGAACGCGCCGAACGTAAAGTAGCGCCCCCAGGCCGGCGCTTCCGCGGGGGTGACCTCCCGCGCCAGGAAATCCCGGTAGAGCGCATAGCGCGCGCCCGTGACCAGCACGATTGCCGCCGCCCAGATCGCGAGCGCCGCGTTGGGCACGACGTCCCACAACGCGAAACAGACTATGGCCGCGTTGACGAGCGTGCCCGGATAGGCGGCTCGTGACAGCCGATACAGATGGCGTATCTCTTCCGAGTGAATGCGCGCAGCGTAGCCCGCGAGCGCCGCGGCGGGCGGGGAGGCAGGCGTGTGCAACTGCCCTGTGTCCATCGCGAGGTCGCCGTCCGGAAAAAGTGACACACCGATTGTGTCACGAGTTCCAGCGCGCCGAAAGCGGTCCTAAGTCGACGCCGTCGCGATTGCCTGCGCCTTGCGCAGCAGATTCTGCGCCATGCGGATATTCGCGAGATCGACGAGACGGCCGTCGAGCTGGACCGCGCCGCGCCCGTCTCGCGCGGCCTGTTCCATCGCCTCCACGATGCGACGTGCTCTCGCGACTTCGGACTCGGCGGGACTAAAGACTTGATTTGCCGAATCAATCTGCGTCGGGTGAATTGCCCACTTGCCGTCGAAGCCGAGCGCGGCTGCGCGCCGGGCGCCCGCCAGAAATCCGTCGACGTCCTTGAAGTCGCCGTACGGCCCGTCGATCGGACGCAAACCGTAGGCGCGGCATGCGACGAGCATGCGCACCTGCGCGGCATGCCAGGGATCGGCCTGACGGAATTCGCGGTGACCCTGCGCATCCCGGTCGGACAGCACGCCGTAGTCCGGATGCAGTCCGCCGATCACCGTGGTTCGCGCCCGCGTCGACGCCGCGAAATCACCCGAACCGAACGCCATCGCTTCATTCCTGCGGCTCGCCGCGGCAATGGATTCGACGTTGGCCATTCCGAGAGCCGTCTCGATCAGCAACTCGAACCCGATGGCGGGCTCGCGTCCCTGGGCGCGCCGGATCGCCGCGCGGCCCGTGGCGGCCTCGATCTGCGTTACCAGCATGTCTAGCGCGTACACGTCCGCGGGCGTTCCGACCTTGGGAATGATGATGAGGTCGAGCCGCGGACAACGCTCGACCACGTCCACCACGTCCCGGTACATATAGTGCGTGTCGAGGCCGTTGATGCGCACCGCGGTGGTCTTCGCGCCCCAGTCGACGTCGTTCAGCGCCGCGATCACGTTTTCCCGCGCGCGCGCCTTGTCGTCGGGCGCCACGGCATCCTCCAGATCCAGAAACACGACGTCCGTTTTCGACCGGGCGGCTTTCTCGAACAATGCGGGATTGGATCCGGGCACGGCAAGCTCCGAGCGCGTGAGGCGCGCGACGGTGCCTTCAAACTGCGTAAAGCTCATGTATTGCTCCCACTCATGCCTTCAACGATCTTGATCAGCGACGACAGATCGGCGTCGCCCTCGCCCCGGCCCATCAGCGCGTTGACGTGCTGCATGACGACGCCGGCGGCAGGCGACGCGAGTCCCAGTTCGTGCACGAGCTCCAGCACGATGTCGAGGTCCTTGTGGTACAGCCGTGACGCCACACCGGCCCGGAAATCCCGGCTCACCATGCGCGCGCCGAAAAGATCGAGCACGCGGCTCGATGCGAATCCCGCCAGCAGCACTTCTCGCACCTTGACGGGGTCGACGCCGCTGCGCGCGGCGAGGTGCAGCGCCTCCGCGGCGCCCTGCGCGTTGACGAGCAGCGCGAGCTGGTTGCACGCCTTGGTGATCTGCCCGGCGCCGTGGTCGCCGACGTGAACGATGGTCTTTCCGAGGCAGGCGAGCAGCGGTTTCACGCGCTCGAACACGGCGGCCTTGCCGCCGACCATGATCGAGAGTGTCGCCTGCTCGGCGCCCGTGGGTCCGCCCGAGACCGGTGCGTCCAGCATGTCGATGCCCTTCTTTCCCAGTTCCGCAGCCACGCGGCGCGCAACGGAGGGCGAAATCGTTTCCATCTCCACGAGAACACTGCCCGGGCGTGCCCCGTGCAACACGCCCCGCTCCGCGAGCACGATCTCTTCCACGTCATGTGAATTCGTGACCATGGTGAACACGACTTCCGACATCGAAGCGAGCGCCGCAGGGGAATCGCAGCGGCGCGCGCCGGCGTCCACGAGCGGGGCCGCCGATACGGCCCTGCGCGCATAGACGCTCATCTCGTGCCCCTGGCGCATCAGATTGAGCGCCATCGGGCGCCCCATCACACCCAGTCCGATAAAACCGAGTTTCACGTGCTCTCCCGTGCCTGCATGTGGCCTCCGGTCATCCTGCCGGGGCGTGGTGGAACGGCATCCGCGCCTCGCACCATGCGGCAACGCCGAGCGCCAGATCGTCGCAGCGATGGCGCGCGACGATCTGCAGTCCGAGCGGGAGATCTTGTGGCCCGAGACCGACGGGCACGGTCACGGCAGGTACGCCGATCAGCGACCAGATACTGCAAAATTCCGGGCCACCGGTCTGCGCAAGCGTCGCCGGTGCCTCGCCGGCCGTGGGTGGCGTGATGACAGCGTCCCGACCCGCCATGAACGACTCGAATGTGCGCTGCAGTTCCGCACGCAACGCGAGCGCATCGTCGTACTGCGCCGCCGATACGGCCATGCCGGCATCGATCAACTCGCGCAGGCGCTCACTCAAGCGGTCTCCGGAACGCGCGTGCAGTTCCCTGAAGAATCTCGCCGCTTCCACGGCCATGATGGTCCGCATCGCGGCATGCGCCCCGCCAAACGTCGCCGGCAATTCGACTTCCTCTACGCCGGCCCCGGCCGCCCGCAGCGTTGCCATGGCGGCCTTGAAAGCGGCGTCCATCGGCACCGTCGCAAGATGCCACACGGGACTACGCACCGCGACCAACCGCGGCGCTGCGGTCGGCATGTCGGGAATCGCGGATATCGGCGTCGCCGGATCGACGAGGTTCGCCGCAATCAGCGCGACGTCGGCTACGCTGCGCGCCATCGCACCCGTGTGATCGAGCGTGGGCCACGGATCGAGCGTGCCGTGATTCGACGTGACGCCGTAGCTCGGCTTGAACCCGACCACGCCGCAGAACGCCGCAGGCCGGATCACCGAGCCGTTGGTCTGCGTTCCCAGCGCGCCCATGACCATGCGCGCTGCCACCGCCGCCGCCGAACCGCTCGAAGAGCCGCCCGGCGTGTGCCCGACGTTCCAGGGGTTGCGGGTCTTGCCCGGGGAGAAATACGCGAACTCGGTCGTCACCGACTTGCCGACGACGATTGCGCCGGCCGACTCCAGTTGCCGCACGCAGCGCGCCGTCTCGGCAGGCATGTTGCCGGCGAAAATCGGAGAACCGCAGGTGGTCGGCATGCCCTCGACATCGAGAATATCCTTCACGGCGATCGGTATGCCATGCAACGGCCCCGGCGGCGTTCCGGCGGCGAGCGATGCATCGGCCGCTTCCGCGCACGCCATCGCGCGCGCCGCGTCCAGATGCTGCCACGCCTGTATCGCGGGCTCGAGCGCGTGCATGCGCGACAGCTGCGAACGCATCAGCGCGGCGGCCGCAAGGCTGCCGCTCCGGAGCCGCTGCGCCGCCTCGCGCAGCCCGAGGGTATAGAGGCGTTCCATCGGGGCGCTACCGCCGCGCCTCGGGATTGACCAGGTTCGGCGGCATGTCCCCCGCCAGCGCCGCCACGAGATTTTTCGCCGCGGTCATCGCCATGGCGCGCCGCGTCGCCTCGGTCGACGAGCCGATGTGCGGCGCCAGCACGACGTTGTCGAGTTCGAGGAAACCCGGATTCAGTTTCGGTTCGTTCTCGAACACATCGAGCCCCGCGGCGCGGATCGTCCCGCTTTTCAGCGCGTCGATGAGTGCGGCGTCGTCGACGACACCGCCGCGCGTGGAATTGACGAGTATCGCGGTCGGCTTCATGCGCTTCAGTTCGGCCGCGCCGATCAGATGGTGTGTCGCCGGCGAGTACGGCATCTGCAGCACGACGAAGTCGGACTGCCGCAGCAACGCATCGAGCGGCACGTAAGTCGCGTCGAGCCGCTGTTCGATATCCCGCGCCACGCGGGTGCGGTTGTGATACAGCACGCGCATCGCGAATCCCGCGGCGCGCTTCGCGATCGCCTGCCCGATGCGGCCCATGCCCACGATGCCGAGAGTCGCGTGATGGACGTCGGTCCCGAGCCACTGCTTGAGTCGCCAGCCGGTCCAGGCGCCTTCGCGTATCTTGCGCTCGACCTCCGTGAGGCGGCGCGCGGCCGAGAGCATCAGCATGAACGCCAGGTCTGCCGTGCTGTCGTCGAGCACGCCCGGCCTGTTCGTGACCTGGATGCCGCGCGACGTGCAATACGGCACATCGACATTGTTGTAGCCCACGGCGATGTTCGCCACCACCTTGAGGTCCGGGCACGACGCGAGCAAGGCCGCGTCGATTCTGTCGGTCAGCGCGCACATGATCCCGCTCTTGCCGGAGAGCCGCTTCGCGAGTGCGCCGGGCGCAAGCGCGGCATCCGCCTGATTGGAATCGACATCGACGTGCTGTGCGAGATACGCGAGCGTTTCGTCAAAAACTTCGCGCGTGACGAGAATGCGGTTTTTCATTTCCGGTGCGGTGCGATTTCAGAATCCCAGATATTACGACAGTGCGTCTCGCGGATAAACAGGGATCCCGCAAGCCCCACGACGGCGAACGCGATCAGCACCGCTAGCGCCGGCCGGAAACTTGCGGCCTGTGCGACGCCCTGCGCGCGTCCGAGGTCAAATACCCACCCGACGAGCGGTTGCAGCACGCCGGCGGCGAGGAACCCGCCGCAGTTTGCGAGGCTGATCGCCATGCCGGCGTGGTGGTGCGGGTTCACCTCCTTCGCAACTGCCCAGCACAGCGTGAACCCGGTGACCCCGAAACCCGTCAGCGTGCACAACGCGTACGTCCACGCGCGCGGCACGCCGATGAACCACGCAATCCAGCACGCGAGCACGATCACCGCGGAAGCAATGATGAACGGCCGGCGCGCGCGCAGCCGGTCCGACGCCATCCCCACGATTCCCGACGCAATGGCGAGGCCGAGGATCATCAATGCCGTATGCTGGCTCGCCGCAACGGGTGTATAGCCGTACACCGTGACGAGCAGCGGCCCGGCCCAAAGCCCGATGAAGCACATATAGCTTCCGGAGATGCCGAAACTCACCCAGAATGCCGACCACGTGGCGCGATTGCACAAGATGGCCCACATACCGTGATGCCATTGCGCGCGGGATGCCGCCGCCGGAGATGGCGCATGCGGTGCATTCGGCGCGTGATCGCGCGCGATCCACCAGGTCAGCAACGCGACCGCGATGGATGCCATGCCGATCGCGGCGAAAACGCCGCGCCAGGGCACCACGGTCACAATCCATGCAAGCGGCACCGTTGCGGCGAGCGCACCGGACAGACCGATGACGTTGCCCACGGCGGCGACCGTGGAAAAGTGCCGCTCGGGAAACCAGTTGGCCGTGATCTTCAGCATCGATACGAAGGCCACCGACACGCCGAGTCCGGCGAGCGTGCGACCCGCGGCCGCGACGGCAAACGACTCTGCAGCGCCGAAGAGCAGCGCCCCGGCACCGCCGATGAGGCCGCCTGCGGCCAGCACGCGTCGCGGACCCAGCGTGTCCACCAGCACGCCCGTCGGCAGCTGCATGATCGCGTAGACGTAGAAATAGGTCGCGGAGAGCGCGCCCAGAGCGGCGCCACCGACCTGGAAATCCCGCGCGAGTTCGCCCGCGATCGCAGACGGGGAAACCCGGTGGAAAAATGCGAACCAGAACGCCGCGGCGCCCAGGCCGAAAACGATCCAGCGCAACTGCGGGCCCCGCGATGCGTCCGGCGCGCTCACTTATACAGGGTTTGCGGCAGCCACAGCCCGATCTGCGGAAACATGTAGAGCAGGAAAAGCGCGACCACCTGTATGCCCATGAACGGCATCATGCCCGCGAAAATCTGGTTCAGCGTGACGTGCCCGGGGGAGACGCCCTTCAGGTAAAACGCGGCCATCGCGACCGGCGGGGACAGGAACGCGGTCTGCAGGTTCAACGCAACCAACAGGCCGAAAAACAACGGATCGATGCCGAAGTGCGGCAGCAGCGGAATGAAGATCGGCATGAAGATCACGATGATCTCGGTCCACTCCAGCGGCCAGCCGAGGATGAAGA
>CAZMBS010000027.1:0-22042 GCA_964564295.1 uncultured Streptomycetaceae bacterium
ATTTTATGAGTCAGATCGCAGCAGTACTTCAATCCGCCGACGCGAACAATGTCGCCGTCCTGCTGGTAATAAGGGTCGGGATTGAACAGGTTGTCGCAGACATCCTCGAGTATGTTCTTGATGTTTGCGCCGGAGAGAGCGTTGACAGTCGTTTGCGGGTAGGTAATTGCCGTCTGATTCATGACGTCTTCCATGGTAATCGATGCGCCCGGCAACAGCGCGCCGCCCCATCGAAACCCCGGCGAAAACGCAATTTCAGCGTCCTTGACGGCCATCAGGGCATCCAGTATCACCTGGTCGAACGTGCCGTTGAAATTTCCCCGCCGGTACAGCAGTCCCTCGGAAACCGCGAGTTTTTCGCCCAAGCGGTCGACATAGGGCGCCCGGTGCCGCGCAATCAGGGCAGACATGTCCTCGTCCGCAGGCAGGAGGTTCGCAAACACCGGCAGCAACCGATACCCGAAGCCGCGAACCCGACCGCCGCCGACTTCCAGATCCAGCACGGCAAGAAATTTTCCGTTCGATCCTGCATTCGTGACCAGCGTGGTTCCGGAGGCGTTCCTGACCGGAATCGGCAGGGGAACCGCGTCATGCGTGTGCCCGCCCAGAATGGCATCAAGGCCCGTGACGCGCGACGCCAGTTTCAAGTCGACGTCCATGCCGTTGTGCGACAACAGCACGACCACCTGAGCACCCTGTTTCCGCGCTGCGTTGATCATATCCTGCAAACGTTCTTCCTGAATGCCGAACGTCCAGTCCGCGACCAGGTGGCGCGGGTTCGCGATGGGAGTGTATGGAAACGCCTGGCCGAGGATTGCCACCGGAATGCCGCGCAGTTCGCGCACGACGAACGGCTTGAATACCGGGTCCTCGAAATCCACCGTGCGCACGTTTTGCGCGACGAAGTCGATTTTCCCGGCGAGATCCCGTGCCACCAGATCCTTGACGCGCTGCGCGCCGTACGTGAACTCCCAGTGCCCGGTCATCACGTCCACGCCCAGCGCCAGCGACGCGTCGACCATGTCCTGGCCCCTGGACCACAATGCCGTTCCCGATCCCTGCCACGAATCGCCACCATCCAGCAGCAAAGCCCCCGGACGTTGCGCACGAACCTGTTTTACGAGAGTCGCCAGATGTGCGAATCCTCCCGCTGCGCCGAACCGTCGTGCGGCTTCGGCAAAATCGAGATGCGTGAAAGCATGGGCGAGCCTCGTCCCGGGCTGCACGGAGAAATGTCGCAAGAAGGCTTCCCCGACAAGATGCGGGGGCTTGCCGCCGGCATCCCCGGCGCCGATATTGACATCCGGCTCCCGGAAGTAGGCCGGCAGCAGCTGCGCGTGGCAGTCCGTGTAATGAAGCAGCGTCACGGCCCCGGGCGCGCGCGGAAGGTCGTACAGTGACTCGGCGCGCGCGGCAGCACTGGCACCATGGCTGCCCAGGCCGGCCGCGGCTGCCGCGAGCATCTGCAGGAACTCACGGCGGTGCAGTGTCGTCATGGGAAAGACAAAAAGTTCCGGGCTGGAGTCTTGCCGGGCAAACCGGTGCGCCCGGATTGCAGCGCTACTTCGCGTTGACCGGAGATTTCGGATCCAGAAGATATGCGACGAGATGTGTGATCTGGTCCGGCGTCAAATGCCGCGTCGCGCCCAGCCGCGGCATGTTCGAGCATGGGAAGTAGACCCATGCGTTGAAGATCTTTTCGTACAGGAACTTCGCCATGGCTTCGGAATTTCCGCGCTGGGCACCGAAGCCGGTCAGGCTGGGCCCCACGTTGCCCACGTTGATTTCACCGGGCGCGAGGGCGTGGCAGTTCTGGCACAACCCGCCGTTTTCCTTGCGCTTCTCGACCCTGCCACCCTGAATCCGGTCGCCCGCCCCATCGTGCGCGAGTCGTTCGCCTGCCTTCCAGTCGCCGGAGTACCTGCCCGAGGCCGGGTACCGGATCGATTCGCGCGCGAGTTTCACGACCTCGGCGACTTCCTGATCGGTAAGTTTGGCATTCCCGATCGTGCTGCACAGCTTCTGCGACCGGTCCTGCACCAGGCGATTCAACAAGTCGGGAGATGGCGCACGAAAGTCGCGGCTGACCATGCGCTCCACGTCCTGGCGCGTCGTGTCCGCATCAGGAAACGTTGCGCATCCCGCCGCAACAATCACGAAGGCACCGAAGGCCGCACGTTTGGCTGAAATCTTCATCATTCCCCCGCGCTAGCGCTTGAAGCCGGGCACCTTGATTACGGCATCGTTGCCCTGGTAGTTCAAATACGTGATCAGCGCAATCGACGTGTCGGAAATATAGTTCAACTCGGGCAGGCGCATTTGCCAGAAACAGTCGTACAGCCTCCATTGCATGGTCCGGACGACAAAGTGGGCGCCGCGATAGGCGGGCCACGTTGACGCAACCTCCTGCGCGCCAGACTTGTCCGTCATGTGCAACAAATCCTGCAGACGTATGCGCTTGCCGCCCTCGCCATGGC
This sequence comes from uncultured Streptomycetaceae bacterium, assembly GCA_964564295.1. GTDB lineage: Bacteria > Pseudomonadota > Gammaproteobacteria > Burkholderiales > SG8-41 > CAZMBS01. The sequence goes on from CAZMBS010000027.1 coordinate 2,478, forward strand.
ATTGCACGCAGGCAAAGTCCGTCTGCCCGCTGCGCCGGAAGAACAGATACTCGCCGGCCTTGTACGTTTCACGCTCCTTCGGATGGCTCAGCACGATGTTCATCTTCATGCCGTTGGACCTGGACGTGATGTACAGCGCCAGAGCCTCCATGTCCGAACCGTCGCTCGCGGGGCGGCTGATCGCGGATTTGATGATGTCCTCCCGCTTGAAACCCTGCAGGCGTTCCATGCAGGTCACGAGCCGCGACTCCAGGTCCTGCACTTTGTCGGTATCTTCGAAATAGCGCGGCAGCCGGGTGGTGGCACCTTCGAGTTTGCCCGGCCCCATGCCGAAGTCGCATTGCTCGAGCGACGCATTTTTCGGACCGCGCCTCGCGCGAAACAGCCTCTCGCCACGCTGTATCCACAATTCGCCCGGATTGTCTTCGGCCAACATCTGGCGCCCGACCGCGAGTCCATCCGCGGCATTCGCTGAAGACGCAACCAGCACGTACAGCAGCGCAGACGCACCTGCACCGATCAGCCGTTTCAGCAGCATGGACTCCTCCCGTTCCGATTCGCCGTGCCCGGTCGATGCCGCCTCAGGCGGCCACCGTCGCTTCGTCCGTGCGCTTGTCGCCTTTGTTGTCCACCCAGGTGACGTTGATTTTGTCACCCGCTTTGGCTCCCTTCACACGCAGCCCCAGAAACGGATTGCGCGAAACCGCCTGACTCCATTGGGCGTCGAGCACGGTGCGGCCGTTGTGCGTCACCACGACGTTCTGAATGAAGTGCAACGGGATGATGTTACCCGCGCCGTCCTTGCGCTGTCCGGTCTCCATGGGGTGCATCATGAGCACGCGCACGTCCGCAGTATCACCCTGCAGTCTGACATTGATTTTCATCGGTTCAGCCATGTTGTTCCTTTCTTCGCGTTGCGTATCGGCCGGTGATCAACCGCAACCGCCGATGGTGATCTTGACCTCCTTCACCGCCGTAAAGTACTTGCCGTCCGCTTTTACGAGCGCGCGCACGTTCGAGGTTTGGCCCATCTTGATTCGTACCGAGACATAACCTTCGCCGCCGCCGGCGATATCCACGGTTGCCGCAAGCGGGAACGGATTTTTCTCGGCGACGATGGATATGGTCTGGGTATTCGGAATCCGGCTCGTGACTGCGATGGGGACGACGGCACCATTTTCCGCGATGTCTGGCGCGGTAATGATGATGTCCTTGCTGTCGGCAAGGCCTGCCACACCGAGGCTCTTCATGGCGTCGGAGACCGCCTTGGATTCAAAAGCAGACTTGTTCCACGTTGCCGCCCACCCCTGCCCGACCTTGAGCATGCCCAGAGCGCCTGCCGAAACGACCGCGACCGCGTTCCCGGTGAGCTTCAAAAATGTTCTGCGCCAGCGATTCATGTGCCCTCCGTGCTTGCAGAGTTCGTAATGCCCAGGAAAATCTACAATCAATATTAGTAGACGCTAATGGTTGGAAATCCTAACGAAGTAAACGAGTTCTGTCCATCGGCGGGCCGGGCTTCGCGCGCGGGTCCGGCCAGTCAGCGGTCGGCCGTACTTGCAATCCAGTGCCCTGACTTACCCCCACTTTTTTCCAGCAGGCGAATCTTGGACAGGCACATGCCGCGATCCATGGCCTTGCACATGTCGTAAATCGTGAGCAAGCCGGCCGTGGCGGCTGTCAGGGCTTCCATCTCCACGCCCGTGCGCCCCACGGTCTCCACAGTTGCGAGGCATGTGACCGTGCGGGTCTTGCGATTCACGGAGAACTCGACGCTCACCTTCGTCAGCGCGAGCGGGTGGCAGAGCGGGATCAGGTCCGACGTGCGCTTCGCCGCCTGTATGGCGGCTATCCTTGCGACGCCGATGACGTCCCCCTTTTTTGCATCCCCCGACAGGACGCGTTGCAACGTCGCGGCACGCATGCGGATATCGCCGGACGCGCGCGCAACCCGGTGAGTAACCACCTTGTCACCGACATCGACCATGCGCGCCGCGCCCTTGCGGTCGAAATGCGTGAGTGTTTTTGCCATGACGAGTAGGAACTCTCCGGGGCGCAAAGTATCATAACATCATGCGATTGCCACATTTCCTGGCGCTGGTTTTTCTGGTGGTGCCCGGCGCGCTGGGGCAGGGCCTGCCCGAACTCGGCGACGTCGCGCAGGCCGGCTTTTCGCCGCAGCAGGAACGCCGGCTGGGCGAAAGCATCATGCGCGAGATTCGCGCCGACCGTAGCTACTACGACGATGCCGAGGCCACCGACTACGTCAACAGCCTTGGTCGCCGGCTGGTCGCGCGCAGCAGCGACAGTCGGCAGGATTTCGAATTCTTCCTGATCCGCGACAACCAGATCAACGCTTTTGCTCTGCCCGGCGGCTACATCGGTTTCAACACCGGCCTGCTGCTTGCCGCGCAAAGCGAATCGGAAGTCGCGGGCGTGATGGCGCACGAAATCGCGCACGTGACGCAGCGTCACATTGCCCGCATGATCGCACAGCAGAAGCAAAGCCAGATCGCTTCGCTCGCGGCATTGGCCGTCGCCATTCTTGCATCGCGCGCAAGTTCCGAACTCGCTTCCGCCGCGGTGGCGTTCGGGCAGGCCGGCGCGGCGCAGAGCCAGCTCAATTTCACGCGCGACAATGAACGTGAAGCCGATCGCGTGGGACTGCAGATACTCGAGTCCGCCGGCTTCGACCCGCGCGGCATGGTGTTGTTCTTCGAGCGGCTGCAACGTGCCACCCGCATTTATGATGGCGGAGCACCGTCCTATCTGCGCACGCATCCGCTCACATTCGAGCGTATCGCCGACGTTCAGAACCGGATGCAGTCGATGCCGTACCGGCAGGTGCCGGACAGCATCGAATTCCAGTTGATCCGGGCGAAACTGAAAGCGGAGCTCGAGGCGCCCCGGGAGGCCGTGACGTTTTTCGAATCGAGCCTCGCGGAGCGGCGGTTTTTGTCGGAAGCGGCGAGTCGTTACGGGCTCGCACTCGCGGTGCTCCGGGCCAAGGATTTCGCGCGGGCGCGCAGGGAACACGATGCCCTGCGCCGGCTGATTCCGGCCAACCCGGTCGTTGAAACACTGAACTGCCGCATTCGCGTTGCGACCGGCGAGCGGGAGCGCGCGCTCGCGTGTTACGCAGATGCGTTGCAGAATTTCCCGCATCATCGCGCGTTGACGTACGACTACGCCGAGGCGCTGTTGCAGGCGGGAAGCGCGGACGCCGCATTGCGGCTGGTCGAGGCACGCCTGACCGTGTTGTCTGAAGACTACCGGCTGTACCTGCTGCAGGCGAGGAGCTATGCGGCGCTCGGCAAGCGACTTTCGCAACATCGGGCGCAGGGGGAGGCGTACGTACGCATGGGCAATGTGGGTGGCGCCGTCGAGCAATTCCAGCTTGCGCTGAAAAGCGGGGACGGCGATTTTTTTCAGCTTTCGGCGACCGAATCGCGCTTGCGGCAGATTCGGGCCCTTGATGACGAACTGCGCAAAGAGGCGGGAAAAAGGTAATCTGCGCGACCGGTGTCGGTTGTGAGAAATCACGCCAACTTTCGAATTTATGGTATTGTGTTTACATGGATATTTCCCGTGTGCGCACAACGATGCCCGGGCTTCCCCAAGCAGTTCGAAAGGTCGGAAAATACGAACTCATCCAGGAGCTTGGACGGGGCGCGACCAGCGTTGTCTATCAGGCGGTCGATCCGTTTCAGAACCGGCAGGTTGCCGTAAAGGTTGTTTTCCCCGAGGCGCTGGGCGACAAGGAATACGGACGGCGCTATCGCAAGCTTTTCGTGACGGAGGCATCTCTCGCCGGCAAGCTCGCGCATCCGCACATTGTCGCGATCTACGACGCCGTGGCCGATGACGAAGCAAGTTACATCGTCATGGAGTACGTCGACGGCACCACGCTCGAGCAATACACGCGCGCCGACAATCTGATGCCGGTGCGCAATATCATCGAGATTGCCTACAAGTGCGCGCGCGCTCTCGATTATGCGGCGCAGCACGGTGTGATTCATCGCGATATCAAGCCGGCCAACATCCTGTTGTCGGGTGAACTCGACATCAAAATTTCCGACTTCGGCGCAGCGTTGACCGAGGCGGCGGAAACAACCCAGATTTCCGGCATCGGGTCACCGGCGTACATGTCGCCCGAGCAGGTGCGCGAGCAATCGCTCACGTATCAGACCGATATATTCTCGCTCGGTGTCGTGATGTACCAGTTGCTGACCGGGCGACTGCCGTTCCAGGGCACCAACAACTACAGCATGATCTACCAGATCATGAATGCCGATCCCGCGCCGCCAAGCAAGTTCCGGCAGGAAATTCCGGCGCGCATCGATGCCATCGTGCTGCGCGCGTTGCGCAAGGACACCGCGGCGCGATACCAGACATGGGAACAATTCGCGCACGATCTGGTGAGCGCGCTCGGTCCGGAACAAAAAGCCGATCAGGGGATCCCGGAAAGCGAGAAATTCGACACGCTGCGCAAGCTGGATTTCTTCCGGTACTTCACGGATGTGGAACTGTGGGAGGTCTTGCGGCTGGCGAAGTGGCACCAGCATCCGCGCGACGCGATTCTGATTCAGGAAGGCGACATCGGTTCTTCGTTTTTCATACTTACGGCAGGTGAAGTCAAGGTGACCAAGCAGGATCGTCTGCTCAACGTGCTGAAGACGGGCGAATGCTTCGGCGAAATGGCGTATCTCGGCAAGCAGAAATTTCAACGATCAGCGAGCGTCTGTTCCATTTCGCATGTGGTGGCCATCGAAATTCGCGCGGAAACGCTGACACGCGCCTCGGAGCTTTGTCGCCATCACTTCCACGGCGCTTTCCTGGAACTGCTTGTGGACCGTCTGGGCATGGCCAATCTGCGTCTGTCTCAACTGCTGGCGGATCGCAACGTCAGCATATTTTGACTGCGGCAATTTCGCGCGTGTGGCGCTCGGCGCCCGGCGCATTGCTGCGTCGCAACATCGCAGTTCTTGCGCGGTCCCAAATCGAAAAAAACGCACTGTTTGTGTTAGCATCGCCTTGCGCTCCTCATGGGGGCGCGAAAAGCGCAGTTTCAACGTATTTCCACGTAACCCGCAACCGGAGAATCACCATGGACAAACTGAATACGCTGAAGACCGCCGTGACCGCACGCAGGCAGCGCGGCCAAGGCATGACGGAATACATCATCATCGTCGCGCTGATCGCCATTGCGGCCATCGGCGTGTACAGCTTCTTCGGTCAAACCGTGCGGCAACAGACCGCCGGTATGGCGCAGGAACTCTCCGGGAAGAAAGCCACCGCGCAAATCACCGGCGCCCAGACCGCGGCGAAGGACGCGTCCACGGATGCAAGCAAGAAGAAGGGCATGGGCGACTACGAGAATACGGTCAGCAAATAACGCGTTCCGGGCTTCGGCCTGAGGAACGCAGAAGTGTTGCGGAGGCCTCTCGTGCAGAGGAGGGGTGACGTGCGCAAGCGGCAATGCCAGCGCGGTCAGGCGCTGGCATTTGTCGCTGTCACGACGGTGATTGTTTTGCTGGGCGTCATATTGTTGTTCAACGTCAGCCAGCTTACGACCCAGAAAATCAAGCTGCAAAATACCGCGGACGCCGCCGCTTACAGCGGTGCGATAGCCGAGGCGCGGGATTACAACTTCACCGCGTACGCCAATCGCGCAATGATTGCCAACCAGGTGGCGGTCGCGCAGATCACCGGCCTGACTTCCTGGGCGCGCAATCTGGATAACGCGTTTAATTCCGGAAGCTGGACGTGGTCGCCGGACACCTGGGCGGCGATGTCGTCGCTGAGTTCGATGTACACGATTCCGGCGAATATCATCAAGTCGGTGGCGGGCGGGCTGAAGTCGGTCATGGATGCCGCGGGCAAGGTGCTCGCGATCGCCCTCGACATTCTCATCGATGCGCTGTACTACGGCAGCACGGCGTACCATGCGGCGATGGTGCTGACCGTACCCCAAACCATCACCGAGGTCATTTCGCAGAACGATCCGGATGCCGCGCTCAGCACGTCGCTGACCCAGGTCGGATTCGGAGTGAAGCACGCGTACGACGTTTATCAATTCACGAGCGACTACGATCCCACTGCCGTGTCGGGCGGCAACGCGGACAATAACGCAAGCAACAGCTCGAAAGACCGTCAGGCGAACGTCATCTGGAACTCGCACGACAATTTCTACAAGTTCCGCAGCTTTCCGTGGATGGGAATTCCGTTTGCGTCTCCCTGGCTCATCGATCCCACCAAGTGGATACCCGGCAACACGGGAACGTTCTGGATGTTCATGTACCACAGCGGGGGTACGGAGCTGAAGCACGACTCGTCAGGCCAGAAGATGAAAAGCTGGACCGCGCTGGATGCGACGGGGCTTTTCGTATGGATCAACATCTGGATTTTCGTGCCGTTTCCCGTGCCGATCCCGATTATTTTGCCGTTGCCGCAGGGCTGGGGCGGCGCGTTGACCGGCAATACCAGCAACGATCTCAACCCGACGTCCGGCACGCACAATCATACTTATGCAGACGCCTACGGTGCCGCATTTGTCAATCCGCTGACGATCGCGCCGGCGTGGATCAAGGTGGGTGAAGGCCCGGGCGCTTCGCTCGACAGCAACGGCGGATTGAAGAAGTACTGGGATGTTACGGACCGCGATCAGGCATCGTCCACGCAACACCACAATCTGAACGGTCCGGAACTCATGGTGGAAGTGGAAAAGCCGATGGACAAGATTACCATCGGCAGTTCACCGCACATGAACATCGGCGGCGATACGTCCGGGCGCCTGCATCTCGCGGACGGCACGGTAGACAACAAGATCAAGGCCATATCGAAAGCGCAGACCTACTTCGCGCGACCGAAGAAATTGTTTCCGCGCGACGACAGCAAGATCGAATACGGCAGCCTGTACAGCCCGTACTGGCAGGTTCGGCTGATGCCCAACAGCATACTGGAGCAGGGATTGTCGCTGCTCGGGCAGAGTTTCCCGTGAGCAGCCGGAGTCCGGTTCGGCTCGAATGGTGCGCGGCCCGGCCGCGCGGGGCCCCCCGGCGACAAAGCGCGGGACAAGCCATGGTCGAGTTTGTGATCGCGGCGACGCTGTTCCTGATTCCCGTTTTTCTCATCATCCCGCTGCTCGGCAAGTACGCGGACATGAAAAGCGCCATCATCCAGGCTGCCCGCTACAACGCGTGGGAGCGCACGGTATGGTACGGGGCCACGGCGTCGAGCAGCGGCGATTGGGAAGGCAACGACAAGTCCGAATCCCAGATCAAGACCGAGATGGCGAGCAAGTTCCTCACCAATGATCTTTGGTACGATCGCAACAATCAGGCGATGGCGGCGGCGAACAGCAATTCGGTGACCAACAACGATGCGCCCGGCACGGCGAACACGATATTGGGATTCGCGGTTACGGTGGCTGATGCCCTGGGGCCGTTCACTCTGGAAATGAAGGGGTTGTACGCGGGCACGGCATCGATGAACACTGCGGCGATAACGCCGATCGGTGTCGTGCTGGGAGAGGTCGGTGGATTGCAGCAGTGGAATGCGCTCAATCTCAACATTACCGACAAGAACGTCATTTTGGCGAACGGCTGGGGCGCGAACGGAGCGGATCACGTGAAAAAGCAGGTGCAGGGTTTGACGCCCACGTCGATCCTGTCGAATTCGGTGGTCGATGCCATCCGGTGGGCGCTCGTGGCGGTCGGTTTCTGGGAGTTGACGCCGCTCACGCTGGAACTGGGCAAGATCGTGGTCGACGAAGTGCCGCCGGACCGGCTGGAGTAGCCGGTTCATTCAGGATCTGATGACAACGCGTTGCGACAGGGTTGCACGGCTGGGGCTGGGTTCATTGCTCATGCTAGCGCTCGCGCTCGCGCACGGGCAGGAAACTCGCATGCCGCCGTGCCCGGAGTTCGCGGTTCCCGACAACGGCAAGCTGCAGTGGGTCGCGCCGAACCTGCGCTGGAACGGCATCCCGATGCAGATCCGGGAACTGACAACGGACATGACGCCGCAGCAGTTGATTGCGTACTACCGGGATCGATGGGGACGCGGGCCGCCCGGATACCACGAGTACGAAGTCGGGTCATGGCAGGCCATCGCAACCGTGCGCGGACAGTGCTTTTTCACCGTGCAGGTCAAGCCGGACGGCCGTGGCGCGAAGGCGTTGCTGGGTGCAAGCACACGGCCAGAAAACGGCCAGCCGAAAGTGCCCGGCGAGGGATTTCCGGCGTTGTCGGGATCCAAGGTGGTGAACGACATCGATCATTTCGACGGCGGAAAAACAGGGCGGACGCTGCTGGTGATGAACACCTTTTCACCGGACATGAACGCGCATTTCTACCGGCGCACGCTCGCGAGCGAGGGTTGGGTCGCGATCGTGGACAAGGTCGTTCCCGCCGCGCGCGGAAATTCGCATGTGCTGGTGTTGAAACGCGGCCACCACGAAGCCAACGTGGCAGTGTCGCCGGACAAGGCGGGCAGCAGCGTATTGATCACAATGGTGGATCGCCCATGAGACAACCGGGTATCATCGCCCGTTGCCGGAGCCGCGGGCAGGCGAGCGTTGAATACACGATGGTGCTGATCCTCGTCGTGCTGGTGTTGATCGCAGAGCAGGACGGCGAGACCGGCCCGGTGACGCTTGCCGTGGCCGCGATCAAGGACGTGTTCGCCGCATTTTCGTACGCAATTTCGTTTTCGACCAACCTTACCCCACTCTGAAGAGACGACCATGGCGCTACGCTTACCCCGCATCAATCGCACCTGGCTGCTGCTGTTCCTCGCCATCGGGCTGGGCCTCGCGGCGACCTGGCTCACGACCCAGTATCTGAAGACACGGGAAGAACGGATCACGGCCGACCTGCAGGCAAAATCGAAGCGGGGCCCGGGTGTGAGCGTCGTGGTGCCGGTAAAGGACCTGCCGCGCGGCATGGCGATCACCCGCGAAGTGGTGGCGGGGCGGGAGATTGCAGCCGACCTGGTCTATGCGGAAACGATTACCGTCGACATGTTCGAAAAATTCGAGGGCGCCAAGCTGCTGCGCAACGTGGAGCGCGGACGGCCGCTGCGGCTCTCCGACGTGGAAGAACGCGGCAAGGACTTCGCGGACATGCTTGAAGACGGCAAGCGCGCGATCACCGTGGACATCGACGAATTAAATTCGATCGCGCAGATGGTCAAACCGGGCAATCTGGTCGATCTGTACCTGCTGATGCCGGATTTGTCGGATCTCAGCACGGCAAACAATCAGCAGGTGATACTCTTCATGCAGCGCGTCAAGGTTATCGCGACCGGTCAGGTGCTGCGCAAGGACGCCGCGAATACGCCGCAGCCGGGCGTGCCGCCGGGCGGTGTCGTGCGGTACTCGAATCTGACTTTCGAGGTTACGCCGGAACAGGCTGCTCGCATCGCGCTGGCGCAGCAGGTCGGTCGATTCCGCGCCACGCTGCGGCGCGAGCCGGACGAGGAAGTCGTTCGACTGGCGAAAATAAATACGCGCAACTTGTTGAAAAAAAGCATCTTTGTAGAAGAGGCGGCCGATCAGGCCGAGGTGGGCGTGGAGTACATCATCGGCGGCAAGGGGGCCGGCGGCGTTGGCAATCAGATTACGGTTAACGTGCCGGGCCTGGGGCCGCAGCCGGGCGCGCCGGGCGGTGCGCCACCGGGTGCGCCGGCCGCAGCGCCTGGCGGGCAGCCGGGGACCCTCAACGTGCCGGTTCCGACGGCGGCGCAGCCCTTCTTCCAGGCGCCTGCGGGGCCGCAGGCCACGCCCACTCTTAGGTAACCCACAACAAGCTGTTTTTCAGGGATGAAAGCCATGATTTTTCGTCACTTCCTCTACGCAGTGCTCGCGCTTTACTCGCTCGCGGCCGCAGGCGCCGTTCCCGCACCCGCTCCGGCAAAGGCTCCGGCCGCAGCGGCCACGCAGATCATTCTTTACGTGGGCGAGGTGCGAACGCTGCCGATCACGAACGTGCAGCGCGTCGCGGTGGGCGCCGGACGCGTGCTGACGACGACCGTGCTGGAGAAGGAAGTGCTGCTGCTCGCCGAGAGCCCCGGAGATACCGGGCTGTACTTCTGGCTGCGCGACGGTTCCGTGCGCCAGTACAACATCCGCGTGACGGCGGTCGACGTCGGGGACAGCTACCGGCAGTTGCAGAAGATTCTGGGCACGATACCCGGCGTCAACGTGGAGCGGGTGGGCGATCAGGTCGTCCTGACCGGCGCAACGACGAAAGCCAACCTGGCCCGCATTGCCTCCGTAACCACCAGTTTCAAGCAGGTCGTCAATCTGCTGCGCGAGGAAGAGGTCACCATGAAGAAAATGGTGTTCCTCAAGATGCAATTGATTGAGTTCAAGCGTTCCGCTCTGCAGAATCTCGGCATTCGCTGGGCGAGCGAAATCACCGGCCCGGCCGCGGCGTTCGCGTTTGACGCCATTACCTCCGGCGGATTCACGGTCCGCCAGCCGGACCCCGCGCTCCAGGGCGTGCCGTTGCCGCCGCGCGTGAGCCCGCCGCGCGCTTATCTTGGCATCGCGACCGCGATCACCTCGCGCATCAACCTTGCTGTGGAGAACGGGGATGCCTATGTGCTCGCGACGCCCGAACTCTCGACCCGCAGCGGTGGCGAGGCGAAGTTTCTTGCCGGCGGCCAGATTCCGGTGGTGACTCCGGCATCCGGCTTCAGCCCGCCTTCCGTGACGTACAAGGATTACGGCATCAAAATCACGATCAATCCCACGACTGACGACAAGGACAACATCATGGCGTTGATCAAGAGCGAAATCAGCTCGATCGACGCCGCGACGACGGTCCAGGGCAACCCCGGCTTCCTGACGCGCCAGTCGGATTCGGAAATCAACGTGCGCAACGGGCAGACCATCGTGATTTCGGGACTGGTCAACGCGGACCTGTCGAATCAGGTCAACAAGTTTCCATGGCTGGGAGATCTGCCCATCCTCGGATCGCTCTTCCGGTCGACCGAGTTCCGCAACAACCGGACAGACCTGGTGGTGTTCGTTACCCCGCAGATCCACGATCCGAATTCGACCATCAACCGCGAGCGTCTGGAAAAAGGCCGGGAAATTCGCGAACGGTTCGAGGGATTCCTGGGCAAGAAGGGCATCGTCGATTAACCGGTTTCGAAGAAGGCAGCCGCAACCATGTTCCGCTTGACCGTCACCAGCCCGAAGGGGCAGAAGGAAGTCGTTGAATGCGCGCTTGACAGTTGCACAGTCGGAAAGGGCGACGACAACCTGATCGTCATCCGCGGCTGGTCCGTGGGAAAGAAACACGCGACGTTCAAGCAGCGACCGGACGGTTTTTATGTCGAAGACCACGGCGCGATGGGCGGTACGGAAATCAACGGCAAGTCGATCGACGGACTGTACGGGCCGTTGAAACCCGACGAGGCCGTGGTCATCGGCGGCTACAGCATCGCCGTGACGCAGAACGGCGCGGCGGGAGCGGCGAGCGCGCCGGCCGCGGCGCCATCGGCCACGGCCGCTGCGCGCGCGGCGGCGCCCGCCGCCACGGCAGCCAAGCCGGCCGAGCCCGCTCCGGCGGAACCGGCCGCGAGCGGCCCGTCGCGCGAGCAGATGAAGGTGTTCAACGAAAACCGCAATCGCATACACCAGCGCCTGATCCAGGCGATGGACCTGCGCCGCCTCGACGTTTCGCGCATGAGCGAGAAAGATCTGCGCGAGACCACCAAGGCGATGATCGACGAGATCATCGGCGGCGACAAGAGCATTCCGCCGGAAGTGGACAAGACGCTGATCAGCAAGGCGGTGCTTGACGAAGTGGTCGGTCTGGGACCGCTCGAGGACCTGCTGGCGGACGCGTCCGTGACCGAAATCATGGTCAATCGTTTTGACCAGATCTACGTCGAGCGCAAGGGCAAGCTGACGCTGTCGCCGATCACGTTTTCGGGCGAGAAGGCGGTGGTCAGCGCGATCGAACGCATCGTGGCGCCCCTCGGCCGGCGTATCGACGAATCGTCACCGATGGTCGACGCGCGGCTGAAAGACGGCTCGCGGGTCAACGCCGTCATACAGCCGCTGGCGCTGAAGGGCGCCAACATCACGATCCGGAAATTTTCCAAGAACAAGCTGCACGACAAGGATCTGATCAATTACGGCTCCATTACCCAGCCGATGATGGACTTCATGAAGGTCACGGTGCTGCAGGCCTGCAATATCGTGATTTCCGGCGGCACGGGCTCGGGCAAGACGACGCTGCTCAACGTGTTGTCGAACTACATCCCGGACGACGAGCGGATCATCACGGTGGAAGATGCGGCGGAATTGCAGCTCGCGCAACCGCACGTGGTGTCGCTGGAAGCGCGCCCGGCGAACTCCGAGGGCAAGGGTGCGGTGCATATACGCGATCTCGTCAAGAACTGCCTGCGCATGCGGCCCGATCGCATCGTCGTCGGCGAGTGCCGTGGCGGCGAAGCGCTCGACATGCTGCAGGCGATGAACACCGGCCACGACGGCTCGCTCACCACGGCGCACGCCAACACGCCGCGCGACTGTATCGCCCGGCTGGAGGTGATGACGCTGATGTCGGGACTGGAATTGCCGGTACGCGCGATCCGGGAGCAGATTGCCTCGGCGGTCGACGTCATCATCCAGCAAAGCCGGTTCCCGGACGGCACGCGCAAGGTGACGCACATTACCGAAGTCTGCGGCATGGAAGGCGAGATCATCCAGCTCCAGGACATCTTCCTCTTCAAACAGGAAGGCTACGACGCCGATGGAAAGGTGAAAGGCCGCTATGTCGCCACCGGCAACGTGCCGGACCTCTACCAGAAGCTGCAACAGCGCGGCATCGGCGTCGACCTGTCGATATTCAAGCCCGAGCCCCGGAACTGATGGCCGACCTCGCCCTCGACACGCTGCTCGCCATCCTCGCGTTCATCGCGATCGTGGTCGGCTGGATATTGCTGCAGTTCCTGCAGGATTTCCTGTCGAAGCAGAAACAGACGATCGCGCAGCAGGCCGAATCGGAAGGCGGCCTGCGGGACATGTTTTTCGACGTGGACCCGCAGAAACTCTTCATCTACAACGTCGTCGCGCTCGTCGTGATTCCGGTGGCGCTGTGGATTTTCTTCGAAAATCCGGTGTTCGTGATCGCGTCGGTGATCATCATCATCATCCTGCCCAAGGTCATGGTGCGGTGGCTGCGCAAGCGCCGGTTCGCGATGTTCGAGCATCAGTTGCCCGACGCGCTGTTGATGGTGTCCGGAGCGTTGCGCGCGGGCGCGAGCCTGACGGTTGCGATGGAAGGCATGGTGAAAGAATCGCAGCCGCCGCTCGCGCAGGAGTTCGGCTTGATGTTGCGCGAGCAGCGATTGGGCCAGGATTTCGACACGGCGCTGAAAAACATGGAAGTGCGCATGCCGGTCCCGGACTTCATCATGGTGGTCGCGGGAATGCGCATTTCGCGGGAAGTCGGCGGCAATCTTGCGGACATACTCGAAACGCTCGCGCATACGCTGCGCCTGAAACATCAGATGGAAGGCAAAATCGCGAGCCTGACGGCGCAGGGCAAGATCCAGGGCTACGTGATGACCGGCCTGCCGCTGTTTCTGATGTTCATCCTGACGCACATGGAGCCGGAGGCGATGGCGCCGCTTTACAACACCTGGTACGGCTACGTGACGCTGGGGGTCATCGGCATCGCGCTGACCATCGGCTACATGGGCATCCGCAAAATCACCAATATCGACGTATGAGCGAAACCACCTTTGCGTTGTCGATTGCCGTGCTGGTCGGGTTCAGCGTGCTGCTCTTTACCTACAGCGTGCCGAGCCTCAGCAAGGAAGTGCCCGGCGAGGATCGCGGCTACATGGACCCGCTGCCGCCGCTGCTGCGGCTCGTATGGCCGATCGTGCGGTTCCTGGAGTATCACGTGTGCCAGTTCATTCCCGGCGACATGCTGGAAAGGGCGCACAAGAAGCTGTCGTTGACCGGCGTCGGGTACCTGATCAACGCCGAGCAGTTTTTCGCGATCCGCATCCTGTCCACGCTCGTGGGGTTCGGCGCGGTATGGGTCTGCCTCGCGATGCTGGAGAAAACGTCCACGAACTCGCTGCTGGTCGGGCTGCTGCTGGGCTATTTCTATCCGTCGATCTGGCTTTCCGACGTTCGCGCGCAGCGCGCGAAGGCCGTGCAGCGCACGCTGCCGGCGTATCTCGACTTCATCTGCATGTCGGTGGAGGCGGGACTCAACATGACCGGCGCCATCGGGCAGGCGATGGACAAGGGGCCGCCCGGGCCGCTCAAGCACGAGTTCTACATGGTGGTGCGCGATCTGCGCTCCGGTCTGCCGCGCGCGGACGCGCTGCGCCGCATGGAAAGCCGCCTGCAGATGGTCGAGATCACGAGCTTCGTCGGCACCGTGATCCAGGCGGAGAAAATGGGCGCGAGCCTCGGCAGCGCGTTGCGCGTGCAGGCCGAGCAGCGGCGCATCGAGCGCTTTCAACGCGCCGAGAAGCTCGCGATGGAGGCGCCGGTAAAACTTATCGGCCCACTGATGATGTTCATTTTTCCGGTGACGTTCATCGTGCTCGGATTCCCGATCGTCATGAAGTTCCTTTCCGCCGGCGTGGTGTAGGGGTGTGCGGGTGCTGACCGGTGCGGTGCTCGATGCGACGCGCGGCACGGCGCTGGTGCCGCGGGTGTGGCGGGCCGTGTCTGCATGGGACCGTATGCGGGGCCTGCTTGCGCGCCCGCCGCTCGCGCCGGGCGAGGGTCTGTGGATCGAGCCCTGCCGCATGGTGCACACGATCGGCATGCGTTACGCGCTCGATCTTGCGTTCATCGACCGGCGCGGACGGGTCTGCAAGCTTGCGCGCGGCGTGTCGCCCGGCCGGCTGGCGGGCAGCCTGGCGGCGCGCAGCACGCTCGAGTTGCCGGTCGGTGCGCTGGCGACTGCAGGTCTCCGTGTGGGCGACCGCGTGACGTGGAGCCCCGTCGCTTGAACCGCGCGGTCATCCTGTGGCTCGCGTTCGCGGTTCCGCTTGCCGGTTGCGAGACCGTTCAGAAGCTCGGCGGCGGCGATGACAAGAGTGTCATGCCCCAGCGCAGCGAACTTTTTCAGCTGAGCAACCAGGCGCAGCTTGCGTACGAAGCCGGCGAGGATGCGCGCGCGGAACAACTCTACATGGGGCTCGCGCGTCAGACCCCGAACGACCCCGAGATCTGGCTCCGACTCGGCAATCTGTACGCGCGCTCCAATCGTCCCGATGCGGCGGCCGATGCGTACCAGCGCGCATTGTCGATCAACGGCTCGGAATCGCGCGCCTGGTACAACCTCGGCATCGTGCGGCTGCGGCAGGGATGGGCGGCAATGGCGCAGGCCCACGGCACGGCGGAAGCGCGCGGGCCGATACACCAGCAAAGCGGCGAAATGGTCGACCACCTGAGCCGGATGCCGGGGCTGCCCGCGCCACCCAACGCGGCCGTGCGCAAGCCGGAGACGCCCTGACATGCGCACCCCATCGCTGCGCCCCGCGTTGCGCGCCAGCAGGCACCGGACTTCCGGTCAGGCGCTGGTCGAGATGCTGATTATTTTTCCGACGCTGCTGGTTCTGGTGCTGGGCGCGTTCCAGTTCGCGCTGGTGTACCGCGCGAAGCAGCAGTTGAACTATGCGACGTTCATGGCCGCGCGGCAGGGCGCGCTGAAAAACGGCAAGGTAAACAACATCAAGGACGGACTGGCCGCCGGGATGACGCCGTTGTTCATGCCGAGCGCGGATTTCTCCACGCTCGGCGATGCCGAAAAGCTGGGACGACTTGCGCAGGCGCGCCTCATCGCGGCGATCGAGGCGTGGAATCCGCTCAATACCCGGATCGAAATTCTGAGCCCCACCGCCGACGCGTACAACAATCACAAGGCCGACTCCGAATCCGGCAACGAGATTCCCAACGACAATCTCATGTACCGCCCCACCACGGTGAAGGGCGGCATGAACGTACAGGATGCGAACCTGTTGACGATACGCGTGACCTACTGCACGCGGCTCATCGTGCCGTTCGTGAATCGCGTGATTTATTCGCTGTATTTCGGCATAACCGGAGAAGAGGTGCTGGCCGGAGAATATTTCTCCGAGGCGACCATACCGGGATCCGTCGCCGGGCAGCGCTGCGCGGACGTCAACGATCAGATCGACGCCATCGCGACGCTGGTCAACACGTACTGGCCGGGCGGCGCGGCGCTGATTTCGTCCATTCCCAACATTCCGACAACGATACCGGGGCTCGACTGGAACGTGGGCGGCTACCGCATTCCGATCGTTGCGACCGCGACGGTGCGCATGCAGAGCCCGATGACGCAGTCGCCGTAACCGGCTTGCGGTTCGGACGCGCGCGACGGCGCCGCGTCACATAAACATCAATATAATCAATATGTTACGGAACGCGTCGGCTTGCGGTCTGAGCGTCCTGCTGATCGGCGCCGGCGCCGCGCACGCGATCAACTTCAAGGATGGCCGCTGGCACGTCCTCGTCACAACCGAGATTCGCGGCGCCAGGATGAGCACGCCGAAGCCGCTGCTGTACGAGCAGTGCTTTACGAAGGACAGCATCGAGCCGCACCTTACGTCTCCCAACGCGCCGTGCCGCGCGGTGGAGTTGAAAAAGTCCGAGCGCGAGATGACCTGGCGACTGCAATGCGTAGAAGAAACGGGCGGCGTAAAGGGTGAGGGCCGCATCCGGTTCATGGGCGATCGGATCGACGGCGCGGTCGTGACGCGGCTGCAGCATCCCGACCGCGTTCAGGTGGTACAGCGCGTGCAGGGAAGGCGCGTCGGCGTGTGCGACATGCCGGGCGAACCGCTGCAAAAGCGCATGCCGTCACCGTTGCCGCAGTATCGCGGCAACGACGTATCGAGCTGAGTCCCGCGCGCCGCCGCGTTCAGCGCGGCGCGCCGGTGGCAGCGGGCGTGCCCATGCCCTGCGAGCGATCGCCGCGATACAGATTGACGCCTTCCCCCTGAACCTGGATCAGGCGGTTGCGTCCGACGAGCCGCAGTTTCGCTCGCTCGCGCTCATCTTCGAACAGGCGGTCCTGCTCGTCTTTTTGCGCGGCGCGCTGCCCGCTTCCACCGCCGATACCCGTGCCGTCGCGCGCGAGCGTGTCGTCGCCTGGTTTGCCACGCGGTGCTTCCGCGCCGCGCGCTTCTCCCGCCGCAATGCCGCCGGAAGCGCCGCCTGCAAATCCGCCATCGGCAAGCCCGCCGCCCGGCGCAGCGTCACCCGACAGCAATGCGCCGCTGCCGCCCGCTGCGTCGACGTCTCCGGGGCGGACGCCGCCTGCGCCGGACGCACCTGCATCCGCGCCCGCAACCAACCCGCCCGCGCCGCCGGCCGCACCGGTGTCGCCGGCTCCTGTCGCTGCGGAACTCCCGCTGCCCGATTCGCCGCCCGCGACCATTCCACCGGATCCGCCGGCTGCTCCCCCGGTTCCGCCGTCACCGACGCCGCCGGAAGCACCGCTCGCATCCGCGCCGGCACCGGCAAGACCGCCACCGCCTGCCGCGCCGCCGGAGGTGCCGTCCGCGAGGCCGCTGCCGGTGCCGCCGCTTCCTGTGCCGTCCGCCAGTCCGCCGCCGATGCCGCCCGCGCCTCCGCCAGCGCCGCTGCCGTCGCCCAGCCCCGCGCCACCTGCGCCGCCGCCGGCGCCATCGCCGCCGACAAGCCCGCCGTCGGCGCCGGCGAGCCCGGTTCCTCCGGATCCGATTCCGTCTCCCGCACCGCCGCCAGATCCGCCTGTGCCGTCACCGAGACCACCTCCGCCGGCCGCGCCTCCGGAACCATCTGCAAGTCCAGTGCCGCCGGCGCCACCTCCTGCGCCGCCGGTGCCGTCGCCACCGATTCCAGTGCCGTCGCCGCCAAGTCCGCCACCCGCGCCGCCCGCGAGCCCGGTGCCACCGCCCGCACCCCCGGTGCCATCGCCACCAATTCCGCCGCCGGCGCCGCCCGGTCCGTCGCCGACACCGCCCGCGCGCCCGGTGCCACCGTCCGCACCTCCGGTGCCGTCGCCGCCGAGTCCGCCGCCGCCGCCGGCGCCTCCGGTGCCGTCTCCTCCCGCGCCACCGCCGGTTCCTCCGCCCGCATCGCCGGCAAGTCCGGTACCGCCACCGGCGCCTCCCGTTCCATCTCCGCCGAGACCGCCACCGCCACCGGCGCCACTGCCCGTGCCGTCGGCGACTCCGCCTCCGCCACCCGCGCCGCCCGCGCCACCGGTACCGTCGCCCGCAAGTCCGCCGCCATCGGCGCCGGTTCCACCCGTGCCATCGCCGAGTCCACCGCCGCCCGTACCGCCGGTTCCTGAGCCGTCACCGAGTCCACCGCCACCGCTGCCGCCACCGAGGTCGCCACCGGGATCCCCGGCGACCACGTCGCCCGAAACGGTTCCACCGCCGTCGGCGATGACGGGACCGGGATCGGTCACTGGAGTTCCACCACTGCCGCCGCCTGCGAGCGTCGAATCGTCCGGCGGCGAGCTGGGAGTCTCCGGCGCTGCACTCGGGGGAGGTGCGCTGTCCGTAATGACGATCTCGCCGGGTGTCCCGGGATCGGTACCCGGCGTGCTGCCGCCCGGACCGGCCGATGGCGTCGATCCGCCGCCGCCGCCACCGCCGCCGCCACCACCGCCGCCGCCACCGGGCGTGGATGTCACCGCCGGCGTACCTTGTCCGAGGCTGCCCCCGGGGCAGACGGTCGTGCAGCTGCCATTGATCGTGACACCGGGGCTGGGCTGGAACGTACCGGCCTCGATCAATTGCACCTGGTTCGACGTAATATTTCCGAGACCGTCGTTCACCGGGCCTCCGGGATACAGAACGTTGCCGAAGGCAATTTGTGGTTCCGGACCAAACGGACTGTTCGGCGTATTTCCGCTGTCGGGCGACGTCGAAAAGAAATTCCGGATGACAGCGCAGTTGAAGCAGCCAGTCTCGAACACGACGTGCATGTTGCCGAGCGTGAAGTTGCCGTCGCCACCGATGTTGATGTTGCCCTGGTGGTTCGGCCCGCCGATGATGAGTTTGCCGTCGGGATGGAACTGGTTCAGCAGTCCGCCCTGCAACGCCTGCTGCGCGCTGTAGTAGACGTTCGATCCATCCGCAACCAGGTTCGCGAAGTTGTTGTTCACGACGATGCGTTTGGACGCGTTGTACGGGCGTATCGTTGTTTCCACCCACGGCGGGGTCGTGATCGTCGGGCCGAAGACCTTGATCGTGTCCGCGACGAACTCGAGTTTGGCCGGCGCGTTGTCACCGAAAAACGGGCCATCGTGGCGCGCCTGGTTGTAGTTGTTGAGCGTCACGAGTTCCAGCACGCCGGCGTGCTTCAGCACGAGATCGCCGATCGGAAGGTCGACAGCCGGGTCGGTGGTATCGTTGATGTTGCCGAGAGCGCTCGCGCGCAGCGTGCCGGTCGCGATGTTGTCGATGACGATAGTGTCGCCGCCCACGGCGATCAGGGACGCGACGCCGCCGGGATTCGACAAATTGGTCAGGATGTTGAAGTCGGCGCCGAT
>CAZMBS010000028.1:0-21745 GCA_964564295.1 uncultured Streptomycetaceae bacterium
TGCTGGTGGCGTTGATCGGCAGGGACGTGGTGACGGCGACGCCGCGTTTTACCTTCGGCAGCGAATTCCTGCTCGATGGCATTTCGTTTCCGGTGGCGATGATCGGTCTGTTCGCGGTGTCGGAAATGATGAAGCTCGCGATCAAGGGCACGCCCATCGTCGATCGTTCGCTCGTGAAGGAAGTCAGCACGGTCTGGCAGGGCGTGCGCGATGCGCTCGGTAACTGGTGGCTCGTCATGCGCTCGAGCCTGCTCGGCCTGTGGATCGGCGTGCTGCCGGGCGTCGGCGCGACGGTCGCGGGGCTCGCCGCGTACGCGCAGGCCGTGCAAACTTCGCCTACGCCCGAACGATTCGGCAAGGGTGCCGTCGAGGGCGTCATCGCGCCGGACGCGACGATGGGCGCCAACGAGGGTGGCGGCCTCATGCCGACGCTCGCGTTCGGCATACCGGGCGGCGAGAGCATGGCGATACTGCTCGTGGCCTTCATCGGGATCGGGGTCGTGCCGGGGCCGGAAATGCTGACGAAGAATCTCGACCTCGTGTTCAGCATGGTCTGGATCATCGTCATCGCGAACGTCGTGGTGACTGTCATCGGACTCGGCATCACGCCGTGGCTCGCGCGCCTGCCGTCGCTGCACGCGAACCTCATGGTGCCGACCGTGCTCTCGGTCTGCGTCGTCGGCGCGTACGCGGCCCGCGGGCGCGTCGAGGACGTCGTGGTCGCCGGCGTGTTCGGCGTTCTCGGCTACCTGATGGACAAGTACCGGTATTCGCGCGCGAATTTCGTGATCGGCATGGTGCTCGCGGTGATGATCGAGCGCAACCTGCACATTTCGCTGACGCTCTACGGGAAAGATTTCCTGCTGCAGCGGCCGATCGCGGCCGCGATGCTCGCGTTCGTGCTGATCACTGCGGCGTTGCCGTTCCTGCGCTCGAGGCGCGGGGCGAGGAGGGCGGCAGCATGAATGCGCCGGCGCACCCGCAACCGACGCCGATGCCAAGTCGACGCGCCCACGACAACGTGGTGTGCGTCGTGCTGCTCGTGGTGTTCGCGGGCGTGATATGGCTCTGTCAGGACTTCGGGCCGCGCGCGCGAATGATTCCGCTGCCGCTCGCGGTGTTCGGCATTTTCCTGACCGTCGTCCAGTTGTTGTGGCAGAACCTGCGGTCCACCGACGATCTGCAGATGGACATGATCACCGTGAAAGGCCTGCCGGCAGGCGCCGGCACCGTCGCCGAGGTCGATCGTCCGGCGCAGCAGCCCGGGCGCGTGGGGGAGGCGGCCGCATTCGGCATCGTCGTGCTGCTGATCGCGCTCGTGTTCCTGATCGGACTGCTGCCGGCGGTATTCGTGTTCACGGCGGGTTACTTCGTCGTGAGCCGCCACTACACGTGGCGCGTCGGCCTGATTTACACTGCGGTTTTTACCGGCGTGGTCTACCTGCTGTTCGGGGTGGCACTGCAGATCCAGCCGTATCATGGAATGCTCGCGCCGCTGTTCAATTGACGAGGAGAAAGCAACCATGAAATTGCTGCGCAGACGCATGATGCTGGCGGGCGCGATGGCGCCCATCGTTGCGGGAATTGCGGGGCGGGCAGGCGCGCAGGGCGCGGACTACTTCCGCGACAAGATCGTCAACGTCAACGTGGGCGGCGGCGCATCCGGCGGGCACACGCGCTATGCGCGACTCATCCAGCCGTTCCTGCAGAAACACATGGGCGCACGTGAGGTGCGGGTCGTCATCATGCCGGGCGGCGGCGGCCTCAAGGCCGCGAATTTCATCTGGCGCGCGAAGCCCGACGGGCTGAACGTGTTCTTCGGCAATGCCTCGACGCTGATCCTCGCGCCGCTCGCAGGCAGTGCCGGCGCGACGTTCGATGTGAACAAGTTCATGTTCCTGGGGCGTGCGACGAGCGAGCCGCGGGTGTTGAGCGTGGGCGGCAAGTCGGCCATCAAGTCGATTCAGGACGTCATGAAATTGAAACGCGCGTTCGTGTATCCGTCGCAGGGCACCGACGAGGATTTCTACACGATGGCCGTGCTCGGCGATGCGCTGGGGTTCAAGATCAAGGCGGTGACCGGATACGAAGGCAACGCCGACACTTCGCTCGCGGTGATCAAGGGCGACGGCGACGGCCATATCACCGGCTGGAGCGAGTCGCAGGGACCGATACGGTCCGGCGACAAACACCCCATCCTCATGGTGACTTCACTGAAATCGCCCGAATATCCGAACATACCGGTGATCACCGAACTTGCCCCCGCTCCCAAGCGCGCGACCGTGCGCGCAATGGCGAACATCCTCGAGACGCACCGCAGCTACATCGGCCCGCCGGGCATGGACCCGCAGGCCGTGGCCGCGTTTCGCGCGGCGGTGACCGCGGCACTCAATGACCCGGGTCTGCTGGAGGAATCGAGAAAAGGCGACCGGCCGGTGTCGCACATGCCGGGCCAGAAGCAGCAGCAGGTGATTGCCGAGATCACGCGGGCGAGCGCGACGCTCGCGCCGATACTCAAGGATGCGGTCAAGGCGATTCAGTAGCGTCGGCTGTTCCTTTCGGGTTGGGTCGATCGTGGTGCAGATAAGGAAGACGTACTGACATGGAACAGTCAGACTACGCCCGAGCCGTTCGACACATCACAGCGGAGGCCGTCAAGACCACGCTGATGGAAATGGTCGACATTCCGAGTCCGACGGGCCGGGAAGGTGCGCTCGCCGAATACATTGTGGCGCGGCTCGGAAAGGCCGGTTTTTGCGCCTATCGCCAGGAAATCAGCGACGGGAGACCCAACGCGGTAGGTGTCCGTCGCGGGACCGGTGACGGACTGAACCTGCTGTTCACCGGTCATATGGATACCTCTTATGACGGGGACGAGGATTACCTGACCGGCGAGGGGTTCAAGGCGAAGGCGGTCTACCGCGACGGATGGATCTGGGGCCTGGGCGCCAACAACATGAAGAGCGGTCTCGCGTCTGCGCTGGTCGCCGTTGAGGCTATTGCGGCGGAGGGGATACCGCTCAAGGGCGACCTGCTCTTCGGCGGCGTTGCCGGCGAGACGGAAAAGGCTGCGGTGGATGAGTTCAAGGGACCTTCTACTGCGGGTTATGGTGTCGGAACGCGCCACATGGTGCTGCACGGGATCAGCGCGGATTGCGCCGTGCTTTGCGAGCCGACCAATCTCCGTGTCTGTACCGCAAACATGGGTGTGGTGTGGGCCAAGATCACCGTTGGTGGCACGGTCAGCCATGCGGCAAATTCGCGTCATCCCAGCGTCGTCAATGCAATAGGCGAAATGCGCATCCTTCAGGAACGCATCGACGAGTGGGTCCGTGGATACGAGGCGTCCCACGTTCATCTTGGAGAACATCCCAATGTGACTGTCTCCGCCATTCGGGGCGGCATGCCTTGGCGGCTCGCCCGGAATCCCTTCGAGTGCAGCCTGTATCTCGATATCCGCACGGTGCCGGGACAAACGGTCGAGCAGGTCAAGCGATCCTTGCGCGGGGTTCTGCGCGCTTTTGCGGCCGACCGCGGCAGCCCGGAGCCGTTCCTCGAGATCTTCGTCAATGATCCTCCTACCGTAATCGGGGAGCGGGAATTCATTACGAGGGCGACCTGCGCTGCGCACGAACGGGTCGTCGGCAAGCCTTCGTCATACATCATTCGTCGGACCGGGGCGGATTCGACGCACTTGAACCGCTATGATGTTCCCTGCATTACCTATGGCCCTGGCGGTCGAACCCATCCGGATGCGAAAGCCCTGATGCACGCGATCGGGGAGCACGCGCACGTGGACAATCTGTTGACCGCCGCGAAGGTCTATCTCGATATCGCGTTGTCGGTGTGCAACACCAGCCCGGATTCTGGTTAGGGTGTTGCCTGGCCGCGACCGCGTTTCTTCTCTTGGGGTCATTGATGCGAACATTGAAGTCCGGGTTGCTGCTGCCGGCGTTTGCCGGCCTCTTGTCTGCCGCTTCCGTTGGCGTCGGGGCTCAGACATACCCCGTCAAACCGATACGATTCATCATTCCGTTTCCTGCGAGCGGTTTCTCGGACATCCTGGGGCGCGTTGTGGGGCAGAAACTGTCCGAGAGCGTCGGGCAGCCTGTCGTGATCGACAACAGGCCCGGAGCGAGCGGCAACATCGGCGCGGAAATGACCGCGAAGGCGCAACCGGACGGCTACACGCTGCTGGTGAACGCGTTCAATTACGTGATCAATCCGAGCGTGATGACGCTGCCGTTCGACCCCATCGGCGATTTTGCGCCCGTCAGCCTGATCGCGGACGGCCCTGCGCAGGTGATGGCGGTCGGGCCGTCTTCGCCGTTCAAGTCCGTGAGCGACGTCATCGCCTTCGCGCGAGCCAGGCCCGGACAGCTCAATTTTGCGACGGCGGGTACCGGTACGTCACCGCATCTTGCCGTGGAACTCCTGCGGTCGATGACGGGGATACAGGTGGTTCAAGTACCGTACAAGGGGAGCGTGCTGGCGCTCAGCGCTGTCGTCAGCGGCGAGATCGCTGTTACCTTCCCGAACGTGCCCGTGGCAATGGGCATGATCAAGTCGGGCAAACTGCGCGGGCTCGCGGTGACGGGGTCGCGCCGGAGCACGGTTTTTCCGGACTTGCCGACCATGACCGAGTCGGGACTGCCGGGCTTCGAGCTCAGTGGCTTTTTGGGCCTGCTGGCGCCGAAAAAAACGCCCGCCGCCATCGTGCGCAGGCTGAATGGGGATCTGGTTGCCATGTCCGGGCAACGGGATTTTGTCGAGCGCCTGGACAGCTTCGGCATGCAGCCTGTCGGCAGCTCGCCGGAGGCATTCGAGAAGTACATGCGCGAGCAGATTGCACGATGGGGCAAAGTATTTGCAGCAACGAAAGGGCTGCAGGGGTAGCGGCGCCGTTGCCGCTGTTTCCGGAGAAATCCCGAATGCCGCGAGCTCGCGCGCCGGGGGCCATCAGGACCTACTCGCTTACCGAACGCGCGATGGGCCCGGATTTCGGGATACACGACGAGAAGCGCGTGACCCGGATCGAGCAGTCGCACCGCCACGACTACTTCCAGATCCAGCTGATCCTGGCGGGGCGCACGCAGCACCACATCGGCGCGAGCGCACGGCCGCTGCTGCCGGGACAACTGAGTTTCGTGCTGCCGTACCGCGTGCACCGCGTCCCGCATCCGCCCGGCTCGCGCTTCTTCGTGATCAATTTCCGGCAGAGTTTCCTGCGGCCGGACCTCGACGTCGATCCGCTCGATCTCGAAGACGTGCCGCTGGACCGCGCGCCGGAACTCGCGCCGTTCCTGTTTCAGGAGTTCATGGATTTTCGCCTGGGCGGCGGCGATCTCGCGCGCGCGCGCGCGGCCTGTGAGCGCATGGCCGAGGAGAACGCGCGGCTGCGCTTTTGCTCGATGGAACGGATCCGCGGCGAACTGCTGCTTCTGCTGGCGACGGTCTGCCAACGGCACGAGATCGAGATTCTGCGGCTTGCCACCGCGCAGGCGCAGCGCCGCAGCCGCAAGGACGCGCTGTCGCGCGTGATCCGCCACGTGCGCGAGCACCTCGCGGACCGCATCACGCTTTCTGACGCCGCGGCGGCAGCGGATCTGTCTCCCAGTTATCTCGCGCACCTCATCAAGAAGGAAACAGGCAAGACTTTCGTCGATCTCCTGACCGAGCGGCGCATGGAAAAGGCGCAGGAACTGCTTGCCCACACGACGCTGCGCATAGCGGAAATCGCGGCGCGGGCCGGATTCGAGGATGAAGCCTACTTCGCGCGCCGATTCAAGCAGTTGTTCGGGGCATCGCCGCGGGACTATCGCTCGCGGGCCTGAGTCGGGCGGAGACCCTGAGCCAGCAGGAATCTCCTCGGAATACCCAATCCGGTCCTTGTCATCAAGCTGTTGTTTTTCATATGATTGCGCCGCGAAACCCGACACTGGATGCCCGGAGTGCCCGACATGAACAAGCCCTGGATCACGATGGACACCGACGTGCTGGTGGTCGGCGGTGGCGTCGCCGGCAGCATGGCGGCGATTCCTGCACTGGAAGCGGGACTGAAGGTCGTCATCTGTGAAAAGGGCAAGGTGCTCGATCATTGCGGCAGCATCGGCTGCGGCGTCGATCATTACCTCACGATCATGGATTCCGGGCCGGAGTGGGATTCGCCGGCGTTCCTGATCCGCCACCTGCCCGAGCTCACCGATTACATCGTCGATCTCGCGGTCGCGGGGAAGGTCATCCACGAAATGCCGCGGATTTTCCGCCGGATCGAATCGTTCGGCGTGGATTTCCGGGACAAGCGACTCGGCGATTACTACCGCCTGCGCTCGTTCGGGCTGCCGGGCACGTACCACATCAACTTCGACGGCACGGATTTCAAGAAGCACATCGGCGAGCGCGTGCGCAAGGGCAAGGCGACGGTGCTGATGCGCACCATGGTCACGCAGCTCCTCGTGAAGGACAACCGGGCCTACGGCGCGCTCGCGTTCAATTTCCGCAGCGGGGAATGGTACGCGATCCGCGCGAAAGCGGTGGTGCTTGCGGCGGGCGACGTGAACCGGATTTCGAAAAACGCCTCGGGTATGGCGTTCGATTCGTGGCACTTTCCGTACAACACCGGGGACGCGCAGGCGATGGCGTATCACGCCGGCGCCACGCTGGCCAACATGGAGTCGGTGGAAACCACGCTGACACCGAAGGGTTTTTCCGTGCAGGGGCTCAATGCGCTGGTGAGCCTGGGGGCGTATTTCGTCAACAAGAGCGGCGAGCGGTTCATGTTCCGCTACGACCCGAAGGGCGAAAACGCGCGCCGCGCGGTGCTGGCCGATGCCGTGATCAACGAGTACCTGCTGGGCAACGGGCCGATTTATCTCGACTGCCGCCATCTGCCGCCGGAAATGCTCGATCACATGGCGCACACGCTGCAGGTCGACCGCTACACGCTGCCGGCGTATTACGAGCAGAAGGGCGTCGATTTCCGTACCGAGCTCATCGAAATTTCCGTGGCCGAGCTCTCGATACGCCGTAGCGGCGTGTATTTCCGCGGCAGCGGCCTTGCCGTGGATACGCGCGCGGAGTCCTCGGTCGAAGCGCTGTTTGCCGCCGGCGACTGCGCGACCGTCAGCGGCGGCATCGCGGGCGCCGCGGTGCTGGGACATATTGCGGGCGAAGGCGTGGTGCAGCGCGTCGGATCGACGAGCGGCGCGCTTCCGTCGATCGACATGCAGACCGCGGACGCGCTACGCGCGCAGTCCGACGCGCATTGCGCGCGCGAGAGCGGCGCGACCTGGCAGGCGTTCGAGGACGAAACACGCCAGACCGTCACCGATTTCGTCGGCGTGCGGCGCAACGCCAGGGGACTCAGGCTCGCCATGGACACGCTGCGCGCGCTGGCCCGGCGCGAAAACACGCTGCGAGCCCCCGACCTGCACGCCCTCATGCGCGTGCACGAGGCGAAAAACGTGCGCATGAACGCTGAAATCATGGCGGCGGCTTCGCTGGCCCGCCCGGAAACACGCACGGGCTCGGCGCATTGGCGGCTGGATTTCCCGAAACCGGACGAGCAGAACTGGCGCAAGTTCGTGCTGGTCGAGCGCGGCACCGACGGCCCCGCGACACGCACGCTCCCGACCGACCGGCCCCTTGCCGATGCTTTCGCCCGCAACGCGGCCACCGCTTAGGACGACTCATGCCCGACTCCGCTTCCGCCGTTCACAACCCGATCGAAATCGACGCGCAGAAATGCGTGCGCTGCGACCTTTGCGACTGGATCTGTCCCGGCGACCTGATCTACCATGAAGAAGGCAACAAGCAGAAGCTGCCGGTTGTGCGCTACCCCGACGAATGCTGGTACTGCGGTTTGTGCCAGTCGATCTGCCCCGTGGATGCGATCCACATCGTGTTTCCCGAGCAAATGGTCAACAGCAAGACCGACGTGCTGTCGCTGCTCGGCAAGGTGGTGGAATGACCACAACGCGCTGCCGTCTTGCAGCAGCGGGACTGGTCGCGCTTGCCGTTGCCGGTCATGCACGCGCGCAGTCTGGCCAGTATCCCGACCGGCCGGTGCGATTGATCGTGCCGTTTCCCCCCGGCGGCGGAAACGACATCCTCGCGCGTGCCGTCGGGCAGCGGTTGAGCGAGGCGATGGGCCAGCAGTTCATCGTCGACAATCGCGGCGGCGCGGGCGGCATGGTCGGCGGGCACCTCGCGGCGACGGCCAATCCGGACGGCTATACGCTGTTTCTCGGCAGCATGGGCAGCCTCGCGCACAATCCTGCGCTGCGGCCGAACCTGCCTTACAGCCCGCCGCGCGACTTCGCGGGAGTGTCGCTGCTCGCGACTTCCGCGTTCATCCTGGTGGTGCATCCGGCCCTGCCTGCGAATTCGGTCAAGGAACTGCTTGCGCTCGCGCGCGCGAAGCCCGGCTCCCTCAATTTCGGTTCCGCGGGCACGGGCTCTTCGCTGCATATGACCGGGGAACTGTTCCGGCACACCACCGGCGTGAATATCGTGCATGTGGGCTACAAGGGAACTGCGCCCGCGCTGACCGATCTCATCGCGGGCCAGGTGCAGATGATATTCAGCACCATGCCGCCCCCGCTGCCGCACGTGAAAACGGGCAAGTTGCGCGCGCTGGGTGTGACGACGTTGAAGCGCGCCAAGGTCGTCGCCGACGTGCCGACCCTCGCGGAGGGCGGTGTGCCGGGATTTCACGTGGAGAACTGGCAGGGCATCGTCGTGCCGGCGAAAACGCCGAAACTGGTCGTGGACCGGCTGCACCGCGAGATCGGTCAGGCACTCGCGCAGCCGGCGATGACGAGCGCATTGGGCGCACAGGGCCTCGATCCGGCCTCGGGCTCGCCGGCCGAGTTCGACAAACTCGTTCGCGCCGAGATCGACAAATGGACGAAGCTCGTACGAGCCGCCCGAATCCAGGTGGAATAGCCGCACGTATCCCGCCGCGCGCGGCGACCACGCACCGGGCCGCCGGATGTATCTCTAACGGAGTCCGGATTGCGGCGCAGCCCGACCCGACCTGATGCCCGCGCAATCCGAAAACATGCTGGAGCAGGAATTCGCGGATGTGAACGCGGCGCTCGCGACGCTGGAGCAGCGGATCGCGTCCGGTGAGGTGCTCGTGCTGTCGCCCGCGGTCGAGGCCTCGATCACGCTCGCGCGGCGATTGATCGTCGCTCGAATCGCTGCCGATGGCGGCAAGGCCGTTCCCGCAGCGGATGCCGACCTCCTCGATGCGTTCAAGTCGCTCGTCAAAGGCGATCCGACGTGGACCGCGATTCGCGACAACCTGCGCGAGCTCGTGTACTACCGAAACTGCATCGAGATGGGGCGGGAAGACGCGTTGCCGGCCGCGCCGGAGAAAATGGCGGTCCGCACGGCGCGGCACGTCTATCTGTACATGCGGACGCGGTGCGTGCGCGACGGGCAACTGCGCTGAATTGCTTCAACGCTTTTCTGCGACCGGAACGAACCGCTGCACGCGTCTGCCGGTGCGCACTTCCGCAGTGTAGAGATTGCCGTTCGCATCGACGGCGAGGTTGTGCAGGCCGTAGAATTCGCCCGCCATGCGCCCGAGCCGTCCGAACGACGCGACACGCTCGCCGGTGTCGCGTCGCACGATGTAGATTTCCCCGTTGGACCCGTCGCCCACGAACAGATACGTCTGCATCGGATCGGGCGACAGAATCATGTCGTGCACCGTGCCGTTGATCATGGTTTTCGGCTCGATCACGAACTGGCGTACGAACTTACCGCTTTTTTCGAACACCTGGATGCGGTTGTTGGTGCGGTCGCAGACATAGAGCCGGTCGTCCCGGCCGAGCCGAACGCAGTGCACGGGGTTCGCGAATTGCGGCGAATCCGGGTTGAACACGCGCATCTTGGCATCTTCCGGGCGGTTGCCGTACGCGCCCCAGTGACGCCGGTAGCGACCGGTGTCCGCGTCGAACACGATGACGCGCTTGTTGCCGTAGCCGTCCGCCACGTAGAGCTCGTTCGCCGCGACGTCGAGTTCCATCGCGGCGGGGCGGCCGAGCTGCGTGGTGCTGTTGCTGCCTTCGGATTTTCCCGGCTTGCCGATTTGCAGCAGGAATTTTCCGTCGTTGGTGAACTTCAGGATATGGTGGTCCTTGGGATCGTTGCCGCCGATCCAGACGTCACCCTTGGGGTCGACGTAGATGCCATGCTCGTTGGCCGGCCAATCGTAACCCTCGCCCGGGCCGCCCCAGGCTTTTACAACGTTGCCCGCCGGGTCGAACACGATGACGGCCGGCGCGGGGCGGCAGCAGCGTGCTGACGGTGGATTCTCCGCGGCACCGGTTTCCAGCCGTTCGATCGTGCGCGGACGGTGGATGATCCACAGGTGATTCCGGCCGTCGACGTGAAGGCCCGCGACCTGCCCGATGGCCCACTGGTGCGGCAGCGGTTTGGGCCAGAACGGGTCGACGACGTAGCGCGGAGCCGAGGCACCGGGGCTTGCGGGCTCGCCGGACGTCGTTGTGGCACACGCGGCCAGCCCGATGATGGCGGCGAATGCCAAGGCTGTCCACGCGCGGTAACAGGCGTTCATGACCGGTTTCCCTATGGTAAAATTCGAAACAAAACATGCAGTTACGATTTTCGCGGCGCCGTTGGCGTACAATGGCAAATAGAATGGCGCACCGTGCAGCACGCCGCGTGGAGTGCATTGTAGTGGTCGTGGCGTGGCTCTGCCATCGACGATTTCCGGCGCGCGACGGTGTGTGCGTGACGGCGTGATTACCAATTTTTTCCGGACTCCCTCATGAAGACTGCATCCAACAGATTGCGCGGCGTCGAGCGCGACATCGTGCAAATGCCGGTGGCCGGCGAAAAGGCGCCGTACTACGAACCGCAGGGCAACGAAGTCGCCGTGTTTGAAGCGGCGTACCGGAAACGGCTGCCGGTCATGCTGAAAGGCCCCACCGGCTGCGGCAAGACGCGTTTCCTCGAATTCATGGCGTTCCAGTTGAACCGCCCGCTCGTGACGGTATCGTGCCACGAAGACCTGACGAGTTCCGACCTCGTCGGGCGCTTCCTGCTCGAAGGCGCGGAAACCGTCTGGCAGGACGGCCCGCTCACGCGCGCCGTGAAGGCCGGCGCGATCTGCTACCTCGACGAAATCGTTGAGGCGCGCACCGATTCCACGGTGGTGATCCATTCGCTGACCGACCACCGGCGCAAGCTCACGATAGAGAAAAAGGGCCAGGAGATCGAGGCGCACGAGGACTTCATGCTGGTCATCTCGTACAACCCCGGCTATCAGACAGTGCTGAAAGACCTCAAGCCTTCGACCAAACAGCGGTTCATCGGGCTCAATTTCGATTTTCCGTCCGAGGAAATCGAACGCAAGATCTTGCTGAACGAAGTGCCGGGCGCGACGCCGGAGATTGCGCAGCAACTCGTCGCCGCCGGACGCAAGGCGCGGCTGCTGAAGGACCACGGGCTCGAGGAGTCCACCTCCACGCGCGCGCTCGTTTATGCGGCGAGCATGATCAACGCCGGGCTC
Source organism: uncultured Streptomycetaceae bacterium (assembly GCA_964564295.1). Taxonomy (GTDB): domain Bacteria; phylum Pseudomonadota; class Gammaproteobacteria; order Burkholderiales; family SG8-41; genus CAZMBS01. The sequence goes on from CAZMBS010000028.1 coordinate 11,546, forward strand.
GATCCGGTTGCGGCGTGCCAGGTCGCGATGGTGAACCCGATCACCGACGACGTCGAACTCTCCGATGCGCTGATGGAGATCGTGCAGGCGCATTTCTCCGCCTGATCGGCGGCTCCATCGTGGCGGAGCGCTCCCCACAATCGGTGCAGGATCTGCTGCGCGAGATCCGTGATCTGTCCGTTGTCGCACAGCGCGAGGTCGAGCAGGTCTTGCCGGTCATCGCGCCGCATGGCAACGACGTGATGGTGGCCTGGCTCGGCGCGTGCCGCACGCTGTTTGATTTCGACCGCGAAGCCGGCAAGGCATTCATTCGCGGCAGCGTGGAAGCCGAGAAAATCTCCGAGACCGTGCTGCCGTGGACGCGGCAGGCGCTGGAATTTCGCCGGTGGCGCGGTTCGTGGCGATCGCTCGAGGGATTCATGACGAACCTGCCGCGCGCGTTCGGATCGCTGGGCCACCGGGGCGAGGAGCGCTGGGCGGAAATCGGTTTCGCGTGGTGCGCGCGGCAGGCCGAAAGCGGCGCGGCCTATTTTTCGACTCCGGTGCTGGACCTCGCGGGACGCCACGGCGGGATCGCGGCGATCGAGCAACTCAACACGCCGGCCGAGGAGCTCTACGAATCGCGCAAGCTCCTGCTCGCAACCTATCTGCCGGGGGCAATCCGGGTGCGTAACCTGCTCGGCGCGCAGGCGATACTGCCGTGGGCGCTGCGCGGTGCCGACATCATGCAGTCGGGGCGCGCGCGCGGCGAGGCCTATTTCCGGCTCGAGTCCGAAGAGAGCCTTGCCCTGCTGCTCGAGCATCTGCCCGGATACCGGCTCACGGATCGCAACCGTCTGCTCGGCATGCTGCTCGATGTCTGGTTCGGCGGCAGCTTCGATCTGAAGGAAAGCAGCTGGTCGCCAGAGAAGGGCCGGCCGTTCATGGAAACCGACGGCCGCAGCCTGTACTTCCCGGCGGTGATGGCCAACCGGGACGATGCCATTCTCGGCGTGCTGCATGCGGCGGGACACATGCGCTACGGCACGTTCGACCGGTCCGGCATGCAGGCGATGTTCGCCGAGGCAAACCTGGAATTCGCGGAAAAGGGGCCGGTATCGTGGGCGCCGCTCTACATGCGGTTCGGCGACGATGCGCTGCGTTTCCAGCTGATTTTCGACCTGTGCGAGGATGCGCGCGTGGATTTTCGCGTGCAGCACGATGTGCCGAACTACCTGCAGCGCATGCTCGCGACGGCGCGCGCGGCCGCCGTGCGGCATCCGGCCACGGGAGTGTATTTCGATCTCGCGCAGGAAAGCGTCGCGGAAGCGCTGCAGGCCGCGCGCACCGGTGCGCCCGGCGACGGACGATACGCGCGGCTGTTCGAACCCGGCGCATCGGTCGCCGATGCCTATCGCCTCGCGTGCGCCATATACGCGGAGAACACGCTGCCGCGCGTGTCGGATCTCGAAGCGTTTCACGCGGCTTATCTGCCGGGGCGCGGACCGAATGCGACGCGTCTCGCGCATCCACAGGAGAGCCAGGACGACCAGCAGCAGACGCAGTCCGGCGCGGACCAGCAGAACCAGCCGCAGGACGACGGCGACCAGGAGAGCGAGACGCCGCAGAACGCCGAGGCGGGCAATCAGCAGGACGGCGGCCAGCGCGAAGAAATGGCGGGCTACAGCGATTCGAGCGGAACCGCGCAGCAGTCGGCGACCCGCGCGGACGGGCAGCAGGCCAACAAGGGTGCCGGCGACAAAGGGCTGCCGTATCCGGAATGGGACTATCGCGAAGCACGCTACAAGCGCAACTGGAGCTGGGTGCAGGAAAAAATGCTCGGCGAGTCCAACATGGCCGAGACCCAACGGCTCATGAAGCAGTACTCCAACGCGTTGAAACGGCTGAAGAAAGCGATTCAGTCGCAAAAGCCGACGCGCATGGCGCCGAAGGTGCAGCAGCTCGACGGCGACGACATGGATCTCAACGCCGTGGTGACCTACGTCGCGGAAAAGGTCGCCGGGCGATCGCCGCGGCCCGCGATCTACCGCCGGCGCGAGATGCGCCAGCGCGAGATCGCGGTCACGCTGCTCGCGGACATGTCGACGTCGATCATGCAGCATCTGCCCGAGGGCGGTGGACGGCTGGTCGACCGCGTCCGCGCCGGCGTGTTGCTGTTCGCGGAAAGCATGGAGGAAGTCGGCGACAATTACGCAATCGCGGGCTTCTGTTCCAAGTACCGCGACAACGTGAGCTACTACACGATCAAGAATTTCGACCAGCCGCTGTCGGAAGAGGTGCGCAGCCAGATCGGCGGCATGTCCGGCCGGCTCGCGACGCGCATGGGCGCGGCGATCCGGCACGCGACGCGCCGGTTCGAAGGCATCGAGTCGCGGCGCCGGCTGCTGCTGATCCTCTCGGACGGCCGGCCGGAAGATTACGACGACGGCGGCGACCGGCGCTACCTGCACGAGGACACGCGGATGGCGGTGAAGGAGGCGGTCGCGAAGGGCGTGCATCCGTTCTGCATCACCGTCGACACGATGGCCAACCAGTATCTGCCGCAGATATTCGGACCGGGACATTATCTCGTCCTCGACCATATCAACAGCCTGCCGAAGAAGCTGCCGGAAATCTATTTCCGGCTGCGGCGCTAGGGGCGGGGAGCAGGCGGGGACGGCATGGCGAGCACGGGCATCCGGATTGCGGGACTCGTGGTGCTGGCGCTTGCGGGCGGCTGCGAGACCACGAACAAGGTCGAGGTGCAGCCGTACGATGCGCCGACAACCGGGCCGGTGGCCGATTTCACCGTGCAGACCGGGCGCATGTGGCTGACAAACCGCATCACGATGGTGTTGTTGCGGGCCGGCGAGGGCAAAGGGGATCCGCGCGTGGTGCGCCGCATCGGACAACTGCAGAGCGGAGAGTACGTGCGGCGCGAGGTTCTGTCGTTGGACGCGAAACTGCCGGCAGGGGTGCCGCTGTGGCTGCATTTCGAGTACCGTTACGACGCCGGTGCTCTCACGGAAACCGGTTGCGATTTTCCGCTGACGGTGACGCTGGCGCCTGGCGCGAGCTACCTGCTCGATTTCATCCGGGATACCACGAGTTGCCGGCCACGGCTGTACCAGCGCATGGCCGGGGGCAAGTTGCAGGAATTGCCGATCAGTCCCAACTGAGCGCTGCCGTGTAAGGTTCGGCCGCCGCGATCGACCAAACGTCATCCATATCAGGGGGAGCACCGCCATGACCCAGCCTGCCGTACGGCGCGAGACGCAATGGGTGCCGTTGACGAAAGAAGAGTTTCGCGCGCGCTTTTACGAGCGTTTCTACGACCCGGCTTTTGACGCCGTCAAGGACGAACTCGAACGCGTTTTCGAGAAGGCGTGGGACGGCTACATCGTGTACCGCAAGTCGCCGCGCCAGCAGCCGGCGGGCAAGGGGTTTTCGCGGCCGGACATGAACCTGCCGGTCGAATGGCTTGCGGCGAAGGCCGCCATCGATGCGGCCGCGCGGCGGCAGCAGGACGCGGCTTCCCCGTCGCGCATTCTGATCGTCAACGGTTCGACACGCAGCGAGCACACGTGCCCCGGCGAAATATCGAAAACACGGCGGCTCGCGCAGGCCGCGCAACAGGCCATCAAGGCGATACCGGGGTTCGAAGTCGATTTTCTCGACGTGTCGGCGCTCGCGGACGAGCCGTGGAAGGTGATACATCCCTGCAAGGCCTGCGTGTCGACCACCATGCCGCTCTGCCACTGGCCCTGTTCGTGTTATCCGAATCACGCGCTGGGCCAGACCAACGACTGGATGGCGGAAATCTATCCGCGCTGGGTCGCGGCGCACGGCGTTTTCGTGCTGTGCCCCATGCACTGGTACCAGACGCCCGCGAGCCTCAAGCTCATGATCGACCGGCTGGTATGCGCGGACGGCGGCAATACGGATCCGACGACGACCAGCGGGAAGAATCCCGCGCTCGCGAAGGAACTCGAAATGAAGGGATGGCATTACCCGAAGCACCTGGCCGGCCGCGCGTTTGCAGTACTGGCGCATGGCGACGCGGCGGGACCCGAGAACCTGCGCCGCATCCTGTCCGACTGGCTGACCGATCTCGGGCTCATACAGGCCGGTCCCGCCGCTGCGCTCGATGCGTGGATCGGCTATTACCGTCCCTACGCGACCAGCCATGAGGATCTCGACCAGGATCCGGAACTCTTCACGCAGGTCAACAATGCGGCGCTGAGTCTCGCCAACATGGTGCTGCAGATCCGGTCGGGCGCGTACAAGGCGCCCCATGCCGGACTGCACAATCCGAAGGAGAAGTAAGCCGCCGTTCCAGAATGTGGCCTCTTTTATTGGGTGCCGGTTTGGTGGAAAATGAGGGCACACACAACGAAGGAGGTGCATCGTGGCCCATACTCTGGAATCGTTTGCCGCCGAATGCCATGACATGCTGAAGGCCGAGCCCGGCCCGGCGGGTCGCGTGAAGGTCAGCAATCTGCTGAGAAACGTGCTGACGGACAGCGCGTTCGTCGCGAAAAACATCGACGACACGACACCCGAGCGCAAGATACTGTACGAGGACAAGGAACTGGGGTTCTGCATCCTCGCGCATCGCTATGAAGGCGCGAAGGAAAGCCCGCCGCACGATCATGGGCCGTCGTGGGCCATTTACGGCCAGGCCGCCGGCGAGACCGAAATGAGCGACTATCAGTTGCTCGAACCCGCCGCGCCGGAGAAAACCGGCAAGGTGAAGAAAGTCCGCACCTACAAGCTGACGCCGGGCATCGCGCACGTGTACAACGAAGGCGACCTGCATTCCCCGAAACGCGTCGCGCCCACGAAACTGATCCGCATCGAGGGCATCAATATGGAAAAGGTGCGGCGCTTCAAGTACCAATCCGTCTGATCCACACTGCCGGCGCGGGGCGTGTGCTCCGCCGCCGGCGCCTTTCCGCTAGTGGTGGACGCCCGTGGGAATGACGGGCATGGGTCCCGTGCGCACGTTGTGCTGATGGCGCTTGCGCACGATCGTCATCGCGCACGACACGAACAGCCCGAACATCGCGATGACGCTGTAGATCGAAAAATCCAGCCAGATCAGCAGCGCGTAGAGCCCGATCATGACGAGGATGTTCAGGTTCTCGTTGAAATTCTGCACGGCGATCGAATGGCCGGCGCCCATCAGGATGTGCCCGCGGTGCTGCAGCAGCGCGTTCATCGGCACCACGAAAAATCCGGCAAGCCCGCCGATCATGATCAGCAGTGGAATCGCGACTTCGATGGACCGCGCAAAATTCATCGCGATGACGATGAGTCCCATCGCGATGCCGACCGGAATGACCCCGACGGCGCGGTTGAGCGGCACGAATTTCGCGGCGAGCACGGAGCCCATGCCGATGCCGACCGCGCAGATGCCCTGCAGCACGGTGGCCTGAGACAAAGTGTAGCCCAGCGCTTGTTCCGCCCATTTCAACACGATGAACTGCAGCGTGGCGCCGGCGCCCCAGAACAGCGTCGTCGTCGCAAGCGAGATCTGCCCGAGCTTGTCGGTCCACAGCAGCTTCATGCAGTGCGCGAATTCGCGCACGAGAAACAACGGATTACGGCTCGGCGGCTTGTGGTCCACGCCGGTATCGGGGATGTAAAGATTGAAGATCGCGGCGATGGCGTAGAGCACGATGATGATTGCGACGGCAGCCTCCGCAGGCGAGTCGATGCCGGTCTCGAGATGCGGAATGTCGATCGCGAGCAGTTTTCCCGACACCGCCTCGCTGATCAGCACGCCGCCGAGCAGCGTGCCGAGGATGATCGAGCCGACCGTCAGGCCTTCGATCCAGCCATTGGCGATCACGAGCTTGTGGTGCGGCAGGTACTCCGTCAGGATGCCGTACTTGGCCGGCGAATAGGCCGCGGCGCCGAGTCCGACGACGGCGTAGGCGAAGAGTATGGTCACGTACTCCTCGACACCGGGGATCGACCACAGTTCGTGAAAGAAAATCAGCGCGCAGCCGACGATTTTCACGGTGTTGGTGATGAACATCACGCGTCCCTTGGCCATCGAGTCCGCGAAGGCGCCGACGAACGCGGCGAACAGCACGTAGGACACCGTGAAGAAGAACTTGAGCATCGGTGTCAACCACTCGGGCGCAGCCATCTGGATCAGCAGCGCGATCGCGGCGACGAGCAGCGCGTTGTCGGCCAGCGACGAAAAAAATTGCGCGGCCATGATGATGTAAAACCCTAACGGCATGGGCTGACGCGTCCTCGAAATTGCTTGTTTTCGCGGGGCAAACCGGCGCTTTATACCACAGGCCGTTGAATTTCAGGGGGTTTTGCCGCCCAGATACACGGACATGCGCAGGGCCTTGTTGACGCGCACGATCCGGCTTTCCATGCGGACAAGGTCGACGAGCGCGGCAAGCGACATCGCCGCGACCCCTGCCATCGCCGCGGTCATGTCGTAAGCCGCCACCACCGCCAGCAACGCCGTGCCGGCGCGATAGGCCCATGCCGCCGCCCGGTCGCCGAGATAGTCGCGGTGCAGCCCCAGCGGAAACACGCAAAGCAGCGCATAGGCCACCCGCCGGCGCTTCAGCGCGCGCGCGAGCCGCAGATTGGCGCTTTGCAGGCCGCCGCCGTCAAGGTCGATCCGGCGCCAGGCGTTGCTCATGACTTGCCGTGCGAAATATGGTTGAATGCAAAACGTTTTTCCATAGTGGCCCGCATCATATACGCATATGGCTGACCGGCGGCTGCAGGTTTTTCACACGGTTGCAAAACAGCTTTCGTTCACGAAGGCTGCCGAGGAACTGTTCATGACGCAGCCCGCGGTGACCTTTCAGGTCAAGCAACTGGAAGAGCACTTCAACGCCCGGCTGTTCGAGCGCATGCACGGCCGGATCGAGTTGACGGCGGCGGGACGGCTCGTGCTGGACTACGCAGGGCGCATCCTCGCGCTGAACAACGAACTGGAGACCCGGGTCACCGAACTCACCGGGGCCGTCGGCGGATCGCTGCTGCTGGGCGCGAGCACGACCATCGCGGAATTCATCCTGCCGCAGGTGCTGGGCGAGTTCAAGGCCCGCCACACGCAGGTGCAGGCGAGCATGACCGTGGCGAACTCGGAGGCGATCGAGACGCGCGTCGCGGATCACACGCTCGACCTGGGGCTCATCGAATCCCCGTCGCACGTGCCCGGCGTGCAGATCGAGGTCTGCTGCGACGACGAACTTGTCATGATCTGCGCGCCGTCGCACCGATTCGGCGCTTTCGACTCGGTCTCGGCGGCCCAGGTGGCGGCGGAGCCGTACGTGAGCCGCGAGTCGGGTTCGGGCACGCGCGAATTCGCCGACAATTACTTCCGGCAGTGCGGCGTGGCGCCGGAGGACATCAACGTCGTCATGGAACTCGGCGGTCCCGAGTCGATCAAGGGCGTGGTCGAAACCGGAATCGCGGTGTCGATCGTATCGCGTGCGACGGTCGTGAAGGAGTTGAAGCTCGGCACGCTGGTCGCGGTGCCGCTCGCGCCACGCTTGATCCGCACGCTCACGCTCGTGACGCCGAAGGGGAAATTCCGCTCGCGGCTCGTGGAAACATTTGCGGCGTTCGCCACGGCGCGCATGAAGGATCTGGTGAACGTGCCGTGAAGCGGTTTCTGGCGGTGCAGCACACGCATTCCGAATTTCTCGGCGCCATCGAAACGCAACTGGAGAGCCGGGGCATCGGTTTTGTCTACTGCCGCCCGTTTTCGGGGCAGACTCTGCCCGTGAGCGCGCTCCAGTACGACGCGATGTGGCTGCTCGGCGGTGCCCATCCGGTGACCGACCGGACGCATTGCCCGTGGGTCGACGACGAACTGCGGCTCGCGCGCGCGTTTCGCAAGGCCCGCCGGCCCGTGATCGGTCTGGGCTTCGGCGGCCTGCTTGCAGCGCAAGTGCTTGGCGCCACGGCGGTTCCGGAGCCCGCGCAGCACGCGCGGTGGACCGTGGCGCATCGCACCGCCGCCGGCGCAGGGAATCCGCTGGCCGAAGCCGTGCACGGCCGGCGCGTGCTGGTCATGGTGAACGGCGCGGCGCGACTGCCTGCCGCGGTGCCGCCGCTGCTCGTCGACGACGACGGCGAATGGATTGCCGCGCAGGATGCGGAGTGCTGTGCCATGCTGTTCCGCCCGGAGCTGAAGCCCGGCATGATCGAGGACATGATCATGGAAGATGGGCGGCCGTTGCCGGACGATATCTCGGACATTCTGGCGGTCGCGCGCACGGAGTGGCCGCAGACGCAGCGCACCACCGATGCCGTTCTGGCCGCTCTGGCGACGATGCTCGATCTCATGCGGGAGCGGCGCAAGCCGCCCGTCTTCACGATCAAGGCGGTCGATTCGGGCAACGGAACGTGACGCGCGACGCCGAAAAACTGCTGGCCGTGTTCGGCGGTCTCGACGCCGGGCGGAGGAAGGCGCTGCTGGCGTTCGCCGAAAAGCTCTCGCGGCAGACAGACGTCCCGGAGCCGCACGCGCAACCGCGCGAGATCGCGCGGCCACCGGAAGAGACGGTCGTGATGGCGATTCGGCGACTCGTCGGGACCTATCCCGGGCTCAATCGCCGGCGGCTGATGGGTGAAGCCTCGCGTTACATGGCGCAGCACGCGCTGGAGGATCGCGCCGCGCGGGAGGTGATCGACGAACTCGAACGATTGTTCGCGCGGCAACATGGCGAACGCGCGGGCCGCGCGTGACGGCCAATCGCGGACCATCATCGAACCGGCGCTGAAGCTGCGGCGACGCATCGTGCCACGACCGATTTTTGCCACCATCCATCTGCCGGCCCTGCGGCACAACCTCGGCGTCGTACGGCGGTGCGCGCCGCGTTCGCGCGTGCTGGCGGTCGTCAAGGCTAATGCCTACGGCCACGGCCTGCTGCGCGGCATGCGTGCGTTCGAGGCGGCCGAGGGGCTCGCGCTGATCGAGATCGACGGCGCCGTGCGGTTGCGTGAAAGCGGATGGACGAAACGCATCCTGCTGCTGGAGGGCTGGTTCAAGCCTGCGGACCTGCCGGTGCTCGCCGCGCACCGGATCTCGACCGCAGTGCATGGCGAGGAACAACTCGCGATGCTCGACGCGGCGCCACCGGGCGCGCGGCTCGACATCCTCGTCAAGGTGAATACCGGCATGAACCGGCTGGGCTTCGCGCCGGGCGTTGCTCGAGCGGTGGTCGATCGCGTCCGCGCCCATCGGGCGGTGAAGCAGGTCACGTTGATGACGCATTTCGCGAACGCGGACGATGCGAAGGGCGTGGGCTGGCAGCTCGCCGTGCTGGACCGGGAATTCGGCGCGGACGCGCTGCCGCGCAGTCTTGCCAACTCGGCGGCTATCCTGCGTCACCCGCAATCGCACGGTGACTGGGTGCGTCCGGGGATCATGCTGTACGGGTGCTCGCCGCTTTCGGATCAGCATGGCGCGCAGCTCGATTTGCGGCCCGCGATGACGCTCGCGTCCGAAATCATCGCGGTTCAGCATCTGCGGCGCGGCGATACGGTCGGCTACGGCGGCACGTTCACGGCGGAAAGCGCGATGCGCATCGGAGTTGTCGCGTGCGGGTATGCGGACGGCTACCCGCGGCACGCGCCGACCGGCACGCCGGTCCGCGTCGCGGGCCGCCTGACCCGCACGCTGGGGCGCGTCTCGATGGACATGCTCTGCGTGGATCTGAGCGCAATTCCGGACGCCGGCGTCGGTGCCCCGGTGGAATTGTGGGGCCCCGGAAACCCCGTGGAGCACGTCGCGAAGCCCGCCGGAACCGTGGGTTACGAACTGCTGTGCGCGCTGGCGCCGCGCGTGCCGGTGGTCGAAGAAGCGTGACACCGCAACGGCGCCGCGGCATGATGTTCCAGCGTCACCAACCGGGAAGCTGAGCCGGCATGGCCAAGGCAAAATCCGTCTACAGCTGCACCGAATGCGGCGGCCAGTCCGTCAAGTGGCAGGGCCAGTGCGCGCATTGCCAGGCGTGGAACACACTCGTGGAAACAGTCGCGGAGAGCGCGCCGGCATCGGCCAACCGCTTCGCGCTGGTCGCCGACGGCGGCAGGGTGCAGCGGCTGTCGGAAGTCGAGGCGCGCGAAGAGTCGCGGCTCGCGACCGGCATCGCCGAATTCGACCGGGTGCTCGGCGGCGGGCTCGTCGCCGGAGCGGTGGTGCTGATCGGCGGCGATCCCGGCATCGGC
>CAZMBS010000029.1:0-21599 GCA_964564295.1 uncultured Streptomycetaceae bacterium
TTCAGTCCACTGCGAAGAAACTGGGGCTTTCCATGGATAAGGTCGTGACGACGGTGGATCGCCATGCCAATACTTCCGCTGCGTCGATCCCACTCGCGCTGGATGAAGCGGTGCGTGATGGACGGATACGCGGTGGCCAACTCGTGTTGCTCGAGGGCGTCGGTGGCGGATTTACGTGGGGCGCCGTGCTGATGCGCTGGTAACACGGCATCACATCGATTCTACCTGGCTGAATATCATGAAATTTTCCATCGTGTTTCCGGGGCAGGGGTCGCAGTCGGTCGGCATGATGCAGCCGTTCGCCGATCACCGGCGGGTACGGGAGACCTTCGACGAAGCTTCGGATGCTCTGGGGCTCGACCTCTGGAAGATGGCGGCGGAAGGGCCCGCCGACGCCATCAATTCCACGGTGAATACCCAGCCGCTGATGCTGGCCGCAGGCTACGCGGTTTACCGCGCATGGCTGGACTCGGGAGGGCCGGCGCCCGCGATGCTGGCAGGGCACAGCCTCGGAGAATATACGGCGCTCACTGCCGCCGGGGCTCTTGAATTTGGCGATGCGCTGCGGTTGGTCCGGTTTCGGGCGCAAGCCATGCAGGAGGCGGTGCCCGCGGGTTGTGGCGCCATGGCGGCCATTCTCGGGCTGGACGATGGTGCCGTGCGCGCTGCTTGCCTCGAGGCGGCCCAAGGGGAGGTTGTCGAGGCCGTTAACTTCAACGCGCCCAGCCCGGTCGTCATAGCGGGGCACAAATCCGCGGTGGAGCGCGCGGCAGGTACGGCGAAGGCCAAGGGTGCGAAGCGGGCCGTGTTGCTGCCCGTCAGCGCCCCATTTCACTCATCGTTGCTTGCGCCTGCCGCTGACCGGCTTGCTGAACAACTGAAAACCGTGACGGTGCGCAAACCGCTGGTGCCGGTCGTGAACAATGTCGACGTGGCCGTGATTGACGATCCGGAAGGCATCAAGTCGTCGTTGGCGCGGCAGGCGTGCAGCCCCGTGCGCTGGGTCGAGGTCGTCCGGCACATGTCCGCGAGCGGGATACAGCACGTAGCCGAGTGCGGCCCCGGCAAAGTGCTCGCCGGATTGAGCCGGCGCATTGATCCAGGATTGCAGGGGCATGCGATGACCGATCCGGCGTCGCTCGAGCAACTGCGCAGCGTGCTGGCATGACGCTGCTGGCAGGCAAGGTTGCGCTCGTGACCGGTGCTTCGCGGGGCATCGGGCGCGCCATTGCACTCGAACTGGGAACGCACGGAGCCACGGTGATCGGGACCGCGACCACGGATGCCGGTGCGAACGCCATCACGCAGGCGCTTGCCTCGGCGGGTGTCGCAGGGAAGGGGATCGCGCTCGATGTGAACGATGCCGCGCAGGTGGAGGCTCTGCCTGGTGCGATTCAGAAGCAGTACGGCGACACCCTGATTCTCGTGAACAACGCCGGCATCACGCGCGACAACCTGCTGTTGCGGATGAAGGACGACGAGTGGGACGCGGTGTTTTCCACCAATCTCCGGTCGGTGTTTCGGCTTTCCAAGCTTGTGCTGCGCGGCATGATGAAAGCGCGCTTCGGACGCATCATCAACATCACTTCCGTGGTCGGCGCCACCGGTAATGCGGGCCAGTCCAATTACGCCGCGGCGAAGGCGGGCATGGCGGGATTTTCCCGCTCGCTCGCACGCGAAGTCGGCAGCCGGAACATCACGGTGAATTGCGTGGCGCCGGGCTTCATCGACACCGATATGACGCGCTCGCTGGATGACGCACAGCGCAGCGCGCTCCTCGCGCAAATCCCGCTGGGGCGACTGGGCATGCCGGCGGACGTCGCGGCTGCCGTGGTATTTCTCGCATCGCCCGGCGCGGGCTACATCACCGGGAGCACGCTGCACGTAAACGGCGGCATGCACATGGAATAGAGTCGCATCGGCTGGCGTTTCTGATTGATTATTAAGTGATTTTTGCCGTGTGGATGTGGTAAAATACCGCTTTCATGCGACATGCCTGAGCACTGCGGACGCAAGGGAAGCCGCAGGCGAGTGAATTCATGCGAGGAAAGGGGACCTGAATGGAAAACATCGAGCAACGCGTCAAGAAAATTGTTGCCGAACAGCTGGGAGTCAATGACGGGGACGTGAAGAACGAATCGTCGTTCGTGAACGATCTGGGCGCCGATTCCCTCGATACCGTGGAACTCGTCATGGCGCTGGAAGAGGAATTCGAGACTGAAATTCCCGACGAAGAAGCCGAGAAAATTACGACGGTGCAACAGGCCGTGGATTACATCAAGGCGCACGTCAAGGCCTGAGCCGCCTTACATCCGGAGTTACGTTGGCTAGACGCAGAGTTGTCGTTACCGGGCTTGGCATCATTTCTCCGGTGGGCACCTCGCTCACCGAATCCTGGTCCAACATTGTCGCGGGCAGGTCCGGCATAGCCCGCATCACCCGATTCGATCCCACGCCGTTTTCGTCGCAGATCGCCGGCGAAGTCAAAGGTTTCGATGTGGCGAAATACCTTGCGCCCAAGGAGGCAAGGCGGTTCGACACGTTCATTCATTACGGGCTCGCTGCCGGGATCGACGCCCTCAAGGATTCGGGGATCGATCTCGATCGGGTCAACCGTGAGATGGTCGGCGTGTGCATCGGATCCGGAATCGGCGGCCTGCCGCTGATCGAGGATACGCACGATGCCTTGCTGGCGGGGGGGCCGCGCAAGATCTCGCCCTTCTTTGTGCCGGGATCGATCATCAATCTGATCTCCGGGCAACTTTCGATATTGCATGGCCTCAAGGGTCCCAATCTTGCGGTGGTCACGGCATGCACGACGGCGAACCACAGCATCGGGGAGGCCGGCCGGCTGATCGAATACGGCGATGCGGACGTCATGATCGCCGGCGGGGCCGAAGCGACCATTTCGCAGCTCGGCGTGGGCGGGTTTTGCGCGGCGCGGGCATTGTCCGGCCGCAACGATGACCCCGCGGCAGCCAGCCGCCCTTGGGATCGGGATCGGGATGGATTCGTGATCGGCGAGGGGGCGGGTGTCGTTGTTCTGGAGGAACTCGAGCACGCAAAGGCGCGAGGCGCGCGTATCTATTGTGAACTCGCCGGCTACGGCATGAGCGCCGACGCGCACCATATCACCGCGCCGTGCGAAGACGGCAATGGGGCCGTGCGCTGCATGGCAAACGCGTTGCGCAACGCCGGCGTGAACCGCGATGAGGTTGATTACGTGAATGCGCATGGCACATCGACGCCGCTCGGCGACATCGCGGAAACCGTTGCGCTCAAGAGCTGCTTCGGCGCGCACGCCGCGAGGTTGGCGATCAGTTCGACGAAATCCATGACCGGGCACCTGCTCGGCGCCGCAGGCGGAATCGAGGCGGTATTTTCCGTCATGGCAATTCGGGATCAGGTCGCGCCGCCGACGATCAACCTCGCGAACCCGGATCCGCAATGCGATCTGGATTACGTGCCCAACACCGCGCGCGCCATGCCGATCCGGGTGGCACTGTCCAATTCGTTCGGTTTCGGCGGAACCAACGGCAGCCTGGTGTTCCGCAAACTCTGACAACCACCCGCCACGTTGCTGCGTGGGCTGGCGGCCAATCCGATGATTCTCGTTGACGGTGTGCCGGGTGACAGCGTCCCGGCAGTGAACCGCGGGCTTGCCTATGGCGACGGCGTGTTCCGGACTTTCGCCATGCGGCGCGGACGGCCCGAAAACTGGCGGCAGCAATACGACAAACTGGCGCACGACTGCCGCGCGCTGGGAATCGACTGCCCGGCGGCCGGCTTGCTGGAGCGGGATCTCGAGCGGATCGCCGCAGGCGAGCCAGACTGCGCTGCCAAGATCATCGTGACCCGCGGCGCGGGTGCGCGCGGTTATGCCCCGTCGGCTGGAGTTTTGCCCAGCCGTGTAGTCATCCGCACACCGCTTCCGATCCATCCGGACGAATGTCATCGTGTCGGCGTGCGCGTGCGCTGCTGTGTCCTGCGGCTCGCGCCGCAGCCGGCGTTGGCGGGCATCAAACACCTGAACCGGCTGGAAAACGTTCTTGCGCGCGCCGAGTGGCAGGATCCGGCAATCGCCGAAGGGTTGCTGCTTGACAGGGAGGGGGCTGTTATCGGCGGCACCATGTCCAACCTGTTTGTCGTGGAAAGCAATACCCTTGCGACGCCGGAACTGGGACTGTGCGGCGTGGCAGGTGTCACGCGGAAGCTGGTGATGGAAGCCTGCGCGCGCCTGGGTATTGTATGTCGTGTCGAACGGATTTCACTCGAACGATTGCGCGCCGCGGACGGGGCGTTCCTAGTCAACAGCCTGATTGGACTGTGGCCCGTCCGTGCGCTGGATGACACGCGTTACGGCGAGAATCAACTGACGCAGGTCCTGCGCGAGGCACTGGCAGCGACAACTCGTGAAAATACGTAACAGATTGATTTTATGCGCGTTTGTTTTTGCCGCGGCCGTTGTCGCCAGTGGCCTGTGGATCGTGTTTGGCGAACTGCCGCTACGCCAGTCGCCGCTTGCGTTCGATGTCAAACCCGGAAGCACGTTGCGCGGCGTGTCGCGGCAACTCGTTGTCGCCGGTGCCTTGCGCGAGCCGTATGGATTCATGTTGCTCGCCCGCGTGCTCGGGCATGAAAGCAGCGTCAAGGCCGGCAATTATGAAATCGAGCGCGGAATCAACGCGCTCGAGCTGCTGCGCAAACTCACGCGCGGCGATTACACACAGGTTTCGATCACCTTCGTGGAAGGCTGGACGTTCCGCCAGATGCGCAGGGCGCTGGACGATCATCCAGCAGTCAAGCACGACACGGCCAATCTCGTCGATGAGGAAATTCTGCGGCGACTGGAATCGGCGCAATCGTCGGCAGAGGGCTGGTTCATGCCGGATACGTATTACTTCGGGAATGGCGCGAGCGATCTTGCCATTTTGCGGCGCGCCCATCGGCTCATGACGGTGCATCTCGAAACACAGTGGGAGAAGCGCGCGCCGGGCCTGCCGTTGCGGTCCGCGCGGGAGGCGCTCATCCTCGCTTCGATCATCGAAAAGGAAACCGGTCAGGCTGCCGAACGTCCGCTGATTGCAGCGGTATTCGTGAACCGCATGCGCATCGGGATGAAGCTGCAGACCGACCCCACGGTGATCTACGGTCTTGGAGATGCGTTCGACGGCAACCTGCGCAAGCGCGATCTCCTGGCGGATACGCCTTACAACACCTATACGCGGCACGGACTGCCGCCCACGCCGATCGCGATGCCCGGTCGCGCGTCGATACATGCGGCGCTCAATCCGCCGGCGAGCAAGGCGCTGTATTTCGTCGCGCGCGGGGACGGCACGTCGGTATTTTCACGCACGCTGGAGGAACACGAACGTGCCGTGACAAAATACCAGCGGTCGGGAAGGCGCTGATGCGGGGAAAATTCATCACGGTCGAAGGCATCGACGGCGCGGGCAAGAGCACGCACCTGCCGGCTATTGTGCGGCTGCTGGAGTCCCGCGGACTGTGCGTGACGCAGACGCGGGAGCCCGGCGGCACGCCGCTGGGCGAACGCCTGCGCGCGCTGATGCTCGAGGGCGGCGAACCCCTGCACGCGGAAACGGAGGTGTTGCTCATGTTCGGCGCGCGACGCGAGCATCTGGAGCGGGTTATCCTGCCCGCGCTCGTCGCGGGGCGCTGGGTGGTCTGCGACCGGTTTACGGACGCGACCTACGCCTATCAGTCGGGCGGCAGCGGAATTGAGGAAGCGCGCATCGAAGCGCTCGAATCCTGGGTCCAACACGGCATGCAGCCCGATCTCACGCTGTTGTTCGACGTCGTACCGGAAGTCGGGCGCGCGCGACGGGGCAGTGTGAAGCACGCGGACCGGTTCGAGCGGGAGGCAGACGACTTTTATCGCCGGGTCCGGGATGCCTATTTGCGACGCGCGAAGCAGTTTCCGTCGCGTATACGCGTCGTCGACGCAGGTAGGAGTTCCGCCGACGTCGCGGTCGATGTGGAACGAATCGTCCGGGAGTTTTGCGGATAATGCC
Organism: uncultured Streptomycetaceae bacterium; assembly: GCA_964564295.1. GTDB lineage: Bacteria > Pseudomonadota > Gammaproteobacteria > Burkholderiales > SG8-41 > CAZMBS01. Next base: position 6,033 of record CAZMBS010000029.1, read on the forward strand.
GGCTCCCGAAACATTGCCATGGAATGCCGCGGCGCTGGCGCGCTGCCTTGAAAACAAGCCGGGATTGGCGCACGCATTGCTGGTTCGTGGGCCCCTGGGCGTCGGAAAGCTTGCGTTTGCACTGGCGCTTGCCCGCGGGCTGCTGTGCGAAGCACCGGCGCCGGGCGGCGGCGCGTGCGGTGCCTGCGAATCGTGCCACTGGTTCGATACCGGTGGGCATCCCGATTTCCGGATGTTGGAGCCGCTTGCCGGTGCACCGGCGGAGGAAGGCGAGTCGGCGGCACAACTCGCGCCGGCGCGCAAGGGCAGCACGCAGATTTCGGTGGACCAGATTCGCGAACTGGCGGATTTCATACACTTGTCCAGCCATCGCGCGGGCACCAGGGTGGTTGTTGTTCATCCGGCCGAGGCCTTGAACGTCAACGCCGCCAATGCGCTGTTGAAGAGCCTGGAAGAGCCGCCCGCCCGGACCTGCTTCGTGCTGGTTGCGCACCGGCCAAATCGCCTGCCGGCGACCGTCAGAAGCCGTTGCCGGCAGATTGCGCTGGGCGTGCCGGCCGAATCCGACGCACTCGCGTGGCTCGCGCAACAGGGCGTCAGCGATGCAGCCGTGAAGCTCGCGCACTGCGGGGGCGCTCCGCTGGCCGTCCGCGATCGGGATGGCGGACAGTACTGGAGTGAACGGCGCGAATTTCTGCGCCGGATTTCCGAACCGGGACTTGACCCGCTCGCCGTTGCGGAGGCGCTTCGGGATTGCGCGCCCGCGCATCTCGTGGAATGGCTGCAGAAATGGAGCTACGACCTGATCATGTTGACGCATCAAATTGAATCGCGATTCAACCCGGATTTTTCTGCTGCGTTGTCGACGCTCGCAGCAAGGGTGGACGGTCTTGCCGCCTCGCGCTTCCACCGGGAGATGGTACGATTGCAGCGCATCGTGGCGCATCCGCTGAACGCGAGGCTGTTCATTGAGCAACTGCTGATCGACTACGCCGCGCTGGTTGCGCCGCGCCGCGCGGCCGCCTGACCGACCCATGTATATCGATTCTCACTGCCATCTCGATTTCCCGGATCTGGCCGGCAACCTCGAGGCGATATTTGCGTCCATGCGGGATAACCGCGTATCGCATGCGTTATGCGTCAGCGTGACGCTGGAGGATTTTCCACGCGTGCGGGAACTCGCCGAGCGCCACGCACATCTTTTTGCGTCGGTAGGGGTGCACCCGGACTACGAAGGCGTCGAGGACCCCGTGCCCGAAACGCTGGTGGCTCTGGCGCAACACCCGCGCGTCGTTGCGATCGGTGAGACCGGTCTGGACTATTTCCGAATCAAGGACGCGCCGGACTGGCAGCGCACGCGGTTTCGCAACCATATTCGCGCGGCCAGGCTGTGCGGCAAGCCGCTGATCATCCACACGCGTTCGGCAGCCGCCGACACGCTGAAAGTCATGCAGGAAGAGGGCGCAGGGGAGGCGGGGGGGGTCATGCATTGTTTTACCGAGTCCTGGCCGGTGGCAAAAGCGGCGCTGGACATGGGTTTCCATATTTCGTTTTCGGGGATCGTGACCTTCCGCAACGCGGCTGCCCTGAAGGAGGTCGCTCGACAGGTGCCGCTGGAACGGCTGCTGATCGAGACCGATGCGCCCTACCTGGCGCCGGTGCCCCACCGGGGCAAGACCAACCATCCCGGCTGGGTAGTCCACGTGGCTGAAGAAATCGCGCGCCTCAAGGACGTATCGGTCGATCGCATTGCACAGGTAACCACTGATAATTTTATTCATTTATTCAATGTTAAGGAACAGATATCTAATGTATAGCATTAAATATTTTCTATGGTTTTCAGTGTGGGCGTGCTGCGCGCTTCCGGCCTACTCCAGCACCTACGACGATTTGATCCGGGCTGTTCGGATGGACGATGCCCGGACGGTAGCGGAACTCATCAAGCGTGGCGCGGACGTAGACAGCGTCAGCCAGGAAGGCGATTCGCTTCTGCTCATGGCGGCGAAGGAAGGCAACATTCAAGTCATCCATGCCTTGTTGTCGGCCAAGCCTAGGGTCAATACCCGCAATGCGCTTGGAGAAACTGCCCTGATGTGGGCGGCATTGAAGGGGCACTCCAACGTGGTCAGCGCGCTGCTCGACGCGGGAGCCGCGGTGAATCATTCCGGATGGACGCCCTTGATGTACGCCGCAGTGCACGGTCGCGTTCAGATCGGCAGGCTGCTGATCGCGAAAGGCGCGAAAGTCGATGCGCAGGCCGAAAATGGCACGACAGCGTTGATGATGGCTGCCCGCGAGGGGCAGTTGGCCATGGTGCTGCTGCTGCTGGAACACGGCGCAGACCCGAAGTATCGATCGGACCTGGGCTACACGCCGTTGGGCGTTGCGCGCGACCGGGGGCAAACGCAGATCGTGGACCTGCTGATCAAGGCTGGGGCGGAGGAATAGCCTAGCTAGAGTGCCGGCGCACGATACTGCTTCTTACAAACATTTCATTGCGTATAATGTATATTATGTCAAATTATAAGCCTATGATTATAATAGATAATCACGGAACACTTTGAGTTACCTACCCGACTATTCCGCGGACAACCGAGCATCCCCTGCTACCGGCAGACCCCGCAAACGTAGCCAGACCCTCAATTTCCGAAAATCGTTGTTCCGACACGCGTCGGGAAAAATCACGACATGGCAAGGCCAGCGGGAGCCCGGTGACTTTACGTTGATGACAGTCAGGTAGGGCGCCACAAACGTGCTGTGAAGTATGGTTCCCGTCTCGACCTGTCCCGCCCTCGTCTTGTAGTCCAGCCGCCCCGGCTCGCCTCCCCAGTTAAGCTCGATAACCGACCCGGCCATCGAGCGCCGCCCGTGCATGGCAACCGCGTGAATCAGGTTCGCAGCCAGCAACAACGATAGCCCGCTCTGCGACCAGACGGGAAGCGCTGCGGTCCAGGCAATCGCCAGCCCGGCCCCGTGCACCACGCAGAGCGTCGCTATCAGGCGGCGGGACGAGCCCAGCGACAGTCGGTGCACGATGGAGGTGGGCATGCCCGAAATCAACGCCTGAACCGGACAATCCGGCTACCGCTCCCGGCCGGCCTCCTGGACCGTCTTAGACACCGGCGACACGACGTATTCCATGACGCTGCGGCTGCCCAGATGAATCTCCGCCTGTAGCTGCATACCCGCCGTGAGGGCCATGGCCGTTGTTCCGCGCCCCGCGGATTCCGGCGCAATGTCGACCAGCGCCCTATAGGCCAGCGCAGTCGTGCCAACCGGCGGCTTGCCGGACGCGTTCGCATCGCTCCGATCGCTTGCATCCGCGCTGATGTGACTTACGACACCGTCGAGCATGCCGTATTTCTGGAACGGAAATGCCGCGAGCTTGAGGCGAACTGGCTGATTCGGGCGCACGAATCCCGCATCCGGATTGGAAATCCAGATTTCGGCCTGCAGCGGTTCGTTCTGCGGAACAAGGGTCATCAACACGGTGCCGGACGCGACGACGGTTCCGGGGGTATGGGTCGCGAGATCCTTGACGAGGCCTGACTGCGGCGCCTTGAGCTCGAGCAGCCCCGCGCGATGGGACTGTTTGTCGAGTTCCTGCTGCATGCGATGCAGTTGCGACGCCGTCTCCACCCGCTCCGCCTGCAGTTGCTGGCGGTAGGCGGACGTGATCTGTGCAAGACGTTTCTCCGACTGTTCGATCGAAGCGCGCAGACTCGCGATCGTATGACCCTGCGCCCTCAGATCCTGCGCGCTTTCAAGATATTGCCGCTGGCGGTCCATCGCCAGCAGCCGGCCCGCAAACCCCTCCTGTGCGAGCTTGTTCCAGCCCTCGGCCTGTTCCTGGAATATGGGCACGGTTTTCCGCAGCTTGTGTTCGTTTTCCTCGGCGATCCTGACGTCCTGCCTTGCCTTCGCAAGGCTCGCCTGCTCCGCTTCCAGCGTATCGCGGTATGCCGCCCGCCTCGCGCGGTGCTGGGCCTCGACCTGCGCGAAGAGCGCCACAGGATCGTCCGGGCGCGCCGCCATGGGCCCGCCGGACAACTCGGCGTCGATACGTCGCAATTGCAACGATCGTATCTGCACGTCGTGATCCACCGTATTGCGATCGGCGTCGGACTGCCGTGCATCCATGCGGGCAAGCACCTGTCCTTCGTTAACGCGCTCTCCTTCGCGTACAAGAATTTCACGCACGATGCCGCTTTCGGCAGGTTGCACGATTTTCACGAAGCTGCGCGGGACCAGTTTCCCCGGCGCCACCGCTACGACGTCAAGTTTGCCCACCACGGCCCACGCGACGAGCAGCGCGACCAGCACGAGCAGCGCGCGCAGCACGACGCGTGCAAGCGGCGACGGCGCAGCGTCCTGCGCACGCAGGATCGCCGGCGAAAATGCCAGCCTGTCCGCTTCCGCCGCAAGTCGTCCGGACATCGCTTACCGGAACTTGATGCCGGTGGTGATGAGTAGACCCGGCGCGCAGGCGCGGTCAGCTGGTGTACGCATGGCGATGCTCCCGGATATTCCGCAGTGGGACGATCATCGAACTTCAACGCAAGACGGTCAAGCGGTCGATGCGATCCGCAGCCGCGGCGACGGTTTGTCCCGGGCTGAACGCCCGGTGATCGCGCGCGAACTGACCGGCGGCTTCACGATACCCGCGATAGTCCAGCAGGTGCGCAAGCGCCGAACCCAGCCCTCCCCGGTCCCGGCCGGGATCCAGCATCATGCCGGCACCGAGGCGGGACACGTTGCGCCCGAGCAGGTACTGTTCCAGGTGTAGCGGCAGCAGCAGCATCGGAACGCCGTGCATGAGCATGGCGGAAACCGTGCCGTGACCGCCGTTGAGCACGGCGAGATCGGCTTGTCGCGCGACGTCGGCAAGTCGCAGCGGTCCCGCGGCAAAGCACATTGTTTTCGACTGATAACCGGCAGCGCGTTGCGAGTCGAGATCCGGCGCGATCCACAACGTGCCATGCCCGGATGCACGCAACGCGCGCAGCAGCGGTGCAAATGCGCCGGATCCGTGAGGCACGTATACGCAGATCCTTCGGCCGCCGGCATCGGGCCACTGCGGTACTGCACCCTCCTCTTCGCAGTACACCGGCCCCCGGTAATGCACCCCCGTGCGGGGGCCATAATGATCCAGTTCCGGCAGCGTGCACAACAAGTCTTCCGCCGTGCCGAAGAGATCGGACAGTTCGGACATCGGCGTTGCGCCGCACAGGCGCAGCACGGTGTTTGCCACCTGCAGCACGGTACTTTCCCGGGCGGCAGCGGCGTCCGGCGCTGTCTTCATCCAGGGACGCAGCGTCGGCAGCGGCGCGGTGCGCGGCGGCGACGAAAATCCGTTGCCATACAGCACGCATGGAAGGCTATTCGCGCGCGCGGCCAGCACGGCCGTCGGCGCATGGTCGGCGACAACAAGGATCGCGCCGATTCGGGCAAACAGCGAGTGCCAGTCGGCCACAAGCTGCCGGAGCACGTTGGCGTCACGGAAACTGTAGTGCCGCAGGATGTCGGAATACGTCGCGGGTGGGCGGAGGCCGCCCCGGGTCCCGAAGGTCGCCTGTGGTGCGGCGACACACGGAAAGGAAGCGCCGATCAGCTGCGTCGCCGCGCGCATGTCGCGGGCGGCAAAAACCACCTCATGACCCAGACGACTCAGAGCCCGGGCCAGCAGAAGCATCGGTCCGAGGTGCCCCCAGTTGGAGCCCAGTTCCCAGGCAAACAGTATTCGGGCCACGGCGTGGCTATTGCGTCGGCGCGTGACTGTGGAACCGCATCAGGAGCCGATCCGCACCGTCTGATCGACCTCGAGCGCGCCCGGTACGCCATGCGTGATGAACAGGATGGTGGCCGAACCTTTCAGGCGATTGACCGTGCGTGCAAATTGCTCGACCGTGGCCGCATCGAGTCCGCTCGTCGCCTCGTCGAATATCAGCACGCGCGGGCGTTTGATCAATGCACGGGCAATCGCGAGACGCTGCTTCTGGCCGCCGGACAGTCCGGCGCCGTGTTCGCCGATCGGAGTCTGATATCCCTGCGGCAGCGCCTCGACGGTTTCGTGAATTTCGGCCATGGTGCATGCCGCCACGACGTCGTCGAACGTGGCGTGCGGATTTGCCTGCACGAGATTGTCGTAAATCGTGCCGCTGAAGAGCACGGTTTCCTGCGGTACGACGCCGTAATACTGGCGCAACTCGTTCGCACCCAGATGCCGGATGTCCTGGCCGTCCACACGGATCGTGCCGTCCGTGGGCAAACAAAATCCCTGCAACAGGCCGGCCAGCGTGCTTTTTCCCGACCCGGAAGGCCCCATGATCGCGACGCAACGACCGGGCTCGACGACCAGACTGAAATTTCGGTACAGATAGGGCAGATTCTCCGCGTGACGGAAGGAAATGCCTTCGATGTCGATGCGGCCCGGCCCGCCGGCCGTGCGAGAGGGACGCACGCAAATCGGCTCCGGCGGCACGTTCATGATATCGCCCAGCCGCTTGACGGCGATGCTCGCCTGCTGAAACTCCTGCCACAGGCCGACCATGCGCAGCACCGGCGCCGACAGGCGTCCCGCAAACATCTGGAACGCGACGAGCATGCCGATCGTAAGATCGTTCGTCGTCATTACGAGCCATGCGCCTACGCACAGGATGGCGAGCGTAAGCAATTGTTCCAGCGTGCCGGCCGCGACGCCGTAGGAATTCGACAGTTGCCGCGTGCCGAAGCTCGCTTGCAGGTACGCCGCCAGGTATTCACCATACCGTGCATTGAGTTGCGGTTCCATCTGCAGCGATTTCACCGTATCCATGCCTGCCACGTACTCCGTCAGAAACGCCTGGTTGCGCGCACCGAGCAGAAATTGATGATTGATGCGTTCGCGCAGCAGCGGCGTGATCGCGACGCTCAACGCCACGATCAGCGCCAGTATCGCCGCGGTGATCGCGGTCAGCGTGACGCTGTAGTAGAACATGATCGCGAGAAAGATCAGCAGAAACGGCACATCGAGTATCAGCGTGACCGATGCTCCGGTCAGAAAATCGCGGACGGTTTCCACGGCATGCACGCGCGCCACCAGCGTTCCGGTCGGGCGGCTCCCGAAATAGCGCGGCGGTAACTGGAACAGACGCTCGACGACCACGCTGCCGAGAACGGCATCGATGCGGTTTCCCGTGTGCAGCACGAGGTATTGCCGCACCCACGTCATTCCCGCGGTGAACACGACAAACAGCAACAGCGCCAGCGCGATGACCGTCAGCGTGTTCACGGCGTGATGGACGATCACTTTGTCGATCACGATCTGCGTGCAGAGCGGTGTCGCGAGCGCCATCAGCTGGATCGCGAGCGAGGCGAGCAGGACTTCGTACCAGATGCCGCGATGTTTCAGGAGTTCGGGAACGAACCAGCGGAATCCGAATTCGTCCGGTCGCGACGCAGGTTCGCGATCGGGTTCGAGGGCCGGCGAAGATGCTGCAATAAGCATTGCGTGCCCGGCGTAGTACGCGGCGAATTCGGCATGTTCCAGTCGCCGGGGTTCACGCTCGCCCTCGGATACGAAAAGCACGTGATCCGCGTGAACCTTGAGCAGCACGGCCAGCCGGTGCGGGGACGGTGTGCCGGCGACAGGCGCACCGGCGGGCACGGTATCCGGATTCAAAGCGATCAGACACGGCATCGGAACGCCGTGCAGGTCCGTCGCGCGCGGTTCGCGCCATGCGCTGCGCATGCCGAGTGCCTGCGTTGCCTGTTGCAGGGAAAGCGCCGTATAGGGCGGCGGGAACTGCTGCAGCAGCAGTCGCGGCGCGAAAGGCATGCGCAGCAGGTCGCAGGCGGCCTGTAACCCCCAGACGAAACTGTTCGTGGTAAACAACAGTTTTCCTGCCACGATTCACGCCTTCGCATGCTGTGACTGCATGCCAGTGTGCCTCAAACCGGCAGAAATGAAAATTTCGCCTGGCGCAGGTAAATTGTAACCTTATGATTTTATTGTATAATTAAGTTATGTTTTTCGGGTTTTTCGCATCTCCGCGCACGGCAAAGCGCCGTGTGGCGATGGGTTGATGGAGTTCAGGTCGCATGCCGGCTTGTGAAATTTCGTCAACCGGGTTGCTGCGCTGTTCCGGTGCAGACGCAGGTGCATTCCTCCACGCGCAGTTGACGAGTGATATTGCAGCGCTTGAATCCTGCCACAGCCAGTATTCAGGCTATTGCACTCCGAAGGGCCGGTTGCTGGCGAGTTTCCTGGTATGGCGCACCGGTGCCGATTACTGGTTGCAACTGCCCCGGGTGCTTGCAGAGCCGATACGCAAGCGTTTGTCGATGTACGTGCTGCGCGCCAAGGTCAGTATCGCCGACGTGTCGGGCGCCTATTCGACATGGGGACTGTTCGACGACCGCACCGCGGATTTCGCGGCCGTTCCCGAAAGCATTCATGCCGTATCGGTCGATCGTGAAACGATGGTCGTGCGCCTGCCGGTCGATCGCCGGATCGTGGTTGTGCCCGAGGACGAAGCGGCAGCATTTCGCGCGCGACTGAAGCCCGGTCCGGACGGTCCGGCCGCGTGGGAGCGCTTCGACATCGCCGCCGGCATACCGACGATCACGCCACAGACGCAGGAGGAGTTCGTGCCGCAGATGGTCAATTTCGACCGGATTGGCGCGCTGAGTTACACGAAGGGTTGCTATCCCGGACAGGAAATCGTCGCGCGCATGCATTACCTCGGCCGGCTGAAGCAACGCATGGTCCGGGCGCGGTTGACTGCGGCCGGCGAGCCGTGCGCCGGCGACAAGCTGTACAGCGCGTCCATGCCCGGTCAGTCGAGCGGCATGATCGTGAGCGCCGCGCCGTCGGCGGAGGGCGGACATGAATTGCTCGCGGTAATTCAGACGAAAGATCTCGAACACGGTGAAGTGCGCTGGCGTGCGCCGGATGGCCCCGTAATCGAACAGTTGCCGCTGCCCTACTCCGTGGCGGGCTGACCCGCGAGCGCACCATCCATGTGTTTGATTCTGTTCTCCTACCAGGCGCATCCGGCGTATCCACTGATCGTTGCCGCGAACCGCGACGAAGCGTATGCGCGCGCGTCCGCCGCGGCCGCGTTCTGGAGCGATGACGCGAATATTTTTGGCGGGCGCGATCTCGAACAAGGCGGCACGTGGCTCGCGTGCACGCGCACCGGCCACATCGCCGCAATAACCAATTTCCGGGATGGCCACCCGCGTACTGCGGCGCCCCGCTCCCGTGGGGAAATTGCAGCCCGCTACCTTTCATGCGCGACAGATGCGGGGACGTATTTCGCGGACCTCCAGCGAACTCAGCACGAGTACAACGGGTTCTGCGCGCTGGCGGGAAATCTGGAGGCGTTGTACTTTTTGTCCAACCGGGGCAATGGCGTTGAACTCATAAAACGGGGCGTTCACGGACTGAGCAACCACCTGCTTGATACGCCATGGCCCAAGGTCACGGCGGGCCGGGCCGTGCTACAGGATCTGCCGCCGCACGGCGAGAAGAAAATCATCGGGAGATTGTTCGACTATCTCGCGCAACGGTCGTGGGCACCGGATGCCGCGCTGCCCGATACCGGCGTCGGCATGCAGCGCGAGCGGGAACTGTCGCCCGCCTTTGTCGCGGGCGAGCGCTATGGCACCCGCGCCAGCACCGTCGTGCTCATCGGAAAGGACGGCGACGTTTTCTACGAGGAGCGGAGTTTTGAGGCTGCCGGCAGCCCGCTCGGCAGCGTTACGCAGCGCTTTCGTCTGGAAGCGCGATTCCCGAACCCGGTGTGAGGCCGAGAACCATGGCATGGTGCGGTATGCCTGCTTCCATGAATTGGCTGCCGCAAATCACGAATCCCTGGCGTTCGTAAAAGCCGATTGCGTGCGTCTGCGCGTGCAGCCGCAATTCGGTTGCGCCCCGATCGCGCGCGATGGAAATCAGTGCCGCGAGCATCGCGCTGCCGGCACCTCTGCGGCGCCATTCCCGCAACACGGCCATGCGGCCGATATGCCCGTCCGGCAGCAGGCGCCCGGTGCCCGCCGCGGTGTCGTGCCCGTCGAGTGCGATGACATGTTCGCTGACGGCATCGTACGCGTCCCATTCCAGTTCTTCGGGTACGCGCTGTTCGAGGACGAACACCGTTCTGCGAATGGACTGCAACAGCGACCGATCGCGCGTCCAGTCCGCGCGCACGATTCGCCATGCCGCCGGCGCGCTCAGATGGTGAGGCCTCCCGACACCTCGATCACGGCGCCGTTGATGTAGCTTGCCTCGTCGGAGGCGAGAAACGCAAAGGTGTTGGCAATCTCTTCGGGGCGTGCCAGTCGGCCCAGCGGGACTTTCTGCTCCAGTGCCTTCAGCACCTTGTCCGGGATGCTCTGCAGGATGCTCGTTGCAACGAACCCGGGGCACACCGCATTCGCCCGGACGCCCTTGCGCCCCAGTTCGCGCGCCCAGGTTTTTACCATGCCGATTACGCCGAACTTGCTGGCTGCATAGTTGGTCTGTCCGAAATTCCCGTAGAGTCCTACGATCGACGACGCGTTGAGTATCACGCCGGACTGCTGCGCGAGCATCGTATCGACGACCGCCCGCGTGCAGTTGTAGACCCCCTTCAGATTGATGTCGATGACCTTGTCGAACTGGTCCTCCGTCATGTTCTTCAGCTGCGCATCCATGACGATGCCGGCATTGTTGACGAGGCAGTCCACCCGACCCCATTTGGCCACCACGGCCTGTACCATGGTCCGAAGCGACTCGATGCTGCGCACGTCCGCCACGTGGCCGAACGCGTCGCCCTCCGTTTCCTTGCACAGGCGTACCGTCGTGTCGATATCGGCCTGATTCAGGTCGCAGACCACGACCTTGGCGCCTTCCCTGGCAAACTTGACGGCCGTAGCCTGTCCGATGCCCCGGCCCGCACCGGTAATGATTGCCACCTTGTCCTGGAGCCGCATGGTTTTTCTTTCCCTTGTTCGCATTATCGGCAGTTGCGGCGCACAATTTAGCTGAATATTCCGCATTGCACAATGAATGTTGATTATCGCGCGCCGTCGACAAGAGTGAATATGGCCCAGCTCCGGCGCCTGGAGAGCGATCAGGCGTGGGCCAACGGAAAGAAAAGGATATCTCTACGTATCGAATATATATTAATAAATAAATATTATGTTAAACAATAACATATATAATATTATTAATTTTATTCGTTAGCATTTATCGCACGTCTGGAGGCGAAAAATTCACGCAATAGCGTCACCGACTCCGATGCCATGCAGCCTCCCTCAGTCGTGCAATGATGGTTGAGCCTGCTTTCCGAAAACAGGTCGACGACGCTCCCGCAGGCCCCTGTTTTCGGATCCATAGCACCAAAAACGACCCTGGACAGCCGGGAATTGAGAATAGCGCCGGCGCACATCGCGCAGGGTTCCAGTGTTACGTAGAGCGTGCATCCCGGTAATCGATAGTTGTGCAGATGCTTTGCAGCATTCCGCATTGCAATGATTTCGGCATGCGCGGTCGGATCGTTGCTGCCAACCGGCTGGTTGTAACCACTGCCGATAATGCGGCCGTCCTTGACTACGATCGCTCCGACGGGCACCTCACCGGTCGCCGCGGCCCGCCGCGCCAAGCACAGCGCCTCGAGCATGTAGCCCGCATCGACCTGCTGCTGATCTATATCCGTCATCGCCAGGCGTGTGCAGGAAACGCGAACCGCCATTTCTCCATGGGCGATTGTACCGCCTGCGCCGGCAGCCATGCCGGCATCAGCGGAACGCGGGATCGGCGAGCGTTGCCGGGTCCGCGCGGAATCGCGGATTTTGATATACCGCTTCCGCGACGATGACGCGACCGTCGCGGAACTCGAGAGTGCCGACAAGCGCCCCGCCCTCCTCCCGAAGCCGGGCGAAATTCCCGAAGCGCGCGAGCACGGTGTCGCGCCCAGGCAGGGCACGGAACTTCGTTCGGGCGGCGAATCGCGGCCGCAACGTTGATTCGTCGAACTGCTGAACGCCAACAACCTCGTCCACCTCGACGTGGCCGACCAGCAGGCACAACGGGTCTTCCGGGACGAGCATCGCACTACCGGCCGGCGTGAGTTCGTATCGCAGCGCGCCATCGGCCTTGCCGCCGCGAAAACTTTCTGCCGCGACGCGCTCCCTGGTCAAAAGGCCTGCGGCGCGCAGGCGCTCCAGGACATCGTGGTTCCGCCTGAGGTCGCCGGGGCCGCCCGGGCGCCATTGCAGGTTGTAGAGAGTGAAGTATGGCGTGGGCCGCGGTCCGCCACCGGGCGCGAACAGCCGGCCGAGATTGGTATCGTCGGCCATGTGAGGCAGTTGGACACAAACCCGGTTGGGCGGCGCGTGCGGCATTTTCATGTGATCGCGCAGTACCACAAGCACGCTCTCCGGACTGAGGATCCCGGCCTGAGCAGCCACCGTAGCCGGATCCTGACGTCGGCGCGCCCGCTCCGCCTCGAATGCGCGAACGGGCGGATTGCGCGAAGCCGGATCCGTTTTGACCGCCACGGCGTAGCCGCTACCGCTCGCGACGATGTCGTAGACGCGCGGACTGAATTCGACGCGTGCGCCGCCGTACGAACCGAACGCTTTGATGAAACCGGGAGCGCGCGTCCACGGCTCCGGCGAAGTCAGACGTCCGACCGCCGTCACGCGCCAAGCTGCGCCTGCGCGCTCCGTGGACAGCACCTCCGCCTCCAGGCGACCGCCTCCGGTATGGAAGCAGCCCTGCCCGTCGGTGACGCCGAAGCCCTTCCACGTCATGCGGTACTCGCGCACGCCGTCCGCGGCGACCTGCGCCTGCATCATTCCCTGCATTGTCAGGTACGCGTAGGGTGCCTCGGGATTGCCCGTTTTCGGGCTATCGGGGCCGTGACGTGAAAGGAAGCTGGCCGGCGTCCAGTCGAACTCGGTCTCGTGCTGCGCGCGCTCAGGAGCCCCGAGGTGGAACCCGGCGCGTACGCAGGGACGCGGCAGGAACCCGCCGCTCGCCGCGGCGAAATGTCGGTTGAGTGCGCGACGAAATTCCTCCGTCGTGGGTTCCGCACCGGAGGCCGGCACGCAAGCGCCAGCGAGCAGCACGTATACGAGACGCCTCATGGCGCGACGACTGATATCAAGGTAGGAACGCGGGTGTCAGCAGCCGCAATCCGAGGGAAAACCAGCGTTCGTCGCCACGTGAGCCGAAGCGATTGCCGATGGTGGCATCCAGTTGCACGCGGTTGGGAAGAATCCAGTAGCGAGCGCCCGCCTGAAAAAACGGCCGTCCTTCATTCTGCTTGTAAGTTTCCGCAATCAGCCAGGCACGTTCGCTGAGCTGGACTTCGGTCCCCACACCAGCGGTGGCGCGCGTGGACGCGGTCGCAATGTTGCGTGATACCCCGACGTTGGCATGCACAAACGCCTTGTCACCGTTCACGGAGAAACTAGCTGGTACATAGGCGTACAAATCGCCAATACGTCGCCCTTCGCCCGGATGGCGAATGGCTCCCGCGGCCAGGCCGAATCCCCAGCCGTCGGCAGCCATTGGTTTGAACAGTGCCTTGCCCTGAAACACGAGGTCGGTCGTGCGGGATCCTTCCGCATCAGTGGTTCGCCCGCCGCCCAGCGTGAATTCGAGATTGCCGGTGATATTGCACGCAGGTAGCGCCCAGTATTCCCTGCTGCCTTGATTGCTGCGTACCCAGGACTCCAGTTGGCACCCTTTTGCATCCACCAGGCGGGCGTCATCCGTAATCAACGGACGCGCGCCGTATGTCGCGGGCGACAGGAGCAGCGTCGCGGCAATCAGGGCGACCAGTCGTTTATCGACGCTGGACATTCAGTCCATTCAGGCGGGCAGCTATTCGGTAAAGGGTTTCAGCGGGAAGGTGACAAACGTTCGGTTGATTCCAACCGGTTCCAAGTGTGTCGTATGATCGACGGAAACCCTGCCTCCAAGCGCCAAGTAGCAGCAAATTGCACCAAGTGTACGGTTCCGGTGCCGCCTTCGACGATCACGCTATTATTCACGCACAGGAAATCTATCGCCCGCCCGTCGCGCAGTCAAATAAGAAATAATGGTGACGCTGGATCACAGGTCTTCGAGCCTCGCCAATTCGCGCATCGTCACGGGCTTCAACGGTGGCCTGACATTGAAAACGCCCGTCTGCGCCATGCCCGTGCCGCGCGCGGCTGCGATGGTTTCAGCCGCTGCCAGCCCGCAGATGCGGCCCTGGCACGGCCCCATGCCGCACCGCGTGAACGCCTTCACCTGATTGGGGCCCATCGCACCGAGTTTCACCGCGTTGCGCAACTGGCCGGCGCTGATGCTCTCGCAGCGACACACGATCACCTCGTCGGCGGGCGCAAGCAGGCTCGCGCGCGGCGCGAACAGGGCATCGAGAAACGGGCGTGCCGGCAAATGCGCCTGCAGCGCTTTCCGATACGGCACGGCCTGCCGATCGCGCTCGGCCTCGTTCCACTTACCCAATGCGCGTGCAGCCTCCAGCGCGGCGAGCCGCCCTTGCAGCAACGACGCTTCCGCTCCGACGATGCCCGCGCAATCGCCGACCGCCGCGAAATTCGCAACACTGGTGTTGCCCCAGCCGTCCACGACCGGTGCGAAGCAGCGTTGCAGTTCACGCCATTGATGTTCCGCACCCAGCGAGCGGCTGGCGTGCACGTGCGGCACCACACCATGGTGCAGCAACACAACGGTGGCGGCAGCTTCGCGCCACACGCCGTCTACCCCGTAGCGCACGCGTTCAACCTGTCGACGACCCAGCACTTCGAGAGTGCATACGTTATTTATGACGGGCACACCCGAATTGCGCACTACGCGTTGCATCGCGAGGCCGCGCGACAGATAGGCGTGATTGCGCAACGCCCCCCACGCATGGCGCAGGGAACGCACGATGTTGTCGCGCGGTGCCGTGTCGAGTATTCCCGCGATGCGCCCGCCTGATTTCAAAAGCTGTGCCGCGTACAGCCACAGCAGCGGTCCGCTGCCTGCCAGCCACGTATCGGAAGGCGGAATATAGGCCGTTGTTTTTAAACGAATTTGTGCAGCACCCACAGTCATCACGCCAGGCAACGTCCAGCCCGGCAACGGTACGGCGCGCTCCATTGCGCCTGTGGCGATCACTACGCGCCTGGCGTGCAGGCACGACGCGCGTTCACCATCGGTGACATATACCTTGCCATCCGGTTGCAGCTGCCACGCCTGCGTACCCGGCAGGTAGTTCGCACCGCTCTTCCGGAACTCCAGTGCCAGTGCGACGCCTCGCGCATCGTCGTCCTGCAACACGGTGCCGGCGTTCGACGCGCGCGCTTCGATGGCGCGGTGTATTTGGCCGCCGGGCGCGGGCTGCTCGTCGAGCAACGTCACCTGCAATCCCAATTTCGACGCCGTGGACGCAGCCGCCATGCCTGCCGGTCCCGCGCCGACCACCAGCACATCACACGACGCGCTCATGACCAGACCTTGACGCCGCCGGTGCCGGTCTGCCGCTCGATGCGCATACCCTCGCGCACCTGCACCATGCACGCCTGCCGTGAGGGCACGCCGTC
>CAZMBS010000030.1:0-21429 GCA_964564295.1 uncultured Streptomycetaceae bacterium
CGGCGCGAAATCCTTCACGGCGTCGTACGGCATTTTCTTGTGGATGCGCGGGTTGATGGTCATCGTGCTGATGCCCATCAACAGCGTGTAGCCGTCGGGTGCCGCGCGCGCGACGATTTCGCTGCCGATGATGCTCGCGGCGCCGGCGCGGTTGTCCACCACGATCTGCTGGCCGAGCGCCTCTCCCATTTTCGGCGCGATCGCGCGCGCGGTGAGATCGGTGCCGCCGCCCGGCAGCGACGGCACCACGAGGCGCACGGCCTTCGCGGGGAACGGCTGCGCGCAGGCGCTTCCGGCCGCGAACGCTCCGACAAGAATCGATATAACACATTGTTTTTGAAGGTATATTTTCATCGATTCTCCGGGGGTTCACTCCGCCTTGATGCCGGCTTCGCGGATCACGGCCGCATACTTGTTCATTTCCGACTGGATGAACGCCGCGAACTCTCTCGGGGAGTTGCCGACCGGATCCGCGCCCTGTTTCAGCAGGGTTTCCTGCATGTCCGCGGATCGCGTGCCTTTGGCAACCTCGGTCGCAAGCTTCGCGAGCACGGCGGGCGGAAGTCCGGCGGGCGCCACGAGCCCGTACCACGCAATCGACTCGTAGCCTTTCAGCCCCGATTCCGACACCGTCGGAATCTCCGGCCACGCGGGACTGCGTTTCGCCGTCGTGATCGCGAGCGCGCGCAGGCGGCCGGCTTTGGCGTGCGGCGCGACCGTCAGTATCGTCGAGGCCATCATGTTGACGTGACCACCGATCACGTCGAGCAGCGCCTGATTGCCGCCCTTGTACGGCACGTGCGTCATCTTCACCTTCGCCATGTAATTCATGAGTTCCGCGGCGAGATGTTGCGACGAACCGATGCCGCCCGATGCGTATGAGACGGGCCTGGGTCCGCGCGCAAGCGCGATGAGCTCGGACACGTTCGCGACCTTGATCGAAGGGTGCACGCCGAACAGCAGGGGCAGCACGGCCGTGAGGCTGACCGGCTGAAAATCCTTGCGCGTGTCGTACGGCAGTTTCTGCTGCAGCGACGCGTTCAGCGCGTGCCCGATCGCCACCATCAGCAGCGTGTGCCCGTCGGGGTTCGCGCGCGCCGTGAGTTCCGCCGCGACGACGCCGTTCGCGCCCGGGCGGTTGTCGACGACGACCTGCTGGCCCCAGGCGTCGGTGAGTTTCTGCCCGATCATGCGCGCGAGTATGTCGGTCGAACCGCCGGGGGTGAACGGCACGAGAATCCGGATCGGGCGCTCGGGGTAGGTATGGGCTGCTGTTGCCGCGAGCGCGAGCAGCAGTGCCGCCGGCGCGCGAAAGACGCTTTTCATGACGGGACTCCGATACCGTTCAGGGGTTCGCGACGACGTATCCTGACGGCGTGCCGAGTACCGTCGTGCGCTCCATGTGCCGGCGCCGGGTTTCGTCGAAGTCCCCCAGTGCCTGATGCATGGTGCAGCGGTTGTCCCAGACGAGGATGTCGTGCGCGCGCCACTGATGGCGGTAGACGAATTCGGGCCGCGTCGCGTGGCGATTGAGGTAGTCGATGAGCGGCCGCGATTCGTCCTCGGTCATGCCATCGAAGCGTTTGACCTTTTCGCCGAGATACAGCGCTTTTTTCCCGGTTTCGGGATGCACGCGCACCACCGGCTGCGCGACCGGTGGATTGATCTTGCGCTGTTCGTCGGCGCGCGGCACGCCGGTCGTGGCGCTGTTGATCTTGCGCGTGCCCGAAAGGTGTATGCCGTGAAGGTCCGCGATGAGTTTTTTCATGCCGGCGGAAAGCGCCTCGTACGCCATCGTCATGTTCGCGAACAGCGTGTCTCCGCCGACCGGCGGCACGGTCCAGCTTTTCAGCAGCGAACCCAGCGACGGATGCGTCGTGAAGGACATGTCCGAATGCCATTGCCGGCCGGTGTAGCGCGAATCCGACGGCGTGCCATCGGGATTGGGCTCGTTGGTGACCAGCAGCAGTTCCGGATACGACGGGTGCCGGTCGCGCGGCAGCGCGTCGTGCCGGTCGAGCGGTCCGAAACGGCGGCTGAACTCGATATGCTGCTCGCGCGTGACGGCCTGGTTGCGCAGGAGAAGTACGCCGTGATCCAGAAACGCGCGGTATATCTCGCCGAACGCCGCTTCGCTCATCGGTTTCGCGACGTCGATGTCGCACACTTCGGCGCCGAGCGCGTACGAGAGTTTTCTCAACTGGAGTGTCATGGCAGATACGCCTTGAATCAAGCACGGCCCTTAGCATAACGCAGAACCGCAGAACCGTAGGGCGGATGAGCGTAGCGCTATCCGCCGGGTCGATCCGCCGGACCGATGTTCGCCTGCGGCGGAAGGCGCTGCGCTTTTCCGCCCTACGAAAAAAGCGCCCTACGAAAAGAGCACGTCGGCGGCCCAGTCCCACATGTAGGCGGTGCCGATCGACACGTTGTCCACCTGGCAGTGGTGGTAGCCGCCCTCGGCACGCGTGAAGGTTTTCATTTCCTTGCGCGGGGAACCGCAGGCTTCGATCATTTTCTGCGCGTGCCAGAGCGGCGCCTGCTGGTCGCCCTCGCCGTAGACGAGCAGGTACGGGCAGCGCATTTTCTGGATGACGCCGTCCAGCTTGAAGCCTTCGAGCTTGCGGAACGCCTCTTCCTTGGTGTCCACGCCGAACACCCACAGCAGGTGCTGCCACGGCACCGACAGCGAGAGGATTTCACCGCGTTCGATGCGTGCGAGCCGTTCGCGCCACTTCGTGTGGTAGTCCCATTCGGGCCCCCACGAGATGCAGCACGCGAACCGGTGATCCATGGATGCGGCGCGCGGCGCGTAATAACCGCCGAGAGAAAGCGCCATGATCCCGATGCGTTTCGGATCGAATTCCGGGCGCGCGGCGAGGTAATCGTAGGCCGCGCCCGCATGGCGCTCCGTTTCGTGATGCAACGTGAGATTGCGAAACCGGATGGCCTCGCCGTTGCCGGGCCCGTCGAGCAGCAGGCACGCGATGCCGCGCGCCGCGAGGTCCGGAATGCCGCGGAAGTACTGGATTTCCTTGGTCACGTCGAAGCCGTCGAGAAAGAGCATCACCGGCGTCTTTCCGGTGCGGCCGGGAACCGGATCGGCATGCACCAGCACGCCCGGCAGATGCGTGCCTTCGTACGGCACTTCGACGTGCTCGATTTTCGGGCGCCGGATGAGCCCGGCCGCCTTGCGAAACGCGTCTACGCCGCGCCGGTACGCGGCCTGGCTTTCCGCGTGCTTGGGCTGCACGAAGCGCTCGCCGACATGGTAGTAGTGCGCGGCGCGAAACAGATAGGCAGCCGCCGTCAGCGCGTGATGTTTCGCGGCCTCGGCGTGCCCGATGGCTTCGAGCCGCGCGGCTTCCCCTTCCCATTCGCAAAACCACGCGGCATCGTCTCCGACCCGGTTCCTGAGACGCAACCCTACGCGGTGGATTTCGTCGATTTCACCGCCGCCCCACGGCGCGCCGCCCAGCGCCAGCAGCAGTCCGTGCGACCAGCGGTAGTTGTCGGGAAAATAGCTGAACGAGAGTTCACCTTCCGGCAGCGGCGAACCGGCCATCGTGGTCTCCAGATATGAAAAATAAATTAAATCAATCCGATACGGAACGTCGCGCGCCGCGCTACAACTGCGGAATGCCGGACTCCCGTATGAGTTTGCGGAATTTGGCTATCTCGGCCTTCACGATGCGATCGAATTCCGCCGGCGTGTTGCCGATCGGCACGAAGCCCACCTGCAGGATGCGATCGCGCGTCTCCGGCACCTGCAGCGACTGCACGATCGCGCCGTGCACGGTCTGCAGGAATTTGGGCGGCAGCTTCGCCGGACCGAACACGCCGTTCCAGAACGTGATTTCGTAGCCGGGCACGCCGGACTCCGCCACCGTCGGCAGATTCGGCAGCAACGGGGAGCGCTGCGGGCTCGTGATGCCGAACGCCTTCATGCGGCCGGACTGGATGTGCTGCGCGCTCGCAAGCGGCGTCAGAAACGCGATGTCGACTTCGCCCGACAGTACGGCGAGTTCCGCCGGCGCGCTGCCCTTGTAGTTCACGTTGTTCATTTTCACGTCGAGGCGCGACCACAGCGCATCGCCCGCAAGCTGCCCCGTCGCCCCCGGAATCCCGATGTTGACCCTGCCGGGATTCTTCTTCGCGTACGCCTGCAGGTCCTGCAGCGACGCCGCGGGCAGCTTCGGACTGACCGCAACCACCATGCCGGTGCTGGTCACCTGGCTGATCGCCGTGAAATCGTTTTCGGGATCGTAAGGCAGCTTGCGATAAAGCGTGGCGTTGATCGCGTGCGTGCCGCTGTTGCCGACGCAGACCGTGTAGCCGTCGGGCGCCGCTTTCGCGCAGATGTCCGCACCGACGACGCCGTTGTTGCTCGGGCGGTTGTCGACGACCACGTTCTGTCCCATGACCTCGGACAGTTTCGAGACCAGCAATCTCGCCTGGGTGTCAGACGGGCCGCCCGGCGGCGAGGCAACGACGATGCGCAGCGGGCGCTTGCCGCCGATCTGTGCATCCGCAACCGGGGCCAGCAGGCCGGTCAGAGTAACCGTGACGACCAGGGTCGGAATCCGCAACATGACAGATAATCTCCTCCGCGACCGGGCCGCATTGTGAACTGCGCGGCCGACTTTT
Source organism: uncultured Streptomycetaceae bacterium (assembly GCA_964564295.1). Classification (GTDB taxonomy): domain Bacteria; phylum Pseudomonadota; class Gammaproteobacteria; order Burkholderiales; family SG8-41; genus CAZMBS01. Next base: position 4,648 of record CAZMBS010000030.1, read on the forward strand.
GACGTTGTGCGGGCATTTTCGCCGTGTTGCGAAGTCCCCGCAAGCACGGCCTTTCCGTAAAATGGCGGCTCCATGTCCGTCCGCCCGACTTTCTCCGGTTGCATCGTCGCACTCGCGTGCGCGGCATGCGTCACGCAGGCACAGGATTTTCCCGCGCGGCCGGTGCGGCTGGTGGTGCCGGTTTCCGCGGGCGGCGGCGTCGACATCGTCGCGCGCATCATCGGCCTGCACATGAGCGCATTGTGGGGGCAGCCGTTCATCGTGGACAACCGCGCCGGCGCGGGCGGCAGCATCGGCGTCGAGATCGTGGCGCGCGCGGCGCCCGACGGCCATACGCTGCTCGTCTCGAGCAGCACCATGGTCACGACCGCGGTGGTCCGCGAGTCGCGTTACCACCCGGTAAGCGATTTCCGGCCGATCGCCAAGCTCACGTCCAATCCGTACATCCTGCTGGTCGCGCCGTCGTTGTCGGTGAATTCGGTCAAGGAGCTGATCGCAATCGCGAAATCGAAGCCCGACACCGTGACGTTTGCCTCGGCCGGTCAGGGCAGCGTGCTGCATCTCGGTGCGGAATTGTTCGTCGCGATGACGGGGACACGCATGACGCACGTGCCGTACAAGGGCGTGGCCGAGGCCTACCCTGCCGTCGCATCCGGGCAGGTGAACTGGATACTCGGGAGCCCGATCTCGGCGCTGCCGCTCATGAAAGCAGCGCGCATGAAAGGCATTGCCGTGTCGAGCGCGGCGCGCAGCCGCTCGTTTCCCGACCTGCCGACGATCGCCGAAAGCGGCGTGCCGGGTTATGAGGTAACGGCCTGGTTCAGTTTCTTCGCGCCGGCGCAGGTGCCGTCGGCCATCGTCGGCACGCTGCATGCCGAAGCGCGGAAAGCGATGCGTGCCCCCGAGGTCGTGCGCCGCATGGATGCTGAGGGCACCGACATCGCGGGCGGCACGCCGCAGGAATTCGCGGTCGAGGTGCGACGCGAATACGATAAATGGCAGAAGGTCGTGAAGCAGGGGCTGAAGCTGTAGCGTTGTCGTCGATACCGTTTTGCGGCGCGTCGCGATTGCTGCCGGCTGGCCGGCTTGTTACTCGCCGCGTATGCCCGCGTCCCGGATGATTTTTGCCCATTTCTTCAAGTCGACACGGATGATGTCTGCATACTCTTCCGGAGTCGTGGACGCGGCCTCGGCACCCTGAAGCACCAGTGACTGCCGCACTTCCGGTGACTGCATGATTCTCGCGATTTCGCCATGGATGCGCGCAACGATTTCGCGGGACGTTCCCGCGGGCGCGAGCACGCCATACCAGGGACTCACTTCGTAGCCGTGCAATCCCGCCGAATCGACTGTCGGTACGTCCGGCAACTGCGACGATCGCGCCAGTCCGGTAATCCCGACCGCGCGCAGTCTTCCCTGGCGGACGTGCGGCAGGGCCGGCGGAATGCCCAGAATAGACATCTGCACCTGGCCGGCAAGGAGATCGGTCATGGCCGACGCGGTTCCCTTGTACGGAACGTGAACAATCTGCACGCCTGCCATCGTCGCGAACAGTGCGGCGGACAGATGCGGCGTGCTGCCGACGCCTCCCGACGCATAGTTCAGCTGGCCCGGGCGCGATCTGGCGAGCGCGACGAGATCCTTGACCGTTTTCACCGGCAGCGACGGATGGACCGCAACGATGTTGGGCGCGCGCGCAATCAGGATGACGGGCGCGAAGTCTCGCACCGTGTCGTACGGTACTTTGGCGATTACGGGATTCATGATCAGGCTGCCCGTTCCGCCCGAAAGCAGCGTATACCCGTCGGGGGCTGCCTTGGCGACGTGGTCCGTGCCGATGTTGCCTCCGGCGCCCGCGCGGTTTTCCACGATCCACTGCTGGCCCATCGCTTCGGATGCCCTCTGCCCGACGATGCGCGCGATGATGTCGTTGACGCCGCCTGCCGGAAACGGCACGACAAAGCGTATCGGTCGCGCGGGAAATACGGCTTGCGCGGCCGCGTCAAACGGAAACGACGCGCAGATTGCCGAAATCACCAACAGGCGGGTGGACAGGCAGTTCATCTGATTTCTCCTTCGAGGCGGATCATTCCTGCTGCCGCAGAGTTCCCCGCGCGCTATGCTAGCATCCGCAAAATTGCAGGCCATCGGCAGGAAATGTTCACATGCAATCCGTCGGCACGACGTTCATCAAGGGCAAGCGACTGATCGACGGCACCGGCAAGGTCGTTGATGACCCGCTGGTCGCCGTCGAAGGTGCCCGCGTGAAGTCCGTCACGGCGGGCGAGGCGCCACCCGCCGGCGCGAACATCATCGATGCCGCGGGATGCACGCTCATGCCGGGTCTTATCGACGCCCACGTGCACGTGGCCGCCTTCAACTGTCTCACGTTCGAGAACTATCGCATCGCGACATTCGAAGTGTCGCCGCAGCTGCAGATGTTTTTCTGCCTGTTTCATGCGCAACTCTGCTTCGAAATGGGATATACCACGCTGCGCGACATGGGGCGCGGCACGCCTCGCGGCGGCTATACGGCGGAGCTTTGCGCCGTGCGGGATGCCATCAATGCCGGCGTCATGCCCGGTCCGCGCATGTTCGTCAGCGGCCGCACGATGATCACCGGATCGCACTTCGATCTGTTGACGCTGCCGCGTGCCGCGGAGCGTGCCCCCGGATTTACCGCCGATGGCCCCTGGGATCTGCGGCGCATGGTTCGCGATCATCTGCGAACCGGTGCGGACGTCATCAAGACCTGCGTGTCCGGCGGCGTTGCCGCGCGCTCCGACCATACCGTGCGCAACATGACGCAGGAAGAACTCGATGCGATCGTCGACGAGGCCCACGCGTTCCGCAAGCCGGTGTCGGTGCACTGTTTCACCCCCGACGCGCAGCGCATGTGCGTCAAGGCCGGCGTGGACACGATAGAGCACACGGTCTACACCGATGACGATGCCATCGCGCGCATCCGGGATTCCGGCATCTGGATCGTGCCGACGCTGCTGCACCGTTCGGACACGGCCATTGAAAAGCGACGCGAACATGGTGCCGCCGAGTTCCTCGTGAAACGAATGAAGGAAATCCAGCCGCACTGTTTTGAGACGTTTCGTCGCATGCACGCGGCCGGCGTCCGGATCGCCATGGGAACGGATACGACCGTCGATCCTGAAATGGGCGCGAATTCGAAGGAACTCGAGATGTACGTGGACCTCGGCATGACTCCGATGGACGCGATTCTCACGGCAACGCGCAACGCCGCCGAAGCGCTTGGCGTGCTGCGGGACCTCGGCACCGTGGAAGCGGGAAAACTGGCCGACATCGTGGCGGTCGATGGCGATCCCCTTGCAGACATTCGCGTGCTGCAGGACGAATCGCGCATACGGCTTGTGATGAAAGAGGGGCTCGCGTACGTCGACAGGATTTCGGCCGAACGAAAATATGTCCTGCATCCGAATCCGCCTCAGTGGAAAATTGTCGACGCGGAATGATCGGGCGGAAGCGGGCGGCATCAGTCGAGCTGGTCATGCGTGAAGAGATAGTGGTGCCGCGTGCCTTCGTAGGTGCGGCGCCGGATCTCGGCGGGGCGGTTGTTGAAGGTGTAACCGATGCGCTCCACGGCCAGCAACGGGTGCCCGGCGGGTAGTTTCAGTATTCGCGCGGTCCTCGCATCCGCGATGCGTGCATGCACCCGTTCCTCCATGCGCAGGATGGAAACCCCGCAGACCCGCTGGTAGACGGAGTACAGGTGCTCGTCGGCCGACTCCAGATCTTTTTGCCGTAACCGCGGAAAGAGCGCGACCGGCAGCACCAGATTCATCGTCGCGACGGCCGCCGCGCCGACCCGCAGGACGGCCATGATCCGGTGCACGAGCGGCACCGCCTCGGATTGCAGCGCGAGCAGCCGGACGGTTTCCCGGTCGGCGCGCTCCTTGCGCATCGAGATGATGTCGCGCGTGGTGGATACCTTGCTGCCGCGCCCGTCGTAGATATTGGAGTAACGGAATTGCCGCGTGTACTGGTCATGGCGTGCGACGAACGTGCCTGTGCCCTGGCGCCGGACCAGCACGCCCGCGGCATCGAGCCCGCGCACGCCGGCCCGCACGGTCGATACCGCGACGCCGAAGCGCTCCGCGAGAGCCCCCTCGGGGGGAAGGCGGGCACCGGGCTTCCAAAGGCCTTCCGCCAGGCACTGCAGGATGCGCCGCTGCACTTCCTTGTAGAGCGGCGCGGCGGTTGCCGTCTCGGCGAGCCTCAGATGCGAACGGTTGCCCACGGCATGACTTTCCCGGCAGCGGTTTGACGAAACGAAATACTAGGCCTAAACTCCCAATCATTGCAATCATATATATGACTTGTCGTATTTTGGGCGCACTGCCCTTGGTCGCACTGCCGCTGCGGGCACGCGGTGCCGGCCGCCGGATCATCGTTGCCACGGAGGAAAGAGCATGAAAATCACGCGGGTCGAATCATTCCAGGTCAGGGTGCCCAGCAAGGGCGATTACCGCATGGCGACCGGCGGGCACGATTCGCTGCGCACGCTGGTTGTGCGCGTGCACACCGATGCCGGCATCGTCGGCAACGGTGAGGCTCATCAGGGTGTTTCCGGCTATTCATCGGAGACGCTCGGCACGATGGACGCCATCGTGACCCACGTGTACGGCCCGATGCTCGTCGGGCGCGAACTGGTGGCAACGGAGCAGATTGCGGCCGATCTCGGCCTGTCGCGCCGCGGCAACCTGTTCGCACGCTGCGCGGTCGAGATGGCGTTGTTCGATGCGCTGGGGCGCCATCGCAAGCTGTCCATCGTGGAAATGCTCGGTGGCCCGGCGCGCAGTCGCCTGGCACTGTCGGGGTCCATCGGCATCGACGAACCGCACGTCATGGCGGAGAAGGCCGCGACGCTGGCCGCCGCAGGCTACCGGACGGTGAAACTCAAGGTCGGTACACCCGACATTGCGCTGGATCTGCGACGCGTCCGGGAGGTCCGCAAGGCGGTCGGTGATGCCGTCGCGATACGCCTGGATGCGAACGCGGGTTACCTGCCTGCGGACGCACTGACGTTCATCCGCGGGCTCGCAGATCTCGCGGTCGAATACGTCGAACAGCCGGTCGCGGCCGAACACATCGACGCGATGGCGAAGCTCACGCGGCTGGGCATCGTGCCGATACTTGCCGACGAGAGTGTTCACACGCCGGAGGACGCATACCGTTTCATCGCGGCCGGCGCGGTCGATGCCATCAAAATCAAGATCAGCAAGGTCGGCGGCTACATCGCCGCGCGCAAGATCATCGACATCGCGGAGGCCTCGGGCACCAAGCTGGTCATCGGGCAGGGTATCTGTTCGAGCCTCGAAGCGGCGGCCGAGGCGCATGTTGCCTGCGCGTACCCGTTCGTTTGTCCGGTGGCGGAAATGGTGGGTCCGGCCAAGCTCAAGGGAGACCTCGTCGAGCCGCCGCTCGACATCGCCAACGGCTATCTGGACCTGCCGACCGGCGTCGGGCTTGGCGTTGACCTTTCCCTTGCGGCGCTCAAGCGATACACGATCGGCGCCGAGGTTCAGGCCGCGGCGGCATGATCATGCGCCGCGCCGTCATCGCGGCAATCGTGGCGTTCGGTTCGGCGGGCCCTGCAGGTGCGGCTTATCCCGAACGCCCGATACGCATCGTCGCGCTCAATCCGCCCGGTGGCGTGAGCGACACGCTGGCGCGCGCCGTGGGCGAGAGGCTTGCCGAGCGATGGGGGCAGGGCGTCGTCGTCGACAACCGGACGGCCGCGAGCGGCATCGTCGGTTCGGAAATCGTGGCGCGTTCCGCACCGGACGGTTACACGCTGCTGCTGGGATTCGTCGGCAATCTCGCGATCAATCCCGGACTGTTCAGGAAATTGCCGTATGACCCGGTCAAGGATTTTTCGCCGGTGAGCCTTGTGGGCCGTTCGCCGATCGTGCTGGTGGTGCATCCCGCGCTGTCCGTCAAGTCCGTTGCGGATCTCATCGGCCTCGCAAAGAAACAACCGGGGGCGCTCGCATATGCGTCGTCCGGCAACGGCAACGGAAACCATCTGACGATGGAATTCTTCGCGACCACCGCAGGCCTGAAATTGCTGCACGTTCCGTACAAGGGCGGTCCGCCGGCTCTCACGGCGGTGATCCAGAACGAGGTGCCGATGATGCTCGGCAACTCGGCGTTTGTCGTGCAGCAGGTCGCTGCCGGACGCGTGCGCGCGCTGGCGGTCACTACCGAGAAGCGGCTGGACATCCTGCCCGACGTGCCCACGTTCGTGGAGTCCGGATTGAAGGACTTCGTGGTGACGACGTGGTTCGGCAAACTCGCGCCGTCCGGCACGCCGCGCGGCATCGTCGACAAGCTCAATGCCGCGATCGCAGCCATCCTCTCAGAGGATGCGACGCGTCAGAAACTCGCCCGCGCGGGCCTGATCCCGTCGCCCACGACTCCCGAAGCGTTTTCGCTGCTGATAAAGTCGGAGATCGCACGCTGGGGCCAGGTCATACGTCAGACCGGCGCGAAAGTGGAGTAGTCGGGAATCCGGGCGTCGCGGTCAAATCCGCCGGCGCAGGCCTTATTTTTTCGGCCAGACGACGCCCTGATTGCCGGCGGGCACCGCGCCGACTCCCTTGAATACGAAGCGCTGCACGCGCTTGCCCTCGTAGGTTTCAGTCGTATAGAGATTGCCTTTCGAGTCGGTGGCCACGCTGTGCACGCCGTAGAACTGCCCGGGCTGGCGTCCGCCGTCGCCGAAGCTGGTGATTTCCTCCAGAGATTCGCGCAGGATCACGCGCACTTTCGCGTTGGTGCCGTCGGCCATGAAGATGAAGCGCTGCTGCGGGTCCCTGGAAAACGCGATGTCCCACGCGGAACCGGATCCCAGTGTGTTTTTCGCGAAGAAGGCCTCGCGCACGAACGTGCCGTCGGGCTTGAACACCTGCAGCCGGTTGTGCTGGCGATCGCACACGTAGAGCAGGCCGTCGTTCGAAAGGTCCGCGCAATGCACCGGATTGCGGAACTGCTTCGACGGCGGCGCCGATGGGTCGTAGTTGGGCAACGCGGTGTCGTCGGGCTTGTTGCCGTAGGCGCCCCAGAATCGCTTCATGGTGCCGGTGTCGGCATCGAGCACCGCCACGCGTTTGTTGAGGTAGCCGTCGGACAGGTAGGCTTCGTTCGCCTTGGGATCGACCCAGATTTTCGCGACGCGCCCGAAGTTTTCGAGATCGCTGCTGCCCTTGTTGCCGCCCAGCTTGCCGAACTGCTGCAGAAACTTGCCTTCCTTGGTGAACTTGAGCACGTGCGAGTCGGCCTTGCCGTTGCCGCCGATCCATACGTTGCCCTTGTGATCGACGAATATGCCGTGATTCGACATCGGCCACTCGTATCCTTCGCCGGGTCCGCCCCATGCGCGCACGAGGTTGCCGGCCTGATCGAATACGAGCACGGGCGGTGCGCCGCGGCAGCATTCGCCCACGCCGCGCTCCAGCGCCTTTTCGTTGTTGTGCAGCGTCGCGGAACTGCGGTGGATGATCCACACGTGATCCTGATCGTCCACCCACACGCCGATCGTCATGCCGAGCAGCCAGTGGTTGGGCAGGGGCTTGGGCCACAGCGGATCGACTTCGAACACCGGTGCCTGCACGGTGCGGGCCTGCGCGTCGGCCTGCTTCTGCAGCAGCGCCTGACCGATCGCGAGCGCGGCCAGCAGCGCGACGATGGTGGTGCCCATTATCCAGCCGCGCTTTTGTGTAGTGTTCGCCATGTCGCGTCTCCCGGTCGTATCTGCAGGGTGATGAAGCTGTCGGGCTATTATAGGCGCACGCTGGCGCAGCGCGTCGTTGCCGCCGGTACGGGAGAGTATCCGTGAACAGGAATTGCTGGACGCGCGTCGTGCCGCCGGTGGTTGCCCGGATGGCAGCGGTTCTCGTGACGCTGCTGTCTTTCGGGGCGTCGGCCCACGACATACCCGCGGACGTGCGGGTCGTGGCTTACGTCAAGCCGGCAGCGGAAACGCTGCAATTCCTCGTGCGCGTGCCACTTTCCGCAATGCGGGAAGTGGACTTCCCGAAACGCGGTCCGGGCTATCTCGACCTCGCTCGCGTCGACGCCGCTCTCGCGAATGCCGCGAATCTGTGGCTTGCCGGAAATATCGATATTTATCAGGACGATACGCGACTCGCACCGCCGAAAGTCGTAGCGGCACGGGTGTCGCTCGCCGCCGACCGGTCGTTCACGACTTTCGATTCGGCTATGGGGCACCTCAAGGGACCACGAATCCCGGAGACCGAGGACCTGTACTGGAACCAGCAATTGCTGGACGTATTGCTCGAGTATCCGGCCCGGCCCGGTGTCGCGGATTTTGCCGTCCATCCGAGGCTCGACCGGCTTGCGCAACGCGTGACCATGGTCATGCGGTTCTTGCCGCCGGGCGGCGTCGAGCGCGCGTTCGAGTTGCACGGCGACCCCGGTCTCGTCCGGCTGGATCCGCGCTGGCATCAGGCGGCGCTGCGGTTCGTGCAGTCCGGGTTTTTCCACATTCTGGAAGGCATCGATCACCTGCTGTTTCTCGCGTGCCTCGTGATTCCCTATCGCCGTTTCGTGCCGCTCGCCGTGATCGTGACATCGTTTACCGTCGCGCACTCCGTCACGCTCGCGGCCTCGGCGCTCGGATACGCGCCCGACGCGTTGTGGTTTCCTCCGCTCGTCGAAGCGCTGATCGCGTTGTCGATCGTGTACATGGCCGTCGAGAACATGCTCGGCGCGACCCGCGTGGAGCGCCGGTGGGTGCTCGCGTTCGGTTTCGGTCTCGTGCACGGATTCGGGTTCGCGTTTGCGCTGCGCGAGTCGCTGCAATTCGCGGGTTCGCACCTCGTCACGTCGCTTGCCGCGTTCAATATCGGAGTCGAGTGCGGGCAGTTGCTCGTCGTCGCGCTGCTCGCGCCGGTGCTGAACCGGGTGTTGCGTGGCGCGGTTGCCGAACGCATGGGCGTCATCCTGCTGTCGGCGTTTATCGCGCACACCGGCTGGCACTGGATGCTCGAACGCGGCGAGCAGGTGATGAAATTTCCGCTGCCCGTGATCGACGCCGCGGCAGCCGCGAGTCTGCTGCGCTGGCTCATGGGGGCGCTGATCGTCGGCGGGCTCGTCTGGGTTGTCCGGCACCGGGTGCGGCGGTGGCTCGAATAGCGCCGTTTCCGCATGCTGGACGTCCGAACTGGCGCCTGCACGGGCGGAAGACTAAGATACGCGCATTCAGCAGGTTAACGGTAGAAGGACCACCATGCCCCAGATCGCCGCCTACGAAGATGTCAAAGTTCGCCGAGTGCAACGCGAAACCCCCACGGGCACGGCGTGGCGCACCGTGTTTCTCGAGCCCGATCCGGACAATCTCGCAACCCCGCATGCCTTTCTCGTCGAAGGCGTGCCGGGCCGCGTGATACGCCCGCATTTTCACGAGAACGATCAGTACCAGGTCATCGTGCACGGCGGCGGCGTGCTCGGCAAACATGAATTGTCGATCAATGCGGTGCATTTTTCGCGCAAGCACACGCCGTACGGTCCGATCGTGTTCGGAAGCGAAGGCCTCGGGTTTCTCACGCTGCGCGCGCACAAGGATCCCGGCGCGCAGTACATCGACGTGCCCGAAACCAAAGAGAAGTTGCGGCAGGTCGAGGATCGCAAGCCGTGGCAGGTGACCGAGGCGCCGCAATTCCGGAAAGCCGGCGCCGGCGCGGAACTGCATGCGTTCGAGGAAATCCGCGACGATCAGGGACTCGCGAGCTTTTCGATCACGGTCGCGCCCGGCGCCCGCACCGCCGCGCCCGACCCGTCGAATACCAACGGACAATATCTCATCATCACGAAGGGCAGCCTGGTCCTCGGCGGCAGGGAATACAAGGCGCTGTCGGTCGCCTTCGTGAAGCCGCACGAGGGCCCGCTGGAACTCGTTGCCGGCGCCGAGGGGCTCGAAGCGCTGGTGCTGCATTTTCCACGGGTGGACACGCCGCGTGCCGCGGTCGATCCCGCGGCGGCGAAGCAGCCCGGCACGCGCGTGTGGCAGTGTCAGTTGTGCTCGTTCGTCTACGACGAGGCGAAAGGCATGCCGGATGAGGGCATCGCGCCGGGCACGCCGTGGGAGGACGTTCCGGAATCCTGGATCTGCCCGGACTGTTCCACGAGCAAGGCCGATTTCCAGATGAGCGTCGTCGCGTAAGCTCGGGATTACGTTCGTAACCAAACCCGGCGATCTGCCGGGTTTTGTTTTTCAGCGCGGCGTTTCGGGCGGATTCGCGCGGTGCCGTCCGGTTGTCGGGATGTCCGCGCGGGACAGGAAGTAGCCGGCTCCGGCGAGCAACGCCGCGTTGGAGAGGAACACGACGGCGTAACCGAATATCGCGCTCACGCCGCCGAAGACGACCGGCACCGCGAGCTGCATGGTGTTGCGCACGGTCTTGTGCAGTCCGATGACTTCGGCGATGCGGCCGCCCGGCGTCAGCACGTAGAACAGCGCGAGCAGCATCGGTTCGCTGCAGCCCACGCCGAGCCCGAGCAGGAACGCGATCGCCGCGAGCGGCCAGGCCCCGGTAAAAAACGGCAGCAGCACGAACGACAGCATCGACACGAAAACCGCCGCGACCAGAATCTGGGCTTCGCTGAATTTCCGGGCAAGCAGCGGGATGATGGCCCGGATGACGAACATCGCAGCCGCAGTCATGCCGAGTATCGTGCCGATGGCGGATGCGGACAGTCCCACGGCGTGGCCGTAGATCGGCATGTAGAACTGGAACAGGTCCTTCGCCGACCCGATGATCGCGCCGGCCGTGATGGCGATGCGCAGCGAAGGGTCGCGCCACAGTTCCAGCACGCCGCCGCGCGCGGTCGCGCCGGCATGGATCGACGTTTTCGGCAGCAGGTCCGGCATGAAACACAGCATCAGCGTCGGCACCGCCGCGATCGCGGCGAGCACCTGGAACGAGCGCAGATGACCGAGGTAGTCGATCGCGATGCCCGCGACGAGCGGACCCAGGAAATTGGCGATGGACCATCCCATCGTGATCACCGCGTAGTTCCGGGCCCGCTTCTCGACGCCGCCGATGCCGCCGACGGTGGCTTCGAGCGGTATGCTGAATATCTGGTGCAGAAAGCCGAGCACCACGGCGAGCACGTACAGCGTCGCGAGCGACGGAATCGCGACCGGCAGCAGCAGCGCAGCAACGAGCGCGGCGCATCCGAGCAGCATCGGACGCTGCGGCGCCATGCGGTCCGCGATCCGGCCGATGACGATCGACAGCAGCATCGGGCACAACGCGTAAAGCGCGATGATCGTGCCGACGGCGACCGGGTCGGCGCCGAGTTCGAGCGCGAGCAGCGACACCGCGACGCGGCTGCCGCTGAACGCGATCTGATTCAGGATCGAAGTCAGCGCGACCAGGTAGATGGTCACCCGGTCACTCCGCCCGTATCCCCGCCGCCCGCGTGACTTCGAGCCACTTCGTGATTTCGTGCTTCAGAAACGCGCCGAACTCGGCCGGACTCTGCGGCATCGGGCGCGAGCCGTCGGCGGCGAGGTTGTTCACGACTTCCGGCAGATTGACCGCCTTCAGGAATTCGGCGTGCAGGCGGCTCACGATCGCCGGCGGCGTGCCGTCGCGCACGACGACGCCGTTCCAGATCGGCATTTCGTAACCCGGCACGCCCGCTTCCCCGAGCGTCGGATGATCCGGCAGCAGCGGCCAGCGCTCCGGGCTCGCGATGCCGAGGTAGCGCAGCCTGCCCGCCTTGACGTGCGGCAACGAGGAAATCGGATTGGCGAACGCGACCATGACTTCGCCCGACAGGATCGCGGTCGTCGCGAGCGCGCTGCCCTTGTACGGCACGTGCAGCAGGTTCACGCGCTGCGTGAGCTTGAAGAGCTCGCCGCCGAGATGCGAGCCGCTGCCGACGCCGCCGGAGCCGAACGTGATCGCGCCGGGCTTCGCGCGCGCGAGCGCGAGAAAATCCTTCGCGGTCTTGACGGGCAGCGACGCGTGCACGATCAAGGCCGCGGGCACGACGCCGAGCCGCGTGATCGGCGCGAAGTCGCGCAGGCTGTCGTAGGACAGTTTTTTCACGAGGCTCGGCGCTGCCGTGAACGTCGTGCTGACGAGATAGACCGTGTGGCCGTCGGCGGGCGCGCGCAGAACCTGCTCGGACGCAATCGTGCCGGCGCCGCCCGGCCGGTTGTCGACGACGACCTGCTGGCCGAGGCTTTCCGCGACGCGCGCGCCGACGACGCGCGCAACCGTGTCGTTGCCGCCGCCCGGCGCGAGCGGCACGACGAGACGGATGGTTTTCGACGGATAGGGCTGTGCCGGGACCGCGCCGGGAAACCACGCGCACAGCACGAAGACGAACGGCGATACGGTACGCAAATGACCCATGCTTCCTCCCGATAGTCCGCAGCTTACCGAAACGCCCGCCACGGGGTAACATTCGATGCCTGCCTCGGCGCGGTACGATTTGGAAAATTTCAATGAAAACATTGCATTGCATGGGGATTCTGATTGTGTCGGCCGTGCTCGCGCTGCCGGTCGCCGCACAGAATTATCCGAACCGTCCGGTGCGCACGCTGGTGCCGCTCGCGGCCGGCGGCGGCATGGACACCGTGACGCGCTCGCTGTCGCAGAAACTGGGCGACGCATTCGGGCAGACGTTTGTCGTCGATAACCGTCCGGGTGCGGGCAGCCAGATCGCGCTGGACATCCTGTCTGCTTCGGCGCCGGACGGCTACACGCTGATGATGTTGAGCGCGACGACCGTCGTGCATCCGATTCTCTACAAGTCGCGTTTCGACATCGTGCGGGATTTCGTGCCGGTATCGCAGGTCACGTCGCAGGGCTACGTGCTCGTCATCCATCCGTCGATTCCATCCAAAACGGCGCTGGAGTTCGTGCAGTACCTGAAAGCCAACCCGGATCGCGTGAACTACAGTTCATCGGGTATCGGCAGCCTGATACACATGAGCGGCGAATTGTTCAAAATCGCGACCGGTACGCGCATGACGCACATCCCGTATAAAGGCATGGCGGCCGCGTATTCCGATCTGGTCGGCGGTCACGTGCAGGCGTCGGTGCCGACGATCATCTCGTCGATCGCGCACATCAACGCGGGGCGGCTGCGGGCGCTCGCGGTGACGCCGGGCCGGCGCGTTGCGGCGCTGCCCGGCACGCCGACGTTTGCCGAGGCCGGCGTGAAGGGCGTCGTGGTCGTCAACTGGTACGGGCTGATCGCGCCGCTGAAAACGCCGAAGCCCGTCGTCGATCGGCTGACGGCGGAGACGCAAAAGGCCATGCAGTCGCCGGACATGGCGAAGAGCCTGCTCGGCGAGGGTTCCGAGGCCGTGGGCAGCACGCCGGAGCAGTTTGTGGCGCATATCCGCGCGGAGACCGCGCTGTGGAGCCGCGTGGTCAAGCAGGCAGGAATACGCGGCGAGTAGTCGCGGCCGCGCCGGGCGGTTTCAGAAAAGCGACCGCCATGCCAGCCGGAGCCGCGCGCCCCAGCCGCAATCGGTCGCGGCGGGCGTCGGGGCTTTCGGGACCGGTGCACGTTTCGGCGCCGGCGCGGGGGCCGACGGCGCCACCGCGGCGGCTTTTTCCGACGGGGATTCGCTTCGCGGGCTCGGTGGAACGGCGCTCGGTGCAGCGCCGCCCGGTGCAGCGCCGCCGCACAGCGCGCGCATGCCTTCCAGCATGGGCGTGTTCGATACCGGCAGGCCGGCGGCGGCGACATATTTCCCGGCGACTTCCACCGAATGCATCATCAGTTCCCGAACCTTCGCGGGGTCGATCACGATCGTGCCTGCGAACCGCTCGATGTGGGCCTGCAGCGCACTCTCGCGCGCGGCGGGATCGGTTTTGCGGGACAGTGCGCACAGCTCGCGCGCATAACCGGCGCAATGCCACAGCCGGTCGGCCGTCGACCGCGCGGCGGACGGCGCTTGCTGCGGCAGCGGCGCTAGGGCGCTGACGATTTCCGGCGGAAACTGCCAGTGTTGCGCCACGGCGCTGCCGAGTTCGTCGTACGTGAGTCCCAACACGGCCCGGGACGCCGCGTCCGGTTCGATTCCGTCCTCCGCGATGCGCCGTGCGATCTCGGCGTGTTCGTCGGCGAGATAATAAAGCGCGAGCAGTTCACCCAGCGGGCTGAACATCCCGCAGATGAAGAGTTCCTCCACGGCGGCAAGGCCGGTCATGCGTCCGACGTTGCGCGCGATCACGCCGGCGACGAATGCATCGGTCAGCGCGGCTCCGATCTGCGGCGATTTCGCGGCATGGCCTCCGCCGGCGAGCATCATGGCCGTCGCGACCGCGCGCAGTTGCCCGACGCCGAGGATCGTGATGGCCTGGGAGACTTTGGTGACCTTGCCGGCACCCACGGCCGCGGCGTTGACCAGCCGCAGCAGTTTCTGCGTGAGCGCGAAGTCGCGCATCACCATGTCCGACAGGGATCGGATCGAGCTGTCGTCCGCCTGGGACGAAATCCGGTTGATGCGGCTGAAACTGGCCGACAGGGCCGGGAAGTCGCTCTTGTGTGCCATGCGCCGCACCAGAAACTCGACGGTGCCGTGAACGGCCTGCTCGCTCACGACGACCCGGTCGGCAGCCGCGGGCGCGACGCGCACGCGGTCGAGCGCGCGCCGCATGTCGGCGGCGTCGGCGAAACGCTGCGCGGGATCCTTGTTCAGGGCCTTCAGGACGATCGCGTCGATTTCCGGGGCGATACGCGCGTTTCGCGTCGACGGCGCTGGGGCCGCCTCGTGCACGACACGGTAGATCTGCGCGTGCGCGTTGCCCTTGCCGAATACGGCTTCTCCCGTGAGCATTTCGTGAAACACGATCCCCAGCGCGAAGACATCGGCGCGACAGTCGACGGGCCGTCCGTCGAAATACTCCGGCGCCATGTAACGCACCGTGCCGGACGCCGCGGTATCGGAAGATGCCGCGCGCGCGATTCGCGCGAGTCCGAAATCGCTGAGCCGCGGCACGCCGTTCGTGCCGACCAGGATGTTCGCGGGTTTGATGTCGCCATGGATGAACTGACGCGCGTGCAACTGCGCGGCGCCGGCAAGGATCTGGCTCATCATGATCACGGCTTCGGCCATCGGCATCGGCCCGTTCGACGCCAGTTGCCGCGCGAGCGTGGTGCCCTCGACGTATTCGAAAACGACGTAGGGGAGGCCGGCGTCGATGCCGGCTTCGTATACGGGGACGATGTTCGGGTGGCTCAGCGCGCCGGCGGTGCGCGCCGCTCCCAGCAGTTGATCGATGCGGGCAGGGTCCGGCGACGTGCCGAGCGAAAGGGTCTTGATCGCGACCTCGCGGCCGAGTTCGGGGTCGGCGGCAAGATACACCACGCCTTCGGCGCCCTGGCCAAGGGGGCGCAGCAGGCGAAATCTGCCGATGCGGTGATCGGTCGTGGCGGGCTGCAGGGCGGACATGGGGCGCGCGTGCGGAATCCGGGTCAATCCAGGATTACGGCCGGCGTGTTGAACTTCTTGAATCCGCCGCCCGTGGCGACCGGCAGGTTGTGTAGAATCGCGCCTTTCGATTTGCGCGGAGACGATCCCGTGGGCGTGGTGGCGGAACTCCTGGCGGCAGTGCCGGCGGCGGAGCGGTATCGCGCCGCGCTGGAATCCCTGGAACGGGAAAACGCAACGTTGAAGGCGGAAAACGCGCGGCTGCGCGACGAGGCGCTCGCGCTGTTCACCGAAACCTGGGAGACGCTGGACGGCGACGCCGTGCGCGCGCTGCAGCATCTGTCGGGACATGCGCGCGCGAGCGCCGGCGAAATCGCCGCGGCTTGCGGGCTCAATTTCGCGATGGTCGAGAGTTACCTCGGGTTTCTCGCGCGCCATGAGTTCGTGCGCGTGGTTGCCGACGGCGCGCCGCCCGCGTACGGCCTCGCGCAGAAGGGGCGGCGCTACCTGCAGGGGCGCGGATTGCTTGCGGTATCATGAAACGAAGGAGGCATGCGCATGCTTGACGTCGCGGTGGTCGGAATGGGCTGGTGGGGCAAGACGCTTGCCACGCTGTGCGCGAAAAGCACGAAGCTTCGGGTCGTGAAGGGCATGAAACGCAATCCGGCCTCGGAGGCGGATTTCGCGCGCGAGCACGGATTCGACATCGTCGCCGACTACGCGCAGGTGCTGAACGATCCGAAGGTCGCGGCCGTGCTGCTGTGCTCGCCGCACTCGGTGCATACCGAACAGATCATCGCCGCGGCCAATGCCGGAAAACACGTATTCTGCGAGAAGCCGCTGTCGTTGACGCGCGCGGACGCCGAGCGGGCGCTCGAGGCGGTCAACCGGAACGGAGTGCAGATTGCCGTCGGGCACGAGCGCCGGTTCGAGCCGCCGATCCTGGACCTCATGCGCGCGATCCGGTCCGGCGAACTCGGCAGGCCGCTGCAGATCGAGGCCAATTTCAGCCAGGACAAGTTCCTCGCGCTGCCGGCGGACAACTGGCGGTTGACGCCGCAGGAGGCTCCCGCCGGTCCGATGACGGCAACCGGCATCCACATACTCGACCTGTCGGTCGGCGTGTTCGGCGCGGCGGAAAGCGTGCTGTGCAGCGTGAAACAGCTGGGCAGCGCGCTGTCGAACGGCGACACGCTGGCGGCGATGATCACGTTCCGGGGTGGCGGGCACGCGTTGCTGTCGGCGATACTCGCGACGCCGTTCGACGGGCGCTTCGCGGTGTACTGCAGCAAGGGCTGGATCGAAGTGCGCGACAAGGCGCATCC